>JAUNJN010000015.1 GCA_030533235.1 Eubacteriales bacterium | reverse complement strand
GAAACAATCAAAAAATCATAGTATAAGTTGCGATATTTAATAGCCAAAGTAATAGTAGCATAACAATTTTAATAACGCTGATTGTTCATATTACGCGTCATGTCTCGCTTGATTTGCAATATTTGGCTATCGCGTTATTTCTTGCCGGCTGCTGGGAGGTGGCAAACTCCGATTTAAACCAGCTAATTTTCAGAAATCTTTCCATTGTAAATGATATGGCATTTCTTATGATTATGTTGCTTCCGATACCGTTTATGATTTATGTGGATCGTATTCAGCACAAGCGATATCATAAAATGTATCTTACATTGGAAATAATTTGTATAGCGGACTATATTGCATGTACGGCATTGCATAATATGCACATTGTCGACTATACAAATACCATAGGATTTATGGCGATTATATGTGTAACGTCCATCTTCTTTTTGGTTGCTACCATTATTATGGATATCATTCGGCATTATGTAAAGCAATATCGATATGTTGCCATTGGTATGCTTTGCGTATCGGCGTCGGCAGTGCTTCAGTTTATTTCGTATTTTCAAACTACAAATATTTTCTATGGAGCAACACTTGCCTTTGGACTTGTAGTTTTGTTTATCTTTGCGGTTGGAGAAACGCTTGATACGGTTGGAAGAACTTATCGTGAAAAGCAGGAAGCGATTATGGCGGGGGAGGCGAAAACAAAGTTTCTTGCAAATGTATCACATGAGATTCGTACTCCGATTAATACGGTAATCGGATTGAATACAATGATATTGAGGGAATGTGAAAATACGGCAATCCGCGACTATGCCATGGATATTCAAAATGCCAGTCAGAGTTTGCTTGTCCTTGTAAACGATATTTTAGATTTATCAAAAATTGAATTTGGGAAAATGGAGTTGGTAGAGGCTGAATATGATTTCGGAGGGATGATTCGGGATGTCATTAACATGCTCACGCCAAAGGCAAGAGCAAAAAAACTGGCATTTACCCTGTCCGTCGATGAAGGCATTCCGTCTGTATTATTCGGGGATGATATAAGGCTTCGTCAGATACTTGTCAATTTGTTAAACAATGCGGTTAAGTATACGGAAAATGGTTCTGTATCATTAGTCGTAAAAGGAAAAGTAATCGGAGAGGATGTACAGCTTAGCTTTCATGTAAAGGATACCGGCATCGGAATTCAGAAGGAGGATTTGCAAAAGCTTTGTGAGGAGTTTATCAGAATCAATGATTATCGTGTGCGCAATGTCGAGGGAACAGGACTTGGACTTAGTATTACCTCTCAGCTCTTGGAATTAATGAACAGTAAACTTCAGGTTAATAGTGTCTATGGAAAAGGTTCCGATTTTTATTTCGTAATTAAGCAGCATATTGTAAATTCCGAGGCTTTGGGAAATCTGGAAAAGAGAATACGGATTCGAACCGAAAAAGAGGGATATCAGGCTTCTTTTGTTGCGCCAACTGTAAAGATTTTGTTGGTGGATGATAATTCGATGAATCGCAAGGTTTTCCTGAGCTTGTTAAAACAGACAAAGGTTCAAATAACAGAGGCAGTCGGCGGATATGACTGTCTGGAAAAAATCAAGACACAAAAGTATGATTTGATCTTCTTGGATCATATGATGCCGGATGTGGATGGCGTTGAAACCTTGCACCGAATCAAGGAAATGACCAATCATCCGAATACACACACGCCTGTCGTTGCTTTGACGGCAAACGTAAATGCAAAATCAAAGGAGTATTATCAGGCAGAGGGCTTTCAGGCATTTCTTCCAAAGCCGATCAATCCGGACAACCTGGAGAAAATGATTGTATCTATGCTTCCGGATGAAATGATGGAACAAGGCTTACATGAAGTAGTAATATCGGACGATACTAAGGAACTCCTGCCTGCGATTCAAGGAATTCGATGGGATATGGCATTGGAATTGTTACAGAATCATAATGTGTTAGTTGCGACGGTTGCGGACTTTACATTGCAGGGGCGAAAGGATAAGCAGAGACTTAACGATTATTATGACAGCCTGTTTGCGGCTGAGGACATGGACGAAGAGGAAGCAATCCGGTTATATCGTATTCAGGTTCATAGCATGAAGACAAGTGCCGCCATGATTGGTGCCATTGCGTTATCCGAATTGGCAAAATATCTTGAGTCTGCGGCAAAAGGATAAGAAAATTGACGTAATTAAAGCAATTACACCGGTTTTCCTTGAGGAGTGGCAGGATATTTTGGATGCTACCGCTCAATTTTTGCCGGCCGGGAAGGAGAAAATCCCGGTGGACTATCAGATGGTAAAGGAATATCTGACGCTTTTAGAAAGTGCGGCGAACACTTGTGATCTTGATTCTATGGAAGCAATTGCGGATGCATTAGAGATTTATGATTTTCCGACAGAGCAGCAAGAGGCGATGGAAAAAATCAAAACCGCCGTGTTTGATATTGATTATGATGCATGTGTTGCAGGGATACATGCATTACAGATTACGATAAAGCAATAGAAAGGGAGGACGTCTGGTGAAGAAAATATTACTGGTTGGAAAGGTATGCGGGGAATTGCATTGGATTCATGAGTGTTTGAAACAGAGATATCAGGTTCAAATATGTTCTACGCAGTATGAGATGATCGCTTCTATGATTGGAATTATCAAACCGGATATGATGATTATGTATCAGAATACCAACGGAGAGATTGATGCCGAGATATTTTCGGAAATCTCACGTAATTGGCCGAAACTTCCGGTGCTTACCATCTGCTCCGAAGATGAATGGTATTATTTCAGACAATACTGTGATGGAAAATATTTTTATTTTCTTGAAAGACCGATTAAAAATGTGGTTCTTATGCTTCGTTGTCAGTCTGTTTTGGCAGAGTACGGAGGAGCGGATGAATCGAAATTGAAGCAACAAACGATACTCGTGGTGGATGACAGTACACTTGTTCTTCGGAATATTCGCGAAATGATAGGTGATTGTTTTAAACTTTTGTGTGCCACAACAGGAGAAAAGGCGCTTGAAATTGTTCGTCAGGAGCATGTGGATTTAATCCTTCTGGATTATGAAATGCCCCAAATGAACGGTTTGCAAGTATTTCAAACGTTAAAATCAGTGGATGTGACAGCAAAGATTCCGGTGTTGTTTCTAACGGGCGTTTCGGATAAGGAAAAAATTATGGAGGTATTATCGCAACATCCGGCCGGCTATATTTTGAAGCCCCTGAACAAAAACCGGATTTTGGAAGAAATTAATACAACATTAAGGTCAAAGCAATAATTTGCTGTACAAAAAAAGCTCTTCCGGTGATACCAAGCTTGTATCGACGGAGGAGCTTTTTTACATGTCAGGATGCGTCTGCGCATATGACGGAGATAATGTTAACGTTTTACACTGCCCGCATATTTTGTTTTTGCTTCCTCAACCTTTTTAGCTTCGGCTGCGGGTGTCGGATAGAAACCACGATCATGCATCATGTTAAATACATCATTTTGAATGTCATGCTCTTTGCTTAGCAAATCCAACATCGTATTTCTTAAATCATTATGCACACATTCATTGGAATAAAGGTTGTAGTGATTGGTGCATGTTTTTTGTGATGTCAATGCATCGCCCAATATTTCTTTTTCGGTGTAATTTGAATTCATCAAAATTTCCTCACTTTCCTAGTTTAAATGCGAATATAACGTATTAAAATGTCCCTGGTGTTTATCCGCAATCGCCTCTAAGGATGATTTGATTTCCGGATCTGTTGTCTGGTCTGCAAGCATATGAAATTTCTTGACAAGAAGTTCTTCTCCGCTTAATAATTCGTTGATTGCAGATAATTCTTTTTCAGATAAATGACTCATAATTGTTCCTCCATTCTAACTGTACAATCTGATTACAGCTCTTGCTATAGTATGATAAAGTTGTAACGATTCTATGCAGCAGACTGTAAAAAAATAATACTATATCTATAATAAAAAACATGATATAATTAATGTCGGAGTTTTGTGTAATCAAATTTTGTAGTCGAAACGCTGTAGTTTATATAATGAGGTGAAATGATGAAACAGACAACATCGGGGGAAATACGAAAGAATTATTTGAGTCAGGGATATAATCGAAATCAGATTGAGTGCCTGATGGAAGGAAGAAAAAAGGGGGTCGATGTATCAGTATATGAGAATCCCGCATTTTTTTCTTTGCAGATGAATCAGATTTTACAGGGCTTACTGTCAGGTGTTGATGTATCCTTATATGCAAAAACAGAATATGATTGGTTTCAGATGGAGGAAATCCGCAAGGGTTTGGAACGCAATCTGGATGTTACAAAGTACATGGATCCTGATATGGATTTTCGAATTATGAGAGAGCTACGTAAGGGCTTGGAAATTAATATTGACCTTACCAGTTTTACACATATGGAACCGGGTAAAATCCGTCAGATTCGTTTAGCTTTTATTTCCAAAGTAAGCATCTTGGACGAGATCAAGGAAGGATACGATGATCAGCAGCTGGATGAAATCAGACAGGCGTTGGAAAAAGGTATTCGTGTACAGGATTATATCACCCCGGAATTCCGCCAAAGAGCGATTAAGGAAATTGTGCTTGGTTTGGAAGAAGGCATCGATGTATCCTTATATGCAAAAATTTATTATAGCTGGAAGCAGATGCAGCAGCTAAGACTCGGTATTGAACATCGAGTTGATATTACAAAATACAGTAATCGATTGTATTCGGACGAGCAGATGCAGGAAATACGTCTTGGCCTGGAAGCCGGTGTGAATGTTGATGCTTACAGACGCTTTATGTACACTGCAAAAGAGATGCGGTCAATTCGCATACGCCTTGTCGAAGAGGGTGCACAAGAGGTTGTTGAGGAGAAGCCTGAGGAGAGCAATGAAACGGTTGAAACTTTCCAAAATGCGAGAAAATTGAATGATTTAGAGGTGCATATCAGTGAGGATGGCATGGAGGCCTACATTGATATGACGAAACAGATGAATGATTGGGAACAGGCAGATATCCTGAAAACGCTTTATATCAAAGGAATTCGAAATGGAATTATGTCAGATAAGATTGAAGCAATCTCCAAAAACAAAATTCGTGAAAAGAAGGTTATGGTTGCAAAAGGTGTAAGACCGCAGCATGGAGCGGATGGATATTATGAGTACTTTTTCCGAACAGATATCTCAAATGATGACAAGCAGTTACCGGACAAAGCATTGGATCTTCAAAACCTGGAATGGTATGAAACTGTAAAGAAGGGACAAAAGCTTGCAGTTTACCATAGTCCGACAGAGGGGGTCAGTGGGGTTGCGGTTTCCGGTGCAACGGTTCCGGCACGCAAGGGTAAAGAGCTTCCGATTCTGAAAGGGCGCGGATTTACATTTGATGCAGATGGACAGACATATTTTGCTGCGCAGGACGGGAAAATCACATTCAACGAAGATGGAATCTTCGTCACGGATATTCATGAATTAAAAGGTGTTACATCTACACAGGGGAATCTTTATTTTGACGGTATGGTTATTGTAAAAGGACCTGTTGGAAACGGAACATGCCTGGAGGCAAGTGATGATATCATTATTGAAGGATATGTTGAGACCGCAACAATAAAAAGCGGAGGAAGTATTATTATAAAGCAGGGAGTGAATGCATCGAATACCGGATGCATTCATGCAAAAAAGGCTGTGCTTGCAAAATATTTTGAATCGGCAAATATTTTTGCAGGTCAAAGATTACAGGCAGATTACTGTATGAACAGCGATATCGTGACGGAGGGAAGAGTTGTATTAATCGGAGAAAACGGAAGTCTGATTGGCGGTTCGTGTACAGCCCAGGAGGGAATGATTGTTCAAAATCTTGGAAATCGTGCCGGAATTGTGACTGCGGTATCAATTGGTATTGAGGCTGAGGTGCAGAGAGAATTAGATAAAATAAAAGAGGAAACCGATAAGATACTGGAGGACTTGGAGCGGTTGAAAAGCGCGCAGTTGGAAATTATTGATAAATATCCTCCGGAGGTTCGTAATACACAGGAGATTTTCTTGAAAATCGGAAGTGCGATATTTACAAAGAATAAGCAACTGGAACATATGACAGAAAAGCAACAGCAGCTTAAGAACCGTATGACACAAATTCGATACGCGGGTATTTGTGTATTGGGCGACATTTTTGAGAATGTGAATGTGAAGATTGATGATGTAAGATGGGTTTCCCGTGCATCGAAAAATGTCACCTTAAAACGAATCAATAAGCGAATCAGTGTATATCAACATTAGCGCAGGGGGATGAGACATATGAAAAAAACAATAATGATTGCAGACGAATGCGTTGAAAATTGTCAGGCGCTATCGGATATACTCGCAGATGAATTCACAATATTAACAGCCGGAAATATAGATGAGGCTGTTGAATTATTTGAAAAAAATCAGGATGACCTGGCGCTTGTGATTATCCATGTTGATATGCTTCAGCAGGAACAGAATCCGGAGATTTGGAAACAACGAACGACGGATAAGTGGAAGTGTATGCCCGTGCTTGCAATTGTCAGGTCGGAGGATGCTGAAAAATACATAAATTATCTCGACAATGGAATTCACGATTTTTTGTATATTCCGTTTATAGATAAACTCATTCGAAACCGTGTGAAGAACTTATCGGAGGCTTATTTCCGCAATAGCGATCTTGAGGAAAAGGTGCGTATTCAGACGGAACAGCTTCGGTCACAGTATACGTTGATGCAGGGACAGGCAAAGGAACTGAAAAAGAGTAATCAAAATATTATTGATATTTTGGGAACGGTTGTTGAATGCCGAAACCTGGAAAGCAGTGAACATATTCGACATATAAAAGCATACACGGGCATTTTGGCAAGACAAATCAGAGAGGACTATCCGGAATACGGATTGACGGAAAGTAAAATTGAGGTGATTGTCAATGCAAGTGCGTTGCATGATATCGGAAAAATCACGATTCCGGATGAAATATTACTAAAACCGGGAAAGCTTACCGACGATGAGTACGATTACATGAAATCGCATACGTCCAGAGGCTGTGAAATATTGGATAATATCAAGGATGCATGGGGAAAAGATTATGACAAGTATTGTCACGAAATTTGTAAGTATCATCATGAAAGATTTGACGGAAGAGGGTATCCGGAGGGGTTGACCGGAGACAATATTCCGATTGCCGCACAGCTCGTATCACTGGCAGATGTATATGATGCGTTGGTCGGAGAACGTTGCTATAAGGAGGCGTATTCCAAGGATGTTGCATATGAGATGATTTTGCAGGGAAAGTGTGGTATTTTCTCGCCGAAAATCCTGGAAGCACTTATTAAAACCAGAGAAAAAATGGAAGCGGTCCGGTCGGACGAAGAGGAAGAATATGACACCACATGTTAGACGGAAACGATATTCCGGTACACATCCAAAAAGGTTTGATGAGAAATACAAAGAGGCAAATCCGGAAAAATATGCAGATACGGTTGAAAAGGTAATTCGAAAGGGAGGAACTCCGGCAGGAATGCATTTATCAATTATGGTAAATGAAATCATGGATGTTCTTAAGATTGTACCGGGAGAGATAGGTCTGGATGCGACACTCGGATATGGCGGTCATACGAGGGCAATGCTCGATCGACTTGATGGAAAAGGACATTTGTACAGTCTGGATGTCGACCCGATTGAAATTTTGAAAACGGAAGAACGCTTGCGTAAGGCCGGATACGGGGATGATATTTTAACGATTATAAAAACCAATTTTGCAAATATTGATGATGTTGCATCGACGGTTGGCAGATTTGATTTTTGTCTGGCTGATTTGGGTGTTTCGTCCATGCAGATTGATAATCCAGCGAGAGGGTTTTCATACAAAACAGATGCACCGCTTGATTTGCGCCTGGATCCGGAGCATGGTGAAAGTGCTGCACAACGATTAAACTCTATTTCGGAGGATGAGTTCATTGGAATGCTGATTGACAACTCTGATGAACCATATGCAGAAGAAATTGCAAGAGTTGTGTTTGAAAAAAAACGAAAGGGAACGCCGATTCACACAACGGGAGAGTTACGACAGGCGATTATTGAAGCACTTCGATGTGTGCCGGATACGGAACGAAGGGAGGCTGTCAAAAAGTCATGCGCGCGTGTGTTTCAGGCACTTCGAATCGATGTAAACAGTGAGCTTGAGGTATTGTATACCTTCTTGGAAAAATTACCGAGCGTACTGAATCCGGGAGCAAGAGTTGCGATATTAACTTTTCATTCCGGAGAGGACCGGTTGGTTAAAAAGATGTTTAAGCAATTAAAAAAAGAGGGCGTATTTTGTGAGATATCGGAGGAGGTCATTCGACCGGGAAAGGAAGAATGTATTCGAAATCCACGTGCGAAATCTACAAAGCTTCGATATGCAATCAAAGCGCAATAAGGAGGAGTTGCTATGATGGAAATTGAAAAGGTGCGGAATCGGAAACTGGCACCACAGATAATAAATGCATTGAACAATCGTAACATGGAAGCATATTTTGCGGAAACAAAGGAGGATGCATTAAAGCTTGCACTTGACATTATCCCCAAGGGGGCCAGTGTTGGTTGGGGTGGTGTTATGAGTGCGCATGAAATCGGATTGATTGAAGCAATTCGAAACGGAGAATACAAGGTGCTTGATCGAGAAGGTGCACCTACACCGGAGGAAAAAAAGCGTCTTGAGAAAATGATTATGAGTGAATGCGATTATTTTATCAGTAGCGCGAATGCGATGAGCGAGGATGGAGTAATCGTCAATATCGACGGCAATTCAAATCGTGTTGCTGCGATTTGCTATGGCCCGGAGCATGTTCTTATGATTGTCGGTATGAATAAAGTAGTTCGTACAAAGGAGGACGCATATCAGCGTGCAAAGTATATCGCGGCACCGATTAACGCACAGAGATTCGGGTTGGATACCCCGTGTGCAAAGCTTGGAAAGTGCATGGACTGCCAGCTTGAACAGTGTATATGCTGTCAGATTCTTACAACAAGATACAGCAGACATAAGGGGAGAATCAAAGTGATTTTGGTTAATGAGGATTTGGGATTCTAATATCGGAATCAGGAAAGCTTTTTTGGGAGAATAACATGAATTTTAAGGAAAATGAAAATTATTATACGGGGGAGTTATTTCGTGATTTGGAGCAGGATGTATATGTGATACCGCAGGCGACAAATCAAAGAACGAAGTCGCAGACACCACATTTTATGTTTGTCACAATCATGATTATTGCGGCAAATGTAATAGCGGGATTATTAGCGATTAATATGGATAATCGTTTTGAAGCAGGTGGTGTAAATTACGAGCATATTATCCGCAATAAAGAATACGGAAGACTTTTGTCTTATATGTTTTTACATGTGAATTTCGAACACTTGCTGAGCAATATGGTTGGCATGTGGATTATCGGAAGCGAGGTTGAGAAAAAACTTGGTTCACTACGTACGGCAATCATATATTTTGGTTCCGGAATCGGTGGTGGATTTATTTCCATGATGGTGTCTCATATGCTTCATCCGGATAGAATGCGTTTTGCCGCGGGGGCATCGGCGGCTGTATTCGGTATGACGTGCGCCATGGTATTTCTTACGGTAAAAGGTGAAAAAAAGGCGGAACAAAAGCATGTACTTACGGCACTTGTTCTCGTTGTAATATTTGCGTTGCTATCCAGAGATGGGAATGTTGATATTTACGGACATATCGGAGGAGCCATCATCGGAGGAATATTAACATTTGTTGTAAATATCAAAAAATGGGAAAATTTTGAGGAAAAAACTTATGAAAAGCTGATCGGAATCATTGTTACGCTGGCATTATGTATTGCGGGAATCGGGGAAGCTAATATCGGAAAAGAAGTGCCGAGTCTCCCGGATGAACGTGTGGATTTCATGAAGGAACAGCAAATTTTTCAGAATGAGACAGCAAACTTTGGAGAAGTGTTAGATGCATATTGTATTTCCGCCGGATGGTCTGCATTTACTTCGACGCAAAAAGAGGACATTGTGGAGTTTAACGGGGAAGCGTACTATTTGGGTGTTCGGAGAAAGATTCACATTCAGTTTATCGTGAATATGATTGATCGGGATTATTCGGTTTGTTATTTTGCATTTGATGACGAGGCACAAAACGGAACAGTCTTAAATGAGTTTTTCCGACATGCATGTGCAGAATATCAATCCATAAAGGAACAGTAATGTTATCGAAAGAAACTCGTGTTGATAATCGATAATAATTTGTGTAGAATAAACAGAAAATAGGCTTGAATGGAGGGTACTTCATGATAAAGATAAATGGTGAATCAGTACAAATTGATGATATTTCTGTGGCGGATTATCTGAAACAGGAAGGCTATCGGATGGAGCGAATCGTAGTAGAATGCAATGAAGAAATTGTGCCGAAGGCAAATTATGAATCGTTTATCCTGCACTCCGGTGATGTGGTAGAAATTGTAAGCTTTGTAGGAGGCGGTTGATCATGATAAACAGCATGCCGACAGAAGATGATATCAGACAAGCATTAGAATTTCGACATACAAAAGCGGTTCAGGATAAGCTTCGAAGGGCACATGTTGCAATTTGCGGATTGGGTGGATTAGGATCAGCCATAGCAATTGCGCTTGCAAGAACCGGTGTCGGACATTTACATTTGATTGATTTTGATTGCGTGGATTTACAAAATATCAATCGGCAGCAGTATGCGCTCACGCAGCTTGGAATGCCAAAACCGCTTGCCTTGACAGAAGAAATTAAGAGATTTTCACCTTATATTGACATCGTGGTATCCTGTGAACGTGTCACAGAGGATAATTGTGAAAGACTTCTTGGTGATGCATTGTTTGTGTGCGAGGCGTTTGATGTGGCAGAGCAAAAAGCGATGCTGACAAATTATGTATTAGAGCATATGCCGGATAAATACCTCGTTGGGGCATCCGGTATGGCCGGCTATCACAGCGGGAATTCCATTATGACAAAAAGGGTGACGAGTCATTATTACTTGTGCGGGGACAGGCAGTCTGAAATTACCGCAGATTATGGATTGATGGCACCACGTGTTATGATTTGTGCTGCACATCAGGCAAATACGATTGTGGAGCTTATTGTGAAGAATTTATGATAGAAAGGATAAGAGTGAAACATATGAATCAGGACTCATTTGTATTAGGCGGAAAGGAGTTTCATTCGAGATTTATTTTAGGTTCGGGTAAGTATTCATTGGAACTGATCCGGGCTGCAGTTGAGCAGGCAGGAGCAGAAATTATTACACTTGCAGTGCGACGTACAAATACAAAGACAACAGAAAATATATTAGATTATATTCCAAAAAATGTAACCTTGCTTCCGAATACATCCGGTGCGAGAGATGCAAAGGAAGCGGTGCGCATTGCACGTATGGCAAGAGAACTCGGATGTGGAAATTTTGTCAAGATTGAAATTATGCGGGATAGTAAATATTTGCTTCCGGATAATGCAGAGACAGTAAGGGCAACTGAAATTCTTGCAAGCGAAGGCTTTGTGGTTATGCCATATATGTATCCGGATTTGTATATTGCGCGTGAGCTTGTTGCGGCAGGTGCCGCATGTGTGATGCCTCTTGCATCTCCGATTGGTTCGAATAAAGGTCTTGCGACAAAGGAATTTATCGGTATCCTTATTGATGAACTGGATGTACCGGTAATTGTGGATGCAGGTATCGGTAAGCCATCACAGGCATGTGAAGCGATGGAAATGGGTGCGGCGGCGATTATGGCTAATACAGCAATTGCAACTGCAAGAGATATTCCTGCCATGGCAGGTGCATTTAAGTCAGCAATCGAAGCCGGGCGTATGGCTTATCTTGCAGGGCTTGGTCGTGTGCTTGAGCGTGGCGCGGAGGCATCCGATCCGCTTACGGGATTTTTAAGAGATTAGAGGTGAAATGTCGTGGGACAAAATCAATTTTTTGTTGATTCGAACAAGTTGTCAAAGGATTGCCTTGAGAGAAAACACCGTTTGGAAACTGACCCCGCATCACGTACGGATCATATGGAATATATGAAGGGAATGCAGGTTATTACCTCGGATATATACGATAAGGTGCTGGGAGAAATGAATTCCTACGAGTATGAAAAATACACTGCGGAGGATGTGCGTTTTGCACTTGCAAAAGAATCGATTGATGTGGAAGATTTTAAGGCGTTTCTCTCACCGGCAGCAGAGCCTTTCTTAGAGCAGATGGCACAAAAGGCTAAGATTGAGACAAGTAAGCATTTCGGAAACACGGTTTATATTTTTACTCCGCTCTACATTGCGAACTATTGTGAAAACTATTGTGTGTACTGCGGATTTAACTGTTACAACGATATCAATCGTAAAAAGCTTTCATTTGAAGAAATTGAGCGAGAGATGAAGGTTATTGCGGATTCCGGTATTGAGGAAATACTTATGTTAACAGGCGAAAGCCGCAGTATGAGTGATGTGAAATATATCGGGGAAGCTTGTAAGCTTGCAAAACGATATTTTCGAAATATCGGATTGGAAATCTATCCGGTTAATGTGGATGAATATCAATATTTACATGAATGCGGTGCGGATTATGTGACGGTATTTCAGGAAACCTATGATTCCGACAAGTATGAGACACTTCATTTGATGGGACATAAGCGCGTTTTTCCATATCGTTTTGACGCCCAGGAACGTGCAATTATGGGTGGCATGCGCGGTGTCGCGTTCTCTGCATTGCTTGGACTTGCGGATTTTCGCAAGGATGCACTTGCAAGTGCACTGCATGTATATTACTTGCAGAGAAAATATCCGCATGTCGAATATTCGTTGTCTTGTCCGAGACTTCGTCCTATCATTAATAATGATAAAATCAATCCGCTTGATGTGCATGAAAGACAATTGTGCCAGGTGCTTTGTGCATATCGAATTTTTCTTCCGTTTGTCGGAATTACAGTTTCGTCAAGAGAGAGTAAGACATTCCGCGATGGTATTGTAAAGATTGCAGCAACAAAGGTATCTGCCGGAGTATCAACCGGGATTGGAGACCATGAGAGTAAATATTCAGGAAAAGAGGATAAGGATGCCGGAGATGAGCAATTTGAAATCTGCGATGCAAGAAGCTTTGAGGAGATGTACAAGGATGTTGCAAGCGTGGGCTTACAACCGGTTTTGAATGATTATGTGTACGTATAAACGAATTTGTATTACAAATCGATTATTGGTTTCTACGGATGGAGCGCCCTTTGATGCGCTCCTTTCACAGTTGAAGCATGTTTTTGAGGATGAAAGCAGGATGCATCCGGATTGCATTATTTTGCGGGAAAAGGACTTATCGCAAGAGGAATATCAGGCACTTGCCGGTTCGGTAATTGCACTATGCAAACAATATGATGTGCGATGCATTTTGCATACGTTTGTTGATGCGGCAAAGTTGCTTGGACATAACTATATTCATGTGCCGTTTACAAAGTTTCTGGAGATGTCCGAGGAGGAAAAGTCTTGCTTTGATGAAATCGGTGTGTCAACGCACACGGTTTCGGAAGCACAAATTGCAGAAAAAAAAGGTGCTGCTTATGTAACGACAAGCCCGATTTTTGAGACAACGTGTAAGCCGGGTGTCAAGGCGAAAGGGCTTGACTTTTTACGCGAAGTGTCATACAGTGTGCAAATACCGGTTTATGCATTGGGGGGCATCCACGAGGAGAACATCGAATTATGCGTGTTAAATGGGGCGGCAGGCGTATGTATGATGTCGGAGTATATGAGGAGCTGATGATGCATGAAAAGGACAAAAAAATATGAAATCGATATGTGCAATGGACCGATTTTGCCAAAGCTTTTAGCGTTTACAATTCCGCTGATGTGTTCAAGTATTTTGCAGCTTTTGTTTAATGCTGCCGATATTATTGTAGTCGGTAAGTTTGCAGGAGACGATGCGCTTGCGGCAGTGGGTTCAAACACTGCTTTAATTAATTTGCTTACTAATTTTTTTCTGGGACTGTCAATCGGTGCCAACGTATTGGTAGCAAGATTTTATGGTGCAAAAGAGGAAAAGGAAACATCGGAAACGGTGCATACGGCAATGCTGCTTGCACTTATTAGCGGTATGATTCTTACTCTGATTGGCTGTTTTGGTGCAAGACAAATTTTGATATGGATGCAGACACCGGAGGAGGTGCTTCCGCTTGCAACCACCTATCTTCGAATCTATTTTCTTGGTATGACGGCGATGATGGTATACAATTTTGGCAGTGCGATTCTGCGTGCAATCGGAGATACAAAACGGCCTCTTTATTATTTGTCGTTTGCGGGGATTGTGAATTTTCTGCTGAATCTTTTATTTGTTATTGTATTTCGAATGAGTGTTGCAGGTGTCGGACTTGCAACTGTAATTTCACAGTGTATTTCCGCAGTATTGATTCTTCGATGTATGATGAAAGACAATGGTGCGACAAAGCTTTATCTGCGTAAGCTTCGAATATATAAGAAACGATTTGTTAAAATAATACAGATTGGTTTACCTGCCAGTTTTCAGGGCATTATATTCTCGATATCCAATGTCATTATCCAGGCATCCGTAAATTCGTTTGGCAGAATTGTCGTAGCCGGTAATTCAGCGGCACAAAATATCGAGGGCTTTGTATATGTATCGATGAATGCATTTCATCAAGCAACGATATCCTTTACAAGTCAGAATGTCGGTGCCGGAAAACTCGACCGTATCAACAAAATTTTTATTTGGGCAGAAACCTGTGTATTTGTGGCAGGTTTTGCACTCGGTAATCTCGCGGCATTGTTTGGAAGACCTTTGTTATCGATATTTACCCAGAGTGCTGCAGTCGAAGATGCAGGTATGAAACGTATTATGGTTATTTGTACCACCTATGCACTTTGCGGAATGATGGATGTTATGGTAGGATCGTTGCGCGGACTCGGATATTCGGTGATGCCGACAATTGTATCATTGATTGGTGCATGTGGCTTACGCTTGCTTTGGATATTTACATTTTTCCGTATAGATAAATTTCATACACTTACATCACTTTATTTGACATATCCGGCGAGCTGGATTGTAACAACGATTGCACATGTAATTTGCTTTATAATTGTGCGTAGAAAAATAGAACGGTTTCGGACAACGTGATTGACGATGGAAGTGGAAACGTATATAATTGAAAGTGATTTTTTATGAGTATAACAGACGCTGTTTGGAGGTAACAAATGATTAGACAAGGGTTTGATAACGATAAATATCTGGAAATGCAATCGGCACATATTAAGGAGCGAATTGCCCAATTTGGCGGCAAGCTTTATTTGGAATTTGGCGGTAAGCTGTTTGATGATTTTCATGCGTCACGTGTATTGCCGGGTTTTCAGCCGGACAGTAAGATCCGGATGCTTCGTCAGCTTGCAGATGATGCAGAGATTGTAATCGCAATCAATTCCAATGATATCGTAAAAAATAAAGTGCGTGGTGATCTTAGTATTACGTACGATTTGGATGTGCTCCGATTGATTGATGCATTTCGAAGCTATGGATTGTATGTCGGGAGCGTTGTTTTAACACAGTTTGTTGAGCAGGAAAGCGTCTTACAGTATGAGAAAAAGCTGGAGAGTCTTGGACTTCGCGTATTCAGGCATTACCGCATCGAGGGGTATCCGTCTAATATTGCAAAGATTGTCAGTGATGAAGGCTACGGCAAAAATGATTATATTGAGACATCTCGCTCCTTGGTTGTTGTTACGGCACCGGGACCGGGTAGCGGAAAGATGGCGACCTGTCTTTCGCAACTTTATCATGAGCATAAGCGAGGTGTTAATGCAGGTTATGCTAAATTTGAGACGTTTCCGATTTGGAACATTCCGCTTAAGCATCCGGTCAATTTGGCGTATGAGGCGGCTACAGCAGACTTAAATGATGTCAATATGATTGATCCGTTCCACTTGGAGGCATACGGACAAACAACGGTAAATTATAACCGTGATGTTGAGATTTTCCCGGTTTTAAATGCGATGTTCCAGAGAATTTACGGCAGTTCGCCATATAAGTCACCGACGGATATGGGTGTAAATATGGCGGGAAACTGTATTATCGATGATGAGGCAACGAAGAAGGCATCACGAGAGGAAATCGTGCGTCGATACTGTGTTGCGTTATGCGACAGACACAAGGGAAGCAATGCGATTACCGACGAGGCAATTTATAAGCTGCAGCTTTTAATGGAGCAGGCAGGTGTTTCATTGGATGATCGTCCGGTTATTAAGGCAGCACTTGATAAGGCAGAGCAAACCGGAGGACCTGCAGTCGCTATTGAGTTAAATGACGGACGAATCGTTACAGGTAAGACGTCCGCATTACTTGGTGCATCGTCAGCAGCTCTATTGAACGCATTAAAGATGTTAGCCGGATTGCCGGATGAGGCGAGACTCCTTTCTCCTAGTATATTGGAGCCGATTCAGGATCTCAAGATTAATCATCTGGGTAATCATAATCCGAGACTGCATACAGATGAGATGTTGATTGCACTTTCTATTTGTGCATCCAATCAGGAGGATGCAAAACTAGTCATGGAACAGCTTCCAAAGCTTGCGGGCTGTGAGGTACATTCCAGCGTATTGCTTTCATCAGTGGACGAGGGCGTATTCCGTAATCTTGGTGTTCACCTTACGTGTGAGCCTCGGTATGAAACAAAGAAACTTTATCATAAATAAAAACAGGAGGAAAAAAGATGGGATTTGATGTAAAAGAAAAGATTACGGGGATTGTTGCAAAGATAAAAAATGATCCAAAACTGGTTGAGAACTTCCAGAAGGATCCGGAGAAAACGATTGAATCTGTTGCGGGAATCGATATTCCGGACGGTCAGTTAGATGCAATAATTAGTGGTGTAAAGGCACAGCTTACAGCAGGAAAGCTATCAGGTGTTGCAGACAAGCTGGGCGGATTGTTTAAGAAAGATTAATATCGTTCGGAGGATAAAATAATGGTTATTACATGTTTGGATTTAGAGGGTGTTCTGGTTCCGGAAATTTGGATTGCATTTGCTGAGGCAAGCGGGATACCGGAGTTAAAGAGAACTACGCGAGATGAGCCGGATTACGACAAGCTTATGAAATGGAGGCTCGGAATCCTAAAGGAGCATGGCCTTGGTCTGAAGGAGATTCAGGAGACGATAGCGAAGATTGACCCGATTCCGGGGGCAAAAGAGTTTTTGGATGAGCTTCGCTCGATTTGTCAGGTCATTATTATCAGTGATACATTCACGCAGTTTGCAACACCTTTGATGGAAAAGCTTGGTTGGCCGACCATCTTCTGTAATTCTTTGGAGGTTGCACCGGATGGAGAGATTACAGGCTTTAAGATGCGTTGTGAGCAATCAAAGCTTACGACCGTTCGCGCATTGCAGTCGATTGGCTACGAGACAATTGCAAGCGGCGACAGTCACAATGACCTCGCAATGATTAAAGCGAGCAAGGCCGGGTTCCTTTTTAAGAGTACGGAACAGATTAAGGCGGATCATCCGGAGTTGCCTGCTTACGAAACCTATGATGAATTAATGGCAGCCATTAAGCATGCAATTCGCGCATAATATAACAAGCACACCGTTTCAGGAATGTGGAATGGTGTGCTTGTTATATCACAAAAGAGTGTTAGGAGGGAGTACGGATGATATACTTTATTGTAAATACAACCGCCAAAACGGGAAAAAGCTTTTGGGTTTGGAAGCAGGTACGCGAATACCTTGCTGACTGGAATGTTCCATACAAGGCGTTTCGGACAAAATATGCAGGACATGCACGTTTACTTGCAAGACAGATTTCCGGACTTAAGGATGAGGATATCCGTCTCGCTGTGTTGGGTGGAGACGGAACAATCAATGAGGTAATAAACGGGATTGTTGACTTTGAACATGTTAAGCTTGGTATTATCCCGGCGGGCTCTGGAAATGATTTTGCGAAAGGGGCAAATATATCATTTGATTTAGAAGCAAATCTTTTGGCGATTGTGTATGGCAAACAGACAACCGTCTGTGATTTAGGACTTGTTTCCTATGAAGGCTGTAGTAAACCACGATATTTTGCAATAAGCTCCGGGGTTGGATTTGATGCGATTGTATGTAAAAAGACAAATGAATCAAAGCTGAAACAGGTTCTCAATAAGTTTGGGTTAGGCAAGCTTGCCTATCTTATGATTACGGTATCCACCCTCATATCGATGCGAACTACATGCGGAAAAATTATTTTCGATAAACGACATACAGTCGGATACAATCGTTTGATTTTTTCTGCATCTATGAATATGCGTGCAGAAGGTGGAGGCGTGCCGATGGCACCGGAAGCAAGGATGGATAATGGTAAGCTTGTTCTTTGTACAGCATATGGGATTCCGACATGGCAGACATTTTTTGAACTTCCGTTTCTCGTGCTGGGGCAACATAAAAAAAGACGTTGTTTTTCGTTAAAGTCATATGAGACTATGGATATTGTTTTGTCAGAACCCATGACGTTGCATGCGGATGGAGAATATTTGTCAGATACGAGAAAAATACATATCGAATGCGTACCGGGCGTATTGCGTTTGTTAAAGTAGGTTTGAGAGATAACCGGAGAAGAGGTGATAAGTATGGTTCATTACCAGGATGTGGAAAACATTGTTACATTACTTGATGATCGTATGGAGGCAGGCATAAGTCGTATTAAGCTTCACGTGGAGGATACGGTTGCTGAAGGGAAAACATTAGAAACCTACCATCATGGGCGTTGCGATGTTGGAAGTGCATGGGCGAAAGGTACATGCGATGAATTTTAGGGATTATATAAAACAGCATAAGATTCTTACAGATGGTTCGTTTGGAACCTATTATGCGGAACGATATCAGACGGAAGAGTCGCCGGAGCTTGCGAACACATTACACACAGAACGTGTACTTGATGTTCACAAATCCTATATTGATGCCGGAGCAACTTTGCTTCGAACAAATACCTTTGCTACGAACTCTGCGTATTTCGGGGTGGATTTTTCAGTCGTTCGGGACAATCTTTTAGCGGCTGTTCGTATTGCAGAACAAGCTATTCATGAATGTGAAAAAAATAATCATGGGAAAAAGATTTGGATTGCCGGAGATATCGGGCCGATTCCTTTTTCAGAGGGAAAAGAGAGTGCAGAGATTGAAGAAGAATATTATCGGATTGCAAAGGTTTTTGTAGAGGAAGGTATTACGATACTTAATTTCGAGACGTTTTCTTCTATGGAGCATATCCTTCCTGCAATTCGCCGGATTGTTGCCGAAGAAGATGTCTTTGTTATGGTGCAATTTTCCGTCAACCAATTTGGATACAGCAATGCCGGATTGCGGGCAAAGAAACTGTTATCTATGGCAAATGCAGTGCAGGAAATTGCAGCTGTCGGATTAAATTGCGGAGTCGGACCGGCACACATGGAACAGATTATGGCGGATATTCCATCCAGTGATAAATTTCGGATTGCACTTCCAAATGCGGGATATCCGAAACGTATTCGAAATCGAATTTGTTTTTCGGATAATCCGGTTTATTTTGCGGAGAAAATGCAAGATTTGGTCAGACATAATGTTGATATTATAGGTGGCTGCTGCGGCACAACACCGGCTTTTATCAAAGCGTTGTCCGAGGTTATTTCACTGAAGCAAACCCCTCATGTATCATTCGATTGCGGCGAAAGCAATACAAAAAAGTCTGTGATCAATAAGAGCTTTTTCCATTGTCGGGATGGTTCGGAAAAAACAAAAAAACTGCTTGCAGTTGAACTTGCTCCGCCGCTTGATGTGAGAGATGACAAACTTTTAGAAGCCGCACAGCTTATGGCAGATATGGGAGTCGATGTGCTTACGTTCCCGGATTCCCCATCCGGTCGCACGCGTATCGATTCGATTTTGATGGCAGAAAAGGTGCATCGAAAAACCGGTATGACAGTCATGCCGCACATATGCTGTCGGGATAAAAATACAATTGCGATTCGTTCGCAATTGCTAGGTTCTTATATTAACGATATTCATAACTTCTTGGTGGTGACGGGTGATCCGGTTCCGTCTATGGTACGTCAGAGTACAAAGGCTGTATTCCAGTTTGATTCGGTTGGACTTATGCAGATGCTTCGTGATATGAATGAGGAAATGTTTGAAAATACTCCGATGTTTTATGGCGGAGCGATTAATCATAACCGCCATAATTTGGATATCGAGATAAAAAGAGTGAAACGAAAAATGGAAGCGGGGGCATCGTTCTTTTTGACACAGCCGGTATTTTGCGAGGAGGATATACGTCGTTTGCGCACAATCAAGGAACAGACGAATGCGCGAATTTTGTGCGGAATCATGCCGCTTGTAAGTTATAAAAATGCGTGCTTTATGAAAAACGAAATTGCAGGCGTGTCGGTTACCGATGAGGTGGTTGCACGTTATAATAAGGATGCAACAAGGGAAGAAGGAGAGGCCATTGGAATTGCTATTGCAAAAGAAATGATGCAGTCTGCAAAGGATTTTGCAGATGGTTATTATTTCTCATTTCCGTTTAACAGGGTATATATGCTTCCTTCAATTTTGGAAGATTTTGGAGAGTAATTGATGTCGGGAAACAAGCTAAAATGGATTGCCATGTTAATTATGATGATTGATCATATCGGGTATGGTCTTTTGGGGCCGATAATCAGTGCGCATCCGGAAAGTTATGGAACAGTGGACAATTTGCGTTTGACACCGCTTGTGATTGTTTATTATGCTATGCGATTGGTTGGTCGCATAGCTTTTCCTATTTTTATTTTCCTGTTGATACAAGGTTTTTTGTACAGTCATGACCGAATACAGTATTTTGCGCGTCTGCTTCTGTTTGCGGTGATATCTGAAATACCGTTTGATTTGGTTTTTTCGATATCCACAAAGCAGCTAAATAAGGGTAAAATTATAGAGTTTGCTTATCAAAATGTTTTTTTCACACTTGCATTCGGACTGCTTCTTATCACAATCATTGATGTGTTTCGGAAAATACCACAAAAGGGAAGTGCTTCATATGTTGTAGTAGGGACGCTTTGCATCATTATTTTACTTGTTGTATATGGACTTCAACCGGATTATGGTGTTATAGGAGCACTTGCAATTGTAGCGGCGTATTGTTTTAAAAATGATCCGAAAAAGATGACGGCTGCCAGTGTGACGGTTCTTCTTTTATCGTCACAAATGGAGATTACCGCATATTTGGCCATAGTATTAGTGGGTCAATATAACGGAAGCAGGGGAAAAGGAAATAAATGGGTGTTCTATCTGTTTTACCCAATTCATCTTTTGATGATTGTCGGTATACGAATATTGATTGGATATTAACCCGGTTATGTTACAATTCTGATACAAGCATCTCGTATAGTTTGGTGTATGGTCTAAGGAATATAGGGGGATTTTATAATGATTAAAATATTGGTTGTGGATGATGAATATCCAATTGCAAATTTGATAAAAGAAACCTTGGAGGGCACCGGAGATTATATATGTACTTGCGTGTATGACGGAGAAAGTGCCGCAAATGCAGTGGAGGAAGCACGATATGCACTTGTTTTGTTGGATGTCATGCTTCCAAAGATTGATGGATTTGAACTGATTGAATATATACGTCAATATGATATACCGGTCATTTTTCTTACGGCAAAATCGGACGTACGAGATCGTGTAAAAGGATTAAAGTTGGGAGCGGAGGATTATATTATCAAACCGTTTGACCGTATGGAACTGCTTGCTCGTGTAGAAGTAGTGCTTCGAAGGTTTCATAAGTTTGAGGAGAAGATTCATATTTGCGATATGGTGATTGATCCGTTTTCAAGAAGTGTCAAAAAAGACGGTGCAGTGATAGAACTGACGTATAAGGAATTTGATTTATTACTTTTATTAATCAAAAACAAAAATATTGCAATGTACCGAGAGACCATTTATGAAAAGGTTTGGGGAAATCTGTATGAGGAGGATACGAGAACGGTTGATTTGCATGTGAATCGTATTCGTAAAAAGCTTGGGTTGGAAAAACAGATTCAAACAGTGTTTAAGATTGGATACCGATTTGTAGAAAACTAGAGGGGCATATGAAAATATCACTTAAGATTTTTATAGTATCATATTGTTTGATTATGGTGTTGTCGGTTTTTGGCGGATTTCTTATTATTCATCGGTTATATCGTTCGGATATGGAGCGGGCGATGGAGGATGCGACGGATACAATGAATATGTTACAGACATACGTCATTACGCTTGATGAAATTCCAAACCAATCCTATGCAAATTTTTCGTTTGCAGGATTTGAACAGCGACTGGGATTAAACAAGGAAGGTGATTATCCGCCTTATATTGGAGATTTTTCAGGATGGGAAAAGAAAATCGCTTTAAAAGATGTTCATAGTCTGGAGGAAGGACAAGTGTTTTCCGGCATAGTTGAGACAGATACCGGGATGCTCATTCAGGTTACATCGCGTTTAAATGACCGGTACATGATTGTGTACGGAGATGTCAAGCATGTATTTGAAAAGCGGGATGCTAATTTTGCCTTCTACAGAAATATTATTATGATTAGTTCCGTTTTTGTTGCATTAGTTCTGCTTGGATTTTCCGGCTATATAGCGCGACCGATTTCCAAAATCACAAAGGTGGCGGAACAAATTTCCGAAGGGGATTACGATGTGCGTGTCGACACAACCTACCGTACTATGAAATCCTATGAAGTACAGCGGTTGGGGGAAACTTTGAATTTGCTTGCCGATAGTACGAAGGAGTATATCGAAGCGTTGAAACATGAGGCACGTAAGCAGGAGGATTTTGTCGGTAACTTTACCCATGAAATAAAAACGCCTCTTACATCAATTATCGGATATGCAGATTTGCTTCGCACCGGTTCCCATGATATCGAAAAGCAGCTCGAGTATAGTAATTTTATTTATCGTGAAGGAAAGCGGCTGGAGCAAATGGCGTTAAATCTGCTTCAGCTTTTTGTGATGGAAAAAACAGATTTTGAGCTTTCCCGCGTTGCAGCGAGTCGCTTGTTTGATCAAATTTCGTCGGAAACAAGATTTCTTTCGGAAAAATACAAAGTCAAAATTGTGCTGAGACCGGAACGCGCTCACATTATGGCCGAACCGACACTTTTGATTGCAATGGTAGTAAACCTGATTGATAATGCATGCAAGGCTGCTATGAACGGAGGAAGTGTTGATGTAATCGGAAATTGCAGTGATAAGGGATATGTGCTTACGGTTTGTGATAATGGTCCGGGAATTACGGAGGATCAAATTGATAAGATTGTGGAACCATTTTATATGGTGGATAAATCAAGAGCGAGAAAGCAGGGAGGCGCAGGCCTTGGACTTGCGCTATGTAGCCGGATTGCAAAAATTCATGGGACAAAGCTTCACATACAGAGCAAAGAAAATGTTGGAACAAGGATATCTGTGATATTAAAGCTTTGCGAACAATCGGAACAACCGGTATTCGATGCGGACAAATTGAATTTGGAGGGAAATGATGCAAACGAACAATAAAAGCAAACAGTTTCTGTCAATCATAAAAGTGCTGCTTGCACTCATATGCCTGCTCGTCCTTACACTTGTAATGGTATATTTACCGGAGTTGTTTTATAAAAGTGAGGATAAAAAATTAAAAAATGAAGTTAAAGAAGACACATTTTCAATGAATTCAGTTACGAGTCCCATGAACGAGGAACAGGTAAAAAAAGCACTTCTTGATCCATCGACAATTGTTGTAGAATCCGATGAAACATATACGGAGGCGGATATTGAGGTATGGGTTCCCAAACTTGCGGAATCGATTTCCTCAGTTCTGACAGATGATTGGGAAAACAGCTTTCTGTTACAAATTAATTCGGAAAATACAAGCATAATTTTAACGGGCGTAAAGCTTATTCGTGTAGAGAATGACGAAATCTTTGTGACGGAAATCGGAGTGCTCAATTATTATGATAATTCGGAGACGGGGGTGCCGGGAATTATCATCTTTGATATGACAACAGGAAGGCTGATTGAGATTCAACTGTTTCGTAATATAGATATTTCCATACAGGAGGAACCGAAAGAAAATACAGAGCTTGTTTACGACATGGCTATTGAGCTTGAGAGTGGTATATCCGATGTGTTTTTTGTTTTGGAGGAAATGAAAAAGTATGAGGAGAATTATATAGTTTCATATACGGACTATATATGTATCTCTCCGTTAATGTATATTGCTCCACAGATTGAGCAGGAACAAAATGAAGACAAATTCCCGTATTTCGATAGCAATCCAATTATTTCCAGGTTGGAAGAAATCGGATGGAACAAGCAGGCTGTATTTTACTAGTATATTTGCCTTTTTATGATTCATATGATAGAATGAGGTGTCTGTTTTAGGAGGATACAGATTTCGAAAGGTTTAGAAGCCTTAGCGCCAGAACCCTGTGGGACGGTAATGACAGGGTTGACGAGGGGTGGAGTGATCGAAAATTCGGCGGATGCTCCATCGTATAGTCGGATGCGAATATCAGGGCAAATATGAGGGTAACCTCAAAACAAATACCTGATAACCGACAAATAAATGAATAGAGGTAAAAGATATGTGTGGAATCATAGGATTCACAGGAAATATGCCTGCAAAGGATGTCATCTTAAACGGACTGGAGCGTTTAGAGTACCGTGGATATGACAGTGCAGGTATGGCACTTTTGGAGGATGGCGGAATTACGCTTTTCAAGCGGACCGGAAAGGTTGCTGATTTACGGACTCTTTGTGCAAATGACAATAGTCCGTGTACGTGTGGTATCGGTCATACGAGATGGGCAACGCATGGAGGCGTTACGGATGTAAATGCGCATCCACATCTTGCAGGTAATGTGGTACTTATTCACAACGGTATCATTGAGAATTACCGTCAGCTGATTGTTGAGTATGGTTTGGCAGATAAGCTTGTGTCGGAGACAGATTCTGAGGTTGTGGCTCAACTGCTTAATATTTTCTATGATGGGGATCCGATTGCGGCAATCAAAAAGACGATTAAGCTTTTGTCCGGTGCATTTGCACTCTGCATAATGTTTAAGGATATTCCGGGCAAGATTTTTGCAATTCGTAATGTCAGCCCGATGATTGCGACAAGCTGTGAGCAGGGTTCTATTATTGCATCGGATCTTACTGCAGTTATTGCATTTACAAAGGAGTATTTTGTAGTTCCGGAATACCATATTTTGACGCTTTCCGATGATGGAATTGTTGTTGAGGACTTAAAGGGCAATGTTACAAAACCGGAAATCTTAAGTGTTAACTGGGATATTACGGATGCACAAAAGGGCGGTTATCCGTTTTTTATGCTAAAGGAGATTTTTGAGCAGCCGGATGCAATTCGTAACACAATTGCACCACGTATCGAAAACGGATTGCCGGACTTTACGGAGGATGGTATAAACGACGATATTTTTGCACACTGTAAGCGAATATGTGTGGTAGCGTGTGGTACTGCCATGCATGCCGGTATGGTTGGAAAGAATCTGATTGAAGAGAAGCTTCGTATTCCGGTACAGGTAGAAATCGCATCAGAATTTAGATACAAAAATCCAATCATAGATGAGAATACTTTGACAATTGTGTTGTCTCAGTCAGGTGAGACGATTGACACATTAGAGGCATTAAAGCTTGCAAAAACATTTGGCTCAAAGGTGCTTTCAATCGTCAACGTAAAGGGCTCCACGATTGCACGTGAAAGTGATTATGTGCTTTATACACATGCAGGGCCTGAAATTGCGGTTGCAAGTACAAAGGCATACACGGTTCAGGTGGCTGCAATGTACCTCATTGCGTGTCGAATCGGTTTGGTAAAGGCACTTATGACAGAGGGAGAAGCAAGACAGTTTATTTCAAAGCTGCAGAGCGCTCCAAATATCATCGAAGAGACCTTGAAGCATGCAGATACAATCAAGCGTGTTGCAAATCAGATTAAGCTTTCTCCGGATGCATTTTACATCGGACGCGGTCTTGATTATGTGATGGGACTTGAGGCTGCACTGAAGCTGAAAGAGATTTCGTATGTGCATGCAGAAGCATACGCAGCAGGTGAGTTAAAGCATGGAACGATTGCGCTTATTACAGAAAATGTTCCGGTTATTGCATTTGCGACACAGGAAAAGGTGTATGAGAAGGTTGTTTCTAACATCCGCGAGGTAAAGGCGAGAGGCGCGTATGTGGTGCTTGTCACTATGGATGAAGCTGTAAACGATCCGAATATCTGTGATCAGCATATTCGCGTGCCAAGAGTAAGCAGTGAGTTTACTGCATTTGCGACCGCGGTGATATTACAGATGCTTGCATATTATACATCCGAGGCCAAGGGGCTTGATGTAGATAAACCAAGAAATCTAGCAAAATCAGTTACAGTAGAATAATAAGATTTACATGTTACGGCTATCAGCAATTCCTTTTCGGATTGCTGATAGCTTTTCTTTTTTATGGTCTTCAAAAAACAAAACAATAAAAGCTGTCTTGATTGCAGACATATAAGCCCTTGTGACAGAAAACGGCTTTTTGTGTTTGCGTGCAACATACAGACGATTTCGAACAATGTAATATTTTCGGAATGCAGGGTGATTTTTGACTTGAATTGTTTTGCACAAAATCCGTTTGGTTGTCATCTGACCAAGCTCGTGAAGGAGCGCAATATCAGCAACCCGAATAATATAATAATTGTGTTGAATAAGACGTTCGCAAAATTCAAAGTCGACACCATCGATAAACATCTTTTCGTCAAAACCGCCGATTGCTTTCCATGCGGAATAAGAGGTCAGAGCACCGGAGGTAATGCATTTTTTTACCGGACCGGTATGACTTTCTTCCGCTGCTATGACACCTATGTTTCGGTCCACAATTGTCGGACATAGAATACCGATTCGCGAAACCTTTTCTGCGGGTGTATGCTTGTGAAGCTTTGCGAGATAATTCTTGTAATTCGAAATCATGTAAGGCGGACATACCGAATCCTGGTCAAGTGTCAGTACCCAGGTGGCATGTTCGCCCTCAGCAATGGAAAATCCCTTATTAAGAGCCCGGGCGATTCCGCGGTTAACCTTGGAGGCATGCAAAATCACGGATTTGTAGTGTAGAAGTCTTCCGGATAGTTCCTCAAAATTATCGGAGCCATTGTCGACGATAATGACACGGGATACCTGAGGGCATATGGAGTCAATATTTTCTATGAGTCGATTTAGATTCGGGTTATATGTAATGATGCATGCGACAAATGTATCCGTCATGATGAGCTTCCTTTCTGAAACAGATGTGTCTGAAAAAACTAATAGCAGCGGAATAAAACCGCAAATATGTTGACGAGATCCACCGAGCGAACCTGACATTTGATGCGCTTGTCAAAGCAAAGTGAAAATGTCTTTTTGATAGATGTCGGGTATGCAAGTATGGTATCCAAAATATCCAAAGCCTCAGCTGATAGGTACCCATCCAAATGCTTGCGTAAAAACTCTGCCTGATGGTAGGCTTCCCGACGTCTGGCTGTAAAGATATCAAGAACTGTAGCTGCGCGCTTAAATACACTTTTGCCGTGTCCGGTTACTGTCTTGGCATGACGGCGCAATCGGATATAGCTTTTTGGTGAGAAGACAAGCTTACCGCCACAGGCAAGCGTTGTTAGATAAACCGCTACGTCATGAGCCAGACATTTGCCGTCAGGCTGTCTTATGTCATAGCTTTGACAGAGAGAAAAAAGTGCCGGATTTAACACCATTGTACATCCGGATAAACGCGGACGGGTAATTGCACTTCCGAGCGTTGGTTTTAACCGTGGAAATGCATTTATATATTGCTCGATTAGCTGCTCATCGACCACGCGAAGTGCACAAGCGTACAGTCTGTATTGTTCGTCGTGCTGTTCGAGCGCATATATGGCAGATGCAAGCTTGGTGTCATCCCAAATGTCATCCTGATCAGAGAATGCATAGAATGAATAATCATTACTTGCCTGCAAAAGCAAGGTCCAAAAGCTTGCTGCATATCCGATGTTGTCACCGGTTTGTACCGTAACATTGCTGTGACGGCCTGCATAATCCTGCAATATGGCATAGGTGTTGTCTGTGGAGCCGTCATCGCGGATAGAGAGCGTCACATTTACATGCTTTTGGTTTAAAATGCTGTCAATTTGCTCCGCTACATAGGCTTCGCCGTTATAGGTTGACATTAAAACAAGTACCGAAGGTTTCATATTTATGAATTCTCCTTTTTCAAAAATGCTGCCGGAATCATACCAATCAAAAATGGGACAATCCATGTGAGAAAACGATACAGTAATATCGTCGCTGCGATGGATTCGTCACTTGAAATAATCGTTCCGAACAACAATGTAAAAACGTAATCAAGTGTACCCACTCCCGATGGAGCAAGCATGACACAGCCGAGCATATTGCACACGGCCATAAGGGCAAGTGCAAAGAAAAGGTTAATTGTGTGCTCCCCGAAAAACAATACACCGGGAATAATATACCAACAGAATAGTTTAAATATGTTTAGTACGATTACTTCGATAAACAGTTTTTTATCTTTCCAAATTAATCGGCCTTGCCGTTGCAAGCTGTTAATTGCATTTTGCGCCTGATCTAATTTGGCATAAAGCTTCCAATGCGGCTTTACGATTTTTCTTGCAAACATCATTACAAAATCCGAAATCTTTTTGGAGATTGTAATGAGAAACAAAAAAATGCAAATAAGAGAAATCACTACGACACCCGCCAGCATAAACCAAGAATATTTCAATAAGGAATGTGTACCAAATGCGGATACGGCAACAAAGGATATAACACCCATTATACCGATGGTGATTTTTTGGAAGGTGTATTGGGAAATTGCCATACCAAGTGCTTCCGCAACAGGAATACCTTTTACGTTGTAATAGTAAAGCTGCGCGATACCGTTTCCGTTGCCGAGTGTTGCAAGTCTGTAAAATGCACACATATAGGTGCAGCTTATACCTTGACCAAGTGTCAGTTGTTTGTTGCTCGTTGCAGTCATTCGACTGATAATGAGACCTTCCGCCATAAAAAATAAATTTGCAAGGGAAAAGCATATTATCAGCTTCCAGGCAGGCGTATGAGCAACCTCGTACAGGGAATCCAACATAATATCTCTGTATTTTAGACAGGCAAAGAGTAGAAGTCCGAGGACAAGTGCCCATTTAATTATGTTTGCGATTACTTTCTTTTTTCCGAAATGAATACCATTACTGTGCGATTGCATAAGTACCCTCAAATATATTCTTCTCATTTTATCTAACTATTCTATTTTAGTAGTATTTGGCAATAATCGCAAGAGTAAACGAAATTTAAAGTGTAATATTAATTACAGAGTGTTTTTTCTTGCACAATGTATTTCGAGTGATATAATAATTTTGTAATGGAGAAATGCAAGCAAAGGAGGAAATTTATGTTTCAGGTAAACAATTTTTATGACAACAGCAATATGATATGTATTAATCAGACGGGACAATATAAGGTCTTTGAACACCAAAGAGATCTTTCGGTTTCACCTTATAATGCAGAAACAGCATATTTCTCAGCAGAGATGAATGTTAAGAGACGTCAGGTGTTGGTAGAGTTAAACAACACAGGCTGTACCGTTCAGGCAGGCGCAATGCAGTGGATGCTTGGCAATGTACAGATGTCCAGTGGTGTGACCGGTGTTGGCAATTTCCTTGGAAAGATGGTAAAGGGTGCAGTAACGGGGGAGACGGCTGCCAAGCCGGAATATACCGGACAGGGACTTCTTATGTTAGAGCCTACATACAAGCATATTATTATTGTGGATGTTTCTCAGTGGGGGCAGATTGTTTTGGAGGATGGTTTATTCCTTGCATGTGACAGTCATCTTCAACATAAGGTAATAGCAAGAAGCAATGTGTCATCTGCGGTGTTAGGTGGCGAAGGCTTGTTTAATTTAAGTCTCATGGGACAGGGACTTGCAGTGCTCGAAAGCCCGGTTCCTCAGCAGGAGCTTGTCATGTTTAACTTGCAGGATGATGTTGTGAAGATTGATGGTAATCAGGCAATTGCGTGGTCCGGAAGCCTCGAGTTTACAGTTGAGAAATCAACAAAGAGCCTGATTGGGTCCGCAATATCAAAAGAAGGTTTTGTAAATGTATACAGAGGAACCGGTTCCATCCTCATGGCACCGACAGCGTAGATGAGGAGGGGTTCAGATGTATAATCATTCAATGCTTAATTCAGACAATGTTGTTGTTAAAAATCAGCTTGGCGGTATGCAGGTGCTTGAATATAAACGCGATATGAGTGTATCTCCGTATACTTCCAGAACAGAATATTTTTCATCTAAGATGAATGTTCAAAGAAGACAGGTGTTGCTTAATCTAAACGGCAATGGATATACGGTGCAGGCAGGTGCGATGCAGTGGATGGCAGGTAATGTGCAGATGTCAAGCGGCGTGACAGGTGTCGGTAATTTCCTTGGTAAGATGGTAAAGGGAGCAGTAACGGGTGAGACGGCCGCCAAGCCGGAATATACCGGTTATGGACAGGTAATGTTAGAGCCGACCTTCCGTCATATATTGCTTACGGATCTTTCCCAATGGGGGGGAAGTGTTGTGCTTGATGATGGATTGTTTTTGGCATGCGACAGCACCGTGCAGCAGAAGGTTGTTGCAAGAAGTAATGTGAGCTCTGCCATACTCGGAAGAGAAGGATTATTTAATTTAAGTCTTTACGGACAAGGGGCGGTTGCACTTGAATCTATCGTTCCGATGGAGGAATTATTTGAGATTAATCTTCAGGATGATGTGATGAAGATTGACGGCAATATGGCAATTGCATGGTCCGGAAGTCTGGAGTTTACGGTTGAGAAATCAACAAAGAGTCTGATTGGCTCCGCAGTATCAAAGGAAGGATTTGTAAATGTATACCGTGGTACCGGAAAGATTTGGATGGCACCTGTCATGTCAGAACAAAAGTCTGCCGGCAAATCAGACCTGAGTGAAAACGCATCGTCCGGTAATACCGGTTCTTCTGCGGGAAGAAGTGATACTGCATCCGGTAGCGTGAGACAGGCATTTGGTGTGTTTAAGGATTTACTTGATTAAATCAATCATTTATATAGCGTATTATGGAAACAGCCGGTCATATTTGATAATATCATTTCGACCGGCTGTTTTATTTAGTGATAGTTAACAATCATGTAAGCTGCTCTTATTCACACAAGGTGCGGCTGTGTCAAAGCTTGGATTAAATGCGTAGAAGTTTTTCTCGTCAAGCTTGTCGACAAGAAGCCTCAGCGCCTCGCCGAAACGCTGGAAGTGAACAACCTCGCGTGCACGTAAGAATTTGATCGGCTCATAGACATCAGGATAGTCCTTACACAGTCTTAAGATATTGTCATAGGTGGAACGCGCCTTTTGTTCTGCTGCAAGATCCTCGTACAAATCAGTGATCGGATCTCCCTTGCTCTGAAATTCGCATGCATTAAACGGCACACCGCCGGCAGCCTGCGGCCAGATACCAACTGTATGGTCAACATAGTATTTGTCGAAGCCGGAGGCTTTGATTTCCTCCATTGAAAGATTTTTTGTCAACTGGTAAACAATGGTCCCTACAATTTCAAGGTGACCGAGCTCCTCGGTTCCGATATCATTCAAAACTGCCATTGCTTCCTTTGTCGGCATGGCATAGCGCTGTGAGAGGTATCGCATGGATGCGCCCATCTCGCCATCCGGACCTCCGTATTGACTAATGATTGCCTGCGCCAGCTTGGCGTTCGTTTCCTTGATATTTACAGGAAATTGAAGTCTTTTTTCATACACCCACATTTAACAATCACACGCTCCTTCCCATGGCCAAGGTCTGTTAATCCAGTCCCAACAATTGTCGGTATCAACATTATATTTGCAAATCGGTCCATACATCTTTGTGTATTCACAGATTGCTTCCTGGCGAAGCATTTTGTAATGATTATACGCTTCAATTGCTTCTTTACAGTCTGGATGTGTATCCAGGTATAGTACAATATCGTCTAACATAAATGAAAATTTGGTAATCATAGAAAATAATTCGTGTTTGTTCATGGCATTATGCATTACTTCTTCCCCCTTATCCCACAGAAAATTAAGTTGAGAGACGGAAATGCAGTTCCCTGGCATAGGGCTGTATCGGGCTCACTTAAGCACTCCCATGGTTGCATCTGCACATAAGCCATACCGAGTGCCATATGACGCATATGCGGATTGTCGTCTCTGCAATCATCGTATTCTGAGTTGCTACGCGGGGAATAAACACAACCGCATTCCTCTTTGTTCTGCGCAACATAGGCACAACGCTCCTCAATCTTACAATTAGAAGCAGGACATTCATCTGCATTACGATTCCTCGGCGAACAGCAATCCTGCGTGCTGCGCGACGCATATCCGCGTCGGTTCATGTCGCAGCCGTTCATGCTTCTGTTGCCCTGGCCACAGAAATTTCCGTTACGGCCACAAGATCTATATGGTTCCATTAAGACCCTCCTTATATCGTTTTTGCTATACACTGGTAAAATACAGCATGATGTTTGTATAATTCATTTTATGTTGCAGGTGAGAATATGTGCCGAAAGAAAATAATTGTAATCTTTTGGTCGTATGTATATACTAGAGTGTAAAGTACAAAAAGTAAGAGATAAAGAAAAAGAGGTACAAGCTATGCCACCGATTACGAATGACTGGGCGGAAGCCATTTCGCCGGAATATAAAATGGAGTATTACAAAAAGCTATATGAGTTTGTTTGTTCGGAATATACACATTATCAGGTGTTTCCACCGGGAGATGATATATTTAATGCGTTTCATCTGACTCCGCTTTCCGAAGTAAAATGTGTAATTATCGGACAGGATCCGTATCACAACATAGGGCAGGCACACGGACTGTGCTTTTCCGTGCAACCGCACATTGAAGCTCCGCCTTCCCTTGTAAATATATACAAGGAACTTAAGGACGATCTTGGATGCTATATTCCTAACAACGGCTATTTGGTAAAATGGGCAAAACAGGGTGTTCTTATGTTAAATGCGGTTCTGACCGTACGTGCACATCAGGCAGCCTCCCATCAGGGAAAGGGCTGGGAGGAATTTACGGATGCGGCAATCCGGATTGTTAATAAACAGGATCGACCGATTGTATTTTTGCTATGGGGAAGCTTTGCTCAGAAAAAGGCGGCAATGCTTGATAATCCCAAGCATCTTATACTAAAGGCTCCGCATCCGTCTCCTCTTTCGGCATATCGTGGATTTTTTGGATGTCATCACTTCAGTCAGACAAATGAATTTTTAATCAAAAACGGGGCTACTCCGATTGATTGGCAGATTGAAAATATTTAGATTGTATCGCTTTTTGTGGAGGGAAAACTATGTCATATAATTGGGAAAAAGAAAGAATGGAAGCAATCGGTGCCGGATACCGTGCACTGGAAAGCTTGCGTGAGGCACAGCATAATTTAAAAAGTGCGAAGAACTGGGGAATCTGGGATATGTTTGGCGGAGGTTTTATCTCAACGATGGCAAAGCATTCTAAGATGGACCGGGCAAAGCAAAATATGGAACAGGCAAAATATGATTTAAGACAATTTAGCAGAGAATTAAATGATGTAAATATGACAGGATACTTTGATATAGAAACGGGAGATTTTTTGTCATTTGCAGATTGGTTCTTTGATGGATTTATTGTTGACTGGATGGTACAGGATCGAATTAATCAGGCAGCTGCGCAGGTTGACGAGGCAATTTATCGGGTAGAGGATATACTTAATCGTTTGGAGCAGTATTGATACTCAGAAAGAACAAAATGAGAGGATGCTAACATGGAATTATACATTGTAAGACATGGTGAAACTCTGTGGAATGCAGAAAAACGCTTACAGGGAAGCTGTGATATTGAATTATCGGAAAATGGACGCGCACTTGCGAAGGAAACGGGAGAAGCACTCATGGACACGCAAATTGATGTCATTTACTCAAGTCCGCTTATACGTGCGTATGAGACTGCAGAGCTTATTCGTAACGGGAGAGATATTCCGCATTATACAGATGAACGCCTTCGCGAAATGTCGTTTGGTTGTTTTGAGGGACAAAACTTTTCAGAGCTTCTTAAGGATGAGAGCCTTACGTTTCAACATTTCTTTAAGAGACCGGAGCTGTTTGTTGCGCCGGAAGACGGAGAAACGTTTGAGCAGGTGATTGCACGTGCGGGAGATTTTATGAAGGAAGTCATTGAGCCGATGGCGGATTCGCATGAACGTGTGATGATTGTTGCACACGGAGCACTCAATAAAGCAATTATGAGTTACATTAAAAAGCACTCCGTGGAATATTTTTGGTCCGGTGGGTTGCAGACAAACTGCAATGTCATCATCGTGGATTATTCCGATGGAAAATACGAAATAATCGATGAGACGAGAATCTTTTACCGACAACCGGGTAATTAGAAAAGAAATATGAATTTGTGAGTTGAAACATTATATTGTTTTCAGCTCATTTTTTTGGCGATACCAGACCTTCGTAGAGGATGGGTTGTAAAGCAGTGTTCCGTCTGCACTTGTTTCTAATGAACGCACTGCCTGCATATAGCGATAATATTCGATGTTGGTTGTATACCAGACATCGTCGTGACCGGATAATTTACTGCAAAGTGCATCCATTTTGTCCCAGGTGTTTTCGAGCTCAAACTCAAAGCTGTGACCCCAGATATATAAAAGTGGCATATCAAGGTAATCCTCAGGATTGAGGAAACGGTTAATCAAGGAATCATCATCAAGAATTATATTATGATGGACAGAAGGGTGCCATTCCATAAAATCAGCAGGTGCATTGAAACCATTATGTGAATTAACAGTTCGAGAATAAACGATTCCGAGAGACTTTGCAGTTGTAATAACTTGATCTGAATACTCGCCGAAGGCATAAGACATACCTTTTATGATTCGATTACTTTTTGATTCTAATGCCAGTCGGTCTTCCCAAATTTCTCTTACAAGCTGTTCTGTGGAAAGGTGCCTCGGCCAAAGATGATTAACTCCATGACATGCAATTTCATGTTCTGCATATAATGAAGTAAGTTCATCACTTGTAACAAATCCGGGCGTATCCAATGTACCGGAATTTAGGTGAAAGGTTGCTTTGAGACCATATTTGTTAAAAATGTCAACGAGACGACGATCATGGATTTGTCCGTCGTCATAGCTGAATGTTAATGCCTTGCGTTTTCCGTTCGGAAAACAAATCTGATTGTCCATAAATACCTCCGGGATGTTTTATTTTTCTGCATGGTTTAAGGTTAATTATAATGCAAATGTACTGCGATGTCACTTGATTCTTTCAGGATTTTATTATGTATGAAATGTTCCTGTTGACAGATTGCAGGCACTGTGGTATGTTTGATAACAGAAATGCAAAGAAGAGGAGTAGTAGAAACTACGAAGACTACAGAGAGCTGTCGGTTGGTGCAAGACAGAGTCGGAAGCGTTTTGAACTCGCCTCAGAGCAGCCGGTTGAAAGATTAGTAGACACGGACGGAGCCTGACCGTTATCGCAGGAGGATATAAGACCGAGTAGGTTCGTATCTGTGAGAGTGCATACATTTGTATGAATTAGAGTGGTACCGCGCAGGAACTTGCGTCTCTAAGATGATTGGAGACTCAGGTTTATTTTTTTGTTTCACATTATTGCAGTGCCTCCATTTTATAAATCACAGATATGCAGCAAACAATTGTTGTGTAAAGAAAGGATGGAAATGGGTATGAAGAATTTTGAAAATTACAAGCGCGGATATTATATGCCGCCAACAGTGAGCACAAATTGGGTAAACAAGGAATATATCGACAAGGCACCGGCATGGTGTAGCGTGGATTTGCGTGATGGCAATCAAGCACTTATCGTTCCGATGAGCTTAGATGAGAAACTGGAGTTTTTCAAGGAACTTGTACGTGTTGGGTTTAAAGAAATTGAAGTCGGTTTTCCGGCAGCATCTGAGACAGAGTATAAGTTCTGTAGAACTTTGATTGAAGAAAACTTGATTCCGGATGATGTAACAATTCAGGTATTAACACAGGCACGTGAGCATATTATCAAAAAGACATTTGAGGCAGTACAAGGCGCAAAAAATGCGGTTGTGCATTTGTACAACTCAACTTCCTATGCGCAGAGAACACAGGTGTTCAAGAAGTCAAAAGAAGAGATTTTGAAGATTGCAACCGATGGTGCAAAGCTTTTAAATGATTTAGCAGAAGAGTATGGCGTAAATTACACATTTGAATATTCGCCGGAGAGCTTTACGGGTACGGAGATTGATTATGCATTGGAAGTATGTAATGCGGTTATTGATGAGTGGAAACCGACTCCGGAGCGAAAGGTGATCATCAATCTGCCTGCAACTGTGGAGATGTCTTTGCCGCATGTATATGCAAGTCAGATTGAGTACATGAGCAACAACATGCACAATCGTGAGAATGTAATCCTTTCCTTGCATCCGCACAATGATCGAGGCTGCGGTGTTGCCGATGCAGAGCTTGGTTTGCTTGCCGGCGCAGATCGTATTGAGGGTACTTTATTTGGAAATGGTGAGCGTACGGGTAATGTGGATATCATTACACTTGCGATGAATATGTTTACACACGGTGTTGATCCGAAGCTTGATTTTACGGATATTCCGCATATAACGGAAATTTATGAAAGACTTACAAGAATGCATGTCTATGAGCGTTCCCCGTATACAGGTCAGCTCGTATTTGCTGCATTTTCAGGCTCGCATCAGGATGCAATCGCAAAGGGAATGAAATGCAGAGAAGACGCTAAGGATAATATGTGGACCGTACCGTATCTGCCGTTAAATCCGGAGGATATCGGCAGAAAATATGACGGAGATGTTATACGTATCAACAGTCAGTCCGGTAAGGGCGGAATCGGATTTATTTTGGAACAGAAATATGGTTTTGATTTGCCGGCAAAGATGCGTGAGGATTTGGGATATACGGTTAAGGGTGTTTCAGATCATCAGCATAAGGAGCTTTCTCCGAAGGAAGTGCTCGATATTTTCCAGAAGGAATATGTCAACCGTGATTGCCCAATTCAGTTAAATGAATGTCATTTCGTTCAAAAGGATGGTATCGATACAGAGATTACAATTCATGTAGATGGTATGAAAAAAGTTTACCATGGGCATGGTAACGGTCGTCTGGATGCAATCAGTAATGCAATTATGAAGCACTTTGACATTCGTTTTTCATTGGTATGTTACGAGGAACATGCACTTCAGGTCGGTTCTAATTCACAGGCATGTGCATATGTCGGTATAGAGGTTGAAGGTCATCCGGGTATATCCTGGGGTGCCGGAATAAAGTCGGATATCATTGATGCATCAGCATATGCATTAATCAGTGCTTTAAATAGAACGCATCTTATTTCAAAATAGTATTTGTGGAGTCGTCTTTTTGTAGTTGCTTTGAAAGGATGACTCCACATTTTTTCGGAGGGGAATATGCCAAATACATATGCACATTATTGTTTTGGACAGGAGATTGTGAAACTGCTTCAGGATGACACACAAAAACTTATTGAGAAACATAAGGATATCTTTAATATAGGTGTTCACGGTCCGGATATTTATTCGTTTTATCATACTTTATTCAATGACAAAATGAATAAGCTTTGTTCACGGGAACATGCGAATTCCGGGTTGGTTATCATGGAACATGCTGCGACATGTATTCGGGAGGACCCGGCACATGCAGATGCATATTTTGCATACATGTACGGGATGATTTGCCATCTGGTACTTGATGGATATTGCCATGGGTTTGTAAATTCTACAAGGGACACAAAAGGCATCGCACATAATTTACAGGAATCCGAATTCGATCGCATGCTTATGAAACGTGATGGGAAAGATCCTTTTTCGTATTGTCCGGGAAATACGCTTGTTACAAAATGGGAATATGCGGAACGTATTGCGTATGTTTCGATGGATGTCGATGCTCGGATTGTCAAAAAAAGTGTGCAACGCATGAGAAAATGGTGCAATTTTTTTGTTGCACCGACATTTTTTCATCGTGCCATTATTTATTTCGGATTGTGGATTTCCGGAAATTACAAAAAGAGAACAGGAATGATATTAAAGCATAAAGAAAATCCAAAATGTGTCGATACAAATAAGGAGTTACTGCGTTTGTATGAAAAGGCAAAGATATTGGCTGTGCATCTGATTGAGGAATACAGGCAAAACGTGTACGAAGGAAAAGCATATTCGTCCGCGTATAATGTTTGCTTCAGTCCGAAGACGAGTGTTGAAACAATCCTGGATGCGAGTTTGAATGCTTCATAAATTAAGACTTTGGTACTTGGTTTTGGATTGTAATTGTCTTTATTATATGATAAAATTATTCTGAATTTTTTTCAAGGAGGAGACTGCAATGATATTTGTAAAAGCAGATGATCTCAAATGGGGAATGAGACTTGCAAAGCCGATTTACAATAAATCGGGCGTATTGCTGTATGAGCGTAATACCAGACTTACATTACAGGGCATTGAAAGTGTCAAAAATTTTGGACTCCTTGGACTTTATATTTTGGAACCCGCAGAACCGGTTCCGCCTCTTTCTGATGAGGATTTGGATTTTGAACGATTTCAGACGATGGCCGTGTTCAGTATTCGTGAGGAACTTGGTAATATTTTGGCAGGTAAGGCAACGGTCAATTTAAAGCGTCTTGCCAATGCGATTATTGTCAATTACGGCAGATTGGATCACAAGATCAGTTTTACGCAAAATCTTCGCAGCACATCCGATTATGTATATAAGCATGTGATTAATACAGCGATTTTGGCGGCACTTATTTCGGCACAGTTAAAGTATAAGCAGTCTGAACAGGAGTCACTTGTTCTTGCATCCTTGTTGCATGATATCGGAAAGCTTATGCTCCCGAATAAGATCCGTGACAAATATGACGATTACGATGAAAACGACATGGTAATCGTAAAAAAATTCCAAAGTGACGGACTCGGATTGATTCAGAATGACTTAAAGCTTGAGGACGAAGTAAAGGAGATTATAGCGCAGTTCCATAAAATGGCTTATGGTGAACGAAAGGCCGTGAGTGGTGGAAACATATTGCTTAGCACGGATGTTCTTTATGTTGCTGATGCATTTGATCGGATGACATGTATGCGTTTACAGGGAGAATCGCAGTCCGAAATCAGTACAATCAAGTATTTCCTTGCAAATCGCGAGTCATATGATGACGAGGTTGTTGAGGCACTTGTGCATAGTATCAATATATTGACACCCGGGGTTTGTATCGAGCTCAATAATCATGAAAAAGGTCTTGTGGTCAAGGAAAATGAAAATAATATATTGCGCCCGGTCGTACTTGGCTTTACCACCAATCAGATTTATGACTTGAGTGATAACAGCACCTATCGAAGGTATCAGATTGCGGATATTATGAAGACGATGGATAATCGTGTCAAAATAGACAAGGAACGTCTGAATGAATTTTTGAACCGAAAGTAGTTTACAAGCATGCTATAAGGGGGATATAACAGATGTCAGATAAAAGTTATAAAGAAACAAAAGCATTTTTGGAAAATGCGCAGGCGGAGCTTCAAAAGCTAGAGCAGACAGAAGATAATCTGGATGCATTGCGCACGCAAAATAAGAAGCTGGGGCGTAATATCACTTCTGAAGAAAAATCAATTGCGGATGAGATTGCACAGACAATCAAAAAACGCAGAATGGAAATTACCGACAGCTTTGATGACCGTCTGGATGATAACCGTTCACGCAAAAAAAACGTATCGAACAAGCGCGATAAAAAGAAAAATCAGCGCATGAATGCGCGTATACAGGATGAGACACAGGGTACGCGTGATAAGATTAAGGAATTAAACAAAGAGATGAAGGCGCTCATAAAACGTGACAAGGCACCATCATTTCTCTCATCCAAAATGTTTTTTTCGTTATTTATGCCAAGGGGAATTGGCGAGACAGTAACGATGCTTGTTGGTTTGTTGATTTATTTTATCGGGATACCGTCAGTGTTTATGCTGCTTGTCAAAAATATTCTTAAGAACAAAGAGGGTGTAAATTCCGGCTTTTGGGGTGGTTTTGTATTTGTAATTGTTTTGATATTGCTTGCATTTATTTATTATGCAATTTACAATGCAACAAAGCGTCGTCATGCAGATACGGCGAAACAGGCACGTAATATCTATGATCAGATTAAATCAAACAAGCGTCAGATAAAGGATATCAGCAAGTCCATCAGCAATGATAAGGATGAGAGTATGTATAAGTTGGATGCGTATGATGAAAAGCTTGCCAATCTGGATGCTGAGGCAGAATCCATCAACGAGGAAAAGAAAGAAAAGCTTCGCGTGTTTGAAGAAAAGGATACACAGGAAATAACAGACGAGATTCATAATCGTCGTCAGCCTGCTGTTGAGAATATGAAACTTCAAAAACAGAATTTAGAGGCTCAAATTCGTGATACAGAAAAGGTGTGTGCTGAACAGTCATCACGTATTTCTAATGAGTACGCATCCGTAATTGGCGAGGATTTATGCAAAAAGGATAAAATTGCGGATCTGATTTCCTTTATCGAGGAAGGAAGAGCAGCTACTGTATCTGAGGCAATCGCAATTTACAGAAACCCAAAGTCCTCTAAATAATCAATCGAATATTTCAGCGCAGTTGCGATGCAGTTTGCAAGCTGCATAACCGTATAAAGTCTGGTTGTTTGAAGTAACTGTGCGTTTTGGCCTGATACGTTTACAATGCCGGTGATAGAGAGATCTCCTATTGCCGGCAGTTTTTTATTTACGCCCTTTCCCGGAGAAATCGGACAGTTGCTGACCGTCACATATCCAATGTGGGAACTGTCGCCGAGCGCAGCATCAATGGCAATAATAAACGGATTTTCAATGGATTGATAAATGGATCGTATGGTCTGATGAATATTAAGGGCGTGAACCGGAGCGCGAAGACATCCAAGTACCTTATAGGCATCGTTATAGTCCATAAGCTGCTCTCCGACGAGTGGACCGAGACAGTCACCTGTTGCACGGTCGGTTCCGATGCATAGGATAACCGGTGTGCTGTCTTTAACGTTGCAGCTTCGAATGGAGTCGACAATGTAGGAGCCAAGAAGATTTATGGACTGTTCGTTTGCTGAAAAATATTTTGTTTTACACTGTTTGGTTGATAATAATCGCATACAAGCTCCGTTCTTTTGGTAATTTTGCTATTACTACTATCAAGATATGCAGGTAGTATGCACTTGTTGATTGGGAAATAAACATATGTGGAAAAATAGCGTTAAATCTTTTGAATATGCCGACATCGTTTGACGAAATGATGTGGGTGTACATGCTATCCTTTTTGTAGCAACAAGAAAGGCGAAGGAAAGGTGGAGCGGTATGATAGAAGTAATTTATGACAAAAAGGATGAAAAAGAAGGTCAGATTCTGGGTACCAAGGAACAAGGAGCAACATCTGAGACGCAGCAGGATACAGGCTTCAAGCTACCGAAGAATATAAGACAAATTGGGACACCACCATCCAATAAACGTATCTACATTGAAGATTATGTTGTTACATATCTGAATTATATTGCAAGACCCGGAAGTACACATGCGCGAGGTGCCGTGCTGTTAGGGGAAGTAAAACAAACGGAAATAGGTATGCTCATTTTTATCAGTGGTGCTGTTGAGGCAGAAAATCTGGAATTCGATATGGACGAAAGTGAGTTTACACAAGAAATTTGGACAGATATCTATGATAAGGTTAAGGAATTTTTTCCGGATTTAATCGTTGTCGGGTGGTTTTTGTCAAGAATGGGTTTTTCAACAGCAATTAACAGTAAGATTGAGAAATTGCATGTCGATAATTTTCCGGGACATGACAAGGTGTTATATATTACGGATTCGCTGGAAAGCGATGATGCGTTTTATATGTATGAGCATGGACAACTTGTAAAGCAAAAAGGATACTACATTTTCTACTCGAAAAACGAAAATATGCAAAGCTATATAGTGGCACAAAAGGGTGGAGAATCCGATGAAAGCGATACAGAAATCAAACGTAAGGATGAAGCAATCATAAAAACCTATCGTGAAAAAAATAAAAATCTTCGACCGGTAAAGCAGGAGGGGATTCATGTAGCATATGTGGCATGTTCTTTTTTGGTGCTTGGAATGCTTGCACTCGGTATATCGGTTGTAAACAATCATGATAAAATGAAACAGATGGAAGTGTCCATTAACCGATTGGAAATGACGGCAGAAGAGCAAAGCAGTGAGGTGGCAGAGACGTTGTCTGTGAAAGATGCAGATGTGATCACGCCGTCGGAAGAACAAAAGGTTGATATAAACGACACATCCGAAAATCAGATTGCCGGTATAGATTCGTCAATGGATGTAATCGACACACCTCTTGAATCCACTGAAGAGGGGCAACAGCCTGATACAATCGAGGAACCGACGACAGAGGTAATTTCCACAGAACAGACACTCCCGGTCAGTACAGGAGGAGCACCGACTTACTATACAATCTGTTATGGTGATTCCCTGTCATCCATTGCGTATAATCAATACGGATCGATAAAATATGCGGAAGATATTGCAAAGGCAAATAATATGTTAGTGGATGACCCGATTTATGAGGGTGATACGCTTATTCTTCCGTCTGTGACTGAACGTTGAATGTAAAACAAACATGTGATATAATATATCGGATAGTCGGAAATTTGTGATAAAGCGGAGAAACATATGAAAAAGAAGCAAGAAAATAGAGACAATGTTTTATATATGAGACAAAACAAAAATCAAGACACGGACAACCTTACGAAAGGGCAGATGGTTATAACAAAGAAACAACGTAGGGCAATTCTTGTTGTGTTGCTTTTGTGTATCTTTGGTGTTTGGATTTTTGGACTCAATCATAAGACATATAAAGGGTATCGTGTCCTGAAGCACAGTGATACGAATTATGAAAATACTGCAAATTATATTCAGTTCAGCGGAAATCTTTTAAAGTATACGCCGGATGGAGTTTCTTATATTAACAGTAATGGTGATACTGTGTGGACTGCCGGCGTGGATATGAAGATGCCGATGGCGGTTTCTAGCGGCAATTATGCGGTTGTTGCGGATATGAAGGGCAACTCTGTGTATGTATTTAATACAGAAGGTCAGGTCAGCAATCAGACAATGCCGTATACAATTTGTGATGTGGATGTTGCGGACCAGGGAGCTTTTGCGGTAGTGTTAGAAAGTGATAAAACAAATTATATTAATTTGTATGACAAATCCGGTGCAATTGTTTATGAGATTCAGACAACAATTGACAAGAGTGGGTATCCGCTGGATATATCGATTTCGGATGATGGGGAAAAACTCGTGACAAGTTATATTAACATTGTCGGTAATCGGGTGCAAAATAATATTGCCGCATATAATTTTGGGGTTGTCGGTCAAAATGCAAATGCAGATCGTATGGTTGGAGGATATACATTTGAGGAGCAGGTCATCCCGAGAGTTGAATTTGTGGACAATGATACAGTTGTGGCATTTGGAACAAAGTCCGCAACAATCTATTCCATGAAGGAAAAGCCGAGTGCAAAGTCGACAATCCAGTTTTCGAACGAGATCAAATCTGTATTTAGCAGTAATGACTATATAGGAATTGTTACAGCTGTGGATAATACAGATGATTATGGACCTGCATATAAGGTTACGGTATACAATTTGCGCGGAAATAAGGAGTTTGATTCCTATATAGATTTTGATTACGATTACATTTATGCGGCTGACAAGGAAATCATTATTTCAGGAGGGAGCAACTGTCGTATTTACCGTAAAAACGGAAGTGTCAAATATGATGGTGTGATGAATGGACGAGTGCTTAGCGTGACTCCGAACGGAGCCAGACTTGAGTACGTTGTTGTTTTTGATAATGCAACGGAAATTATCCGCTTAAAGAAAGATGCCGGACGTACGGGGGCAGGTTTCGATACAAATAACGAAAATGTCGACATGGACGTTTTTTCGGGAGAGATGCCGGAAATGGCAACAGATAGCGATTCACAATAGGAGAAAAATATGAATGCATTGTTTTTTATTGTAATACTAATATTTGCAGTATTTATTATTATCGGATATATACGCGGACTGTTTAAGTCTGTTTGTAAAATGGTGCTTATGGTATGTGCGTTGCTTTTATCATACCTTTTGACACCGATTCTGACACAGGGACTTATCCAAAATACAAAGATTGATGATGCAATTTATGACAAGATACATATTAAGATAGAAAGCTATATTACGGATAAAGCCCGTAAAGAGACTGTAGAATTGCTTGGGTATGCGGATGAGCAATATACACAGGCGATAGTGGATGCAATGATGCAGACAGAACTTACACGGAATAAGCAGGTTGAGATTATTCAGGAGATTCCGTTCCCAAAGTTTATGCAGGATGCATTGTTAGAACACAACAATCCAGAGGAAAAACAAGAACTGGGTACGAACAGTTTCTTCGAGTATTTGGCAACTTATATTACACATATGGTATTGCGTGCAATCGTCTTCTTTGTATTATTGGTTGTTCTTGTTGTTATTTTTACAATTATTGTTGCGGTTGTTTCACTTGCGACACGTTTGCCGATTGTAAATAGCGTGAATCGAATCGGAGGCATAGTGTTTGGCGCACTGGAGGGCGTGCTTGTTGTGTGGACGTTGTTTGTTGTGATTGCAATGGCGGCCCGTACGTCTTTGGGTGTTGAGGCCTATAAACAGATTACGGAAAACTCATTTCTTCAGATGTTGTATGATAAGAATATTCTCATGTCTATTGTTACTGTATTTAAATAACATGGCAGGGAATATTGTACAAACACAATATAAAAACGACTGGTTGGTTTACGTAATTTTTGGAACCGACAAGTCGCTTTTTTTATCGCTAAATTGTTGTGACAAAAAAGTTGATTTTTTTCAAAAAAAGTGTTGACATCTAAATACTGCTATGATATATTCTAATAGCTGTCGCAAAACACAGCAAAAGTCAAAATCGAATAAAACGAATGGATTTATTTTTTTGACTAAAAAAGAACCTTTGATAACTTAATAACATGTTAACCCTGAAAATTCTTTAAGAGA
>JAUNJN010000014.1:41268-45928 GCA_030533235.1 Eubacteriales bacterium | reverse complement strand
TACTCAACCGCTTTTTGTATATAGAAAGGTCTCACATCAATTGTAACGCTACATTAACAGGAAAATAAGAACAATGGTATTTATTGACTAGACAGGCCAAAAAAGCTATAATAAAATGATATTGTGCGTAAAGGAGAATAACAATGGATAAAATCACAATTGCAGTCGATACAATGGGCGGCGACAATGGATGCGAATATATTATGCAAGGTATTTCGGAAGCACTTGGTAAATTTGATGATATCAATGTCCTTGTAACGGGAAATAAAGAAGAATTAAGTTTGCTTATCACCAAATATAATATCGATAATTCACGTATTAATATTATTCATGCAGATGAAGTAATTACGTGTCATGATGCACCGGTGGACGCCATTCGTAAAAAGAAAAATTCTTCGCTTGTTTTAGCTTTAAACGAAGTTAAAGAAGGACGCGCACAGGCATGTATTTCATCGGGAAATTCCGGTGCAATATTAGCCGGAGGGCAGTTTATTGTCGGTCGTGCAAAGGGTGTAAAACGAACCCCTTTAGCACCGCTTATTCCAACAAAAACATCATCTTCTTTGTTGATTGACTGCGGAGCAAATGTAGACGCAAAACCTGAAAATCTTGTTCAATTTGCAAAAATGGGATCCATTTATATGGAAAACATAGAAGGCGTAAAAAATCCGCGTGTCGGGATAATTAATATCGGAACAGAAGATGAAAAAGGAAATGCATTGGTAAAGGCAACGATTCCGCTTCTTCATGAATGTAAGGATATCAATTTTGTCGGGAGCATTGAGTCTAGAGAAATACCAAATGATGTCGCAGATGTTTTGGTTTGTGAAGCTTTTGTCGGAAATGTATTACTTAAGTTTTATGAGGGCGTGGGGAAAATGTTCCTTGGTGAAGTAAAAGGAACTCTTAAGAAAAGCATAAAGACAAAGCTTGGAGCAGCACTTATTTATAAAGATCTTAAGAAATGTTTTAAACGATTTATGGCAGACGATAAAGGCGGTGCACCTTTGCTTGGGTTAAAGGGTTTAGTCGTTAAAATCCATGGAAACAGTAAGAATCGTGAGGTATCAAGTGCTCTTGAACAATGTAGGACATTTATCATTCATGATGTAAATAAGAAGATTATTCAAGCGTTTGAGAATGGAGAGGCATAAATGACAGAACGTCGCTACGAAAAGTTAGAACAGACAATTGGATATCAATTTCAGAATGAGAAGCATCTTGAAATCGCATTTACACATAAATCTTATGCAAACGAAAATGTAATTGGAGCAAAGGAATCCTATGAACGATATGAATTTCTTGGTGATGCAATTTTAGAGTTTATTGTTAGTGAATTTTTATTTGAACATTACGCGTCTTTGCCTGAAGGAAAATTGACAAAATTACGAGCAAGTCTTGTTTGCGAATTTACTTTGTCAAAGATATCCAGAGAATTGATGCTCGGAAGCTATGGATTATTTAGTAAAGGTGAAAAAATAACCGGAGGAAATAACCGGGATTCGATATTGTGTGATATGTTTGAGTCGTTGCTCGGGGCAATATATTTAGATGGCGGTCTTGCAGTTGCAAAAAAATTTGTTTATGAATTTCTGCTTACGGATATTGAACATAAGCAATTATTCTATGATTCAAAGTCGATGCTTCAGGAGTATGCACAAAAGCATGATAAAAAGCTTAGTTATGAGTTAATAGGAGAATCAGGACCTGAACATAATAAATCCTTCTACGTAGAAGTGTTGCTTGATGGCAAGTCGCTTGCAAGAGGAGAGGGACATTCTAGAAAAAGTGCAGAACAGCTTGCTGCTTATCATGCATTAAAATCAATAAATTATCAATTGGAGAATTAAGATGTACTTAAAAACGATAGAGGTAAACGGTTTTAAATCGTTTGCTAATAAGTTGACATTTCAGTTTCATAACGGAATTACAGGAATTGTAGGACCGAATGGGTCCGGAAAAAGTAATGTAGGTGATGCGGTTCGCTGGGTATTGGGCGAGCAAAGCGCAAAGCAGCTGCGTGGTTCTAAAATGGAAGATGTAATCTTTGCCGGAACAGAGCTACGTAAACCACAGGGCTCGGCATATGTTGCAATTACACTTGATAATAGTGATCACAAATTACCGATTGATTATAATGAGGTAACGGTAGCAAGACGTGTATATCGTTCCGGCGAAAGTGAATATCTAATTAATGGTGTTGTCAGTCGATTAAAGGATGTGCATAGTCTGTTTTTTGATACCGGTATCGGAAAAGAAGGGTATTCGATTATTGGTCAGGGGCAGATTGAGCGTATTTTATCCGGTAAACCGGAGGAACGACGTGAGTTGTTTGATGAGGCTGCCGGTATTGTAAAATATAAGAAAAACAAGGCGGCAACAGAAAAATCATTGGAGAGTGAACGTGAAAACCTTGCACGTGTCAATGATATTTTGAAGGAACTTGAACGGCAGGTTGGACCGTTAAAGGAGCAATCCGAAACAGCCCGCCGATATCTTATTTTTAAGGATGAATTAAAAAAATTAGATATTAACGCCTTTTTGCTGGATGTTGATCAGCAGAAGGAACAGCTTTCCGAATACGAATCAAAGCTTCAAATTGTAGAAGATGATGTAACTCGTTTGCGTGAGGAATTTGATCAGGCAAAAGATGAATATGAACGAATTGAAAATCAGATTGACGAATTTAACACCAAAATTGATGATATCAAAAATGAAATACATGAGAAGAAGCTTGCAAATCAAAGATGTGAGGGTGAAATTCGATTAATTGATCAGCAGATTCAATCCGGCAAACAAAACTGCGACAATATTGTTGAGCAGTTGGAAAAAGCTAAGCAGGATTTCGCTCGTTATGAAAAGGAATTAACAGATTATTATACAGAAAAAACAGAGCTGGATGAGAAATTGGATTGTGCAGATGAGCTGTGTGACGATGCAAATCGTACATACGAGGCTTTAAAACAGCAAATTGCTGATAAGGAAGCATCTATCGAGCATGCAAAAGGTGAGATTATTGAATTCTTAAACGAGGGCGGAACCTTAAAAGCGAAGGTTGGAAGATATGATACGATGCTTGAAAATATCAATCTTCGTAAAACAGAGTTAAACAAGCGTTTTCTCGAAAAAAAGAGCGAACAGGAACAGTATTTAAAGGAAAAAGAGTTACTTTCCGAGCAGCTTGCAAAGTTGGATGAAGAAAAATCTGCACTTGCAGAAGAACTATCAAATTTGCAGGGGACTTATGAGGAGAATTCCGCAAAACAGGACAAACTAAAAGATGCTCTTACTGCATGCAATAACAGTATTGTAAGTCTTGGTACAAAAAAAGAAGCATTGCGTAACTTGACAGAGCGTTATGATGGTTATGGAAACAGTATCCGACGCGTGATGGAGCAAAAACAAAAGAATCCGAATATTATCGGTGTGGTTGCCGATATTCTGGAAGTACCAAAACAATATCAAACTGCTATTGAAACTGCACTTGGCGGTAGTATTCAAAATGTTGTTACAGAGGATGCAGAAACTGCTAAGCAGATGATAACCTATTTGAAGCAAAATCATTTCGGAAGAGCTACATTTTTACCGATCCAATCAATTGTTGCGAGAGAACATACAAACCAGGAGGCATTGAACGAAAACGGAGTCATTGGACTTGCATCAAATCTTGTATCATTTGATTCGAAATATATGTCTGTAATCAATCATTTGCTTGGACGGATTATTGTTGTCGATCATATTGATCATGCAATTTCAATCTCCCGGAAATATAAGCAAACACTTCGAATTGTAACCTTAGAAGGTGAGCTTATTAATCCGGGTGGTGCAATGACTGGTGGAGCGTTTAAAAACACTTCCAATTTACTTGGTCGAAAGAGAGAGCTTGACGAGATTGATGCAGAGATTGTTAAACTTCAGGCATTATACAAAGAAAAACAAAATGAATTGTCTGTGATTATGGATTCCTTTGAGACAATTAAAGAACATATTGCTTCAAAGACAAAATTGCTTGGAGAACTTGAAATTCGGCATAATACGTATGCACTTAATTATGAGCAGGCTGATAATAAACTTACAGAGATTGAGCGTATTTTTGCCGGTGTTGCAAGAGAAAATAAGGATCTTGATAAGCAGGTTTTGGATATCAATACAAACAAAGAAGAATTGTTTAACAGCAACCGTAAGCAGGAAGATGCAATCAGGCAATTAGAAGAGCTGATTAAATCTTTCGAAGAACAGATTTCTTTCGATAAAGTTGCATTGGAAAAAGCAGCCGAAGAAATCACTCGTATGAATGTTGAATTCAATACAGTTAAGCAGCAATATGACTTTATGATGCAAAATATTAAGCGTGTGAAAGGTGATAAGGAATCTGCTGCTTCGAACATTGCAACATTAAAAGCAAGATTTGAAAACGAAAATTCTGAATCGGCATTGCTTTATCAGAAAATTGAAATGACCAAACAATTGCTTGAGGAAAATAATCGAATCATAAAAATAAAAGAACTGAAGCTTTCGGAATATATTACATCCAAGGAAGGACTTCAGGATAGCCATAAGGAATTTTTCAATAAGCGCGAAGCGTTATCCGAACAGATTAACGGTCTTGATAAATCTGCGTTTCGTTTGAATGCATCGATTGAAAAGATATCGGAGCATA
>JAUNJN010000014.1:0-41258 GCA_030533235.1 Eubacteriales bacterium | reverse complement strand
TAACGAGCAGTTAAATAATTATATGTGGGAGGAATATGAACTTACATATAACTCTGCGATTTCATATAAGGATGAACAGATTGGTGATATAACATCCTTAAAACGTGAAATATCAGCTGTAAAAGGTAAAATCAAGCAGCTTGGCGATGTCAATGTTAACGCAATCGAGGATTACAAACAGGTATCAGAACGTTATGAATTCCTTAAGGCACAACATGACGATATCATGAAGGCAGAAGAAAATCTTATGCAGATAATCAGTGAATTGGATCGCGCAATGAGAGAACAGTTTGCTGAAAAATTTAAAGATATCCGTATTATGTTCTCTAAGGTATTTCGGGAACTGTTTGGAGGCGGAAAGGCAGATCTTGAGCTTGTAGATGAGAATGATATTCTTGAAACCGGAATCAAGATTAATGCACAGCCACCGGGAAAGAAGCTTCAAAATATGATGCAGCTGTCCGGTGGTGAAAAGAGTCTGACTGCAATTGCATTGCTATTTGCAATTCAAAGCTTGAAGCCGTCTCCGTTTTGTTTACTTGACGAGATTGAGGCAGCACTTGATGATTCAAACGTGAAACGTTTTGCTAAGTATCTCGGAAAGCTTACAAAGGATACCCAGTTTATTGTAATTACACACCGAAAAGGAACAATGGAAGCGGCAGATATTCTGTATGGTATAACGATGCAGGAAAAGGGTGTTTCTACGCTTGTTTCCGTAAATATGATAGAAAATGAGCTGGATGATTAGTATAAAAGGAGAATAAATCGATGAGTGAATGGAAGGAAGAATCAAATGAAAAGGCTGAAAAAAAAGGCTTTTTTAAGCGATTAAAGGAAGGATTATCAAAGACAAGAAATAGTATTGCCGATAGCTTTGCTAATCTGTTTAAAGCGAACGAGCTTGATGATGATTTTTATGATGAATTAGAAGAGACACTTATTATGTCGGATATGGGATTTGAGACGACGGAACGAATCATAACAGATCTTAAGGCAAAAGTGAAGGAAGAGCATATCAAGGAGGCTGCTGCCTGCAAGGAAATGATTATCAATATCATTCGGGATCAAATGACAGTCGAGGAATCTGCGTATGAATTTGAAAATCAAAAAACAGTTATCCTTGTGATTGGCGTAAACGGAGTAGGCAAAACAACCTCTATCGGAAAGCTTGCGGCGCAGTATAAAGCGCGTGGAAAAAAAGTATTGATGGCTGCAGCAGATACATTTCGTGCGGCTGCCATTGACCAGCTAAAAACTTGGTCGATTCGGGCAGGTGTTGATATTATTGCACAAAATGAAGGTGCAGATCCTTCGGCAGTTGTTTTTGATGCTGTTACAGCTGCAAAGTCACGTAATACAGATATATTGTTGATCGACACGGCAGGAAGGCTTCATAACAAGAAAAATCTTATGGATGAACTTGCAAAGATGCGTCGGATTATATCCAGAGAGTATCCGGAGGCAAAGGTTGAATCCTTAATTGTTCTGGACGGCACGACCGGACAAAATGCATTAGAGCAGGCGAGACAATTTAGTTCGGTGACGGACATTGACGGTATTATTATTACAAAACTCGACGGGACAGCAAAGGGTGGCATTGCAATTGCGATTCAGGCAGAGTTAAATGTCCCGGTTAAATATATCGGAATTGGTGAGCAGATTGATGATTTGCAAAAATTTGATCCGAACAGCTATGTCACAGCGTTGTTTGCTGATTTTGATATCAAATCCGACATAGAAATGTTGATTGACAGTGATATTGAGGAAATCAAACCGGATGATGATTTATTTGATATTTAGAAAGGGTAATTAACATGTTGACTTTAAAAAAATTTGAAGAAGCATATGAGGTTGTGCAAAAGGTTGTACACCCTACCAATTTGATCGAGAGTGAATTTTTTTCACAAAGCTGCGGAAATAAAGTATATTTAAAACCTGAAAATATGCAGATAACGGGTGCATACAAGATTCGTGGTGCTTATTATAAAATAAGTACTCTATCTGAAGAGGATCGTAAGAAGGGGTTGATCACAGCATCGGCAGGTAATCATGCACAAGGTGTAGCTTATGCTGCACGTGCGTATGGTGTAAAGGCAGTTATTGTTATGCCGACATCCACACCTCTTATAAAGGTTAATCGTACAAAGTCTTACGGCGCTGAAGTGATTTTATACGGAGATGTTTATGACGATGCATGCAAACATGCATTGGAACTTGCTGAGGAACATGGATACACATTTATTCATCCGTTTGATGATTTGGATGTTGCGACCGGTCAAAGTACGGTTGCGATGGAAATATTAAAGGAATTGCCGTTTGTTGATATTATACTTGTTCCGGTTGGTGGAGGTGGTCTTGCAACCGGTGTATCTACACTTGCAAAAATGTTGAATCCAAACATAAAGGTTATTGGTGTTGAGCCGTCTGGTGCGGCCTGCTTAAAGGCGTCTATGGTAAATAAGCAGGTTACAACGCTTGATGTAGTTGATACAATTGCGGATGGTACTGCAGTTAAGACTCCGGGAACAACGATTTTCCCATATCTTTGTGAGAATCTTGATGATATTATTACAGTGGATGACAGTGAACTTATTGTTGCATTCTTGGATATGCTTGAAAATCATAAGATGTTAGTTGAAAACAGTGGATTACTTACGGTTGCAGCATTGAAGCATTTGGATGTAAAGGGCGCTAAGGTTGTCAGTATACTAAGTGGGGGCAACATGGATGTTATCACTTTTGCATCCGTGGTTCAGCATGGATTAATTGCAAGAAGCAGGAATTTTACAGTATCTGTTTTGTTGCCGGATAAGCCGGGAGAACTTGAACGTGTTGCAGGTGTAATTGCTGCGGAAAATGGAAATATTATTAAGCTTGAGCACAATCAATATGTTTCTATTAATCGAAACTCTGCTGTGGAGCTTGTTATTACGATGGAGGCATTTGGTCCGGAGCACAAGGAACAGATATTAAATGTACTAAATGAAAAAGGATATCGGCCGATTGAAAAGAAGCCGAAAGCGATTATTTGATGAGTGTATTTGGTTTTGCAGTAGATCTTGGAACTACAACAATTGAATGTTGTCTTGTATGTATGAAGGATAAAACAATTCTTGAAAGACAGAACTTTCCGAATCCGCAATCCTTATATGGCAGTGATATCATGAATCGTATTGTCGCTACAATACGAAATCCTCAATTGCTTCAGGTTATGAAACAGGCGGTTGCTTCAAAATTACTTTCCTGTTTTGACAATATGATAAAAAAAACCGGTATTTCGGCATATGAAGTGCATGAAATATGTATATGCGGAAATACTACAATGGTAAGCATTCTTTTAGAACATGATATTTCATCACTGGGTGTTTATCCTTTTGATGCTATACTTAAGCAGGGGGTTATGTGTGAGACTACGCAGATTTTTGGAGAATGCGGATATACTTGTCCGGTATATCTTTCAGGATGTGCAAGTGCATTCATTGGCGGGGATATTTTAGCAGGATTGTATTTCCTTCGCAAGGATGACAAAGATGCATTTTGTAATAAGACATGTCTTTTTTTGGATCTTGGAACAAACGGAGAGATGGTGCTTTATGATAATGGCAAATATTATGGCGCCTCTACGGCATGTGGTCCGGCCTTTGAGAGCTGTACGAGGCGGCAAAATGTATATGGAACAACAACCATTGATGCAATTTGTTTGGGATTGCTTTCACATAAAATAGGTGAAGATGGTAGGCTTGTTTCGGGCAATACGTCATCTGTTCATATTCAAGGGGTTACATTAACGGCTGATATTTTGCATCAGGTACTCTTAGCAAAGGCAGCTATCTGTGCAGGAATATTTACACTCTGCGATGCGGCACAAATTGAAGCAAAGCAGATTGAAACAGTATATCTGGCAGGCGGATTTGGATTCTATTTAAATCTTGACAGTGCATTTTCGATTGGATTACTTCCATCATGCATGGAGTCAAAAATTAAGATTTTAGGAAATACATCCGTGCTTGGTGCAATATCTTTGCTTGGTTTGGAAGACAAGAATCTTGTAATGCACGATCTGTTAATACATATTCTGAATTTTGCCGAATTACCGGCATATCAGGACTTGTTTATATCGAATATGTATTTTCGGAGAGTGTCCTAAATGAACAAAATAACAAAAAGTACACGGATAATTCAAGGAATACATCGACTGTTAAATGAAAAAAACGGTGTATTCCCTAAGTTTCATTGTAATGATGCAGGGATTTATATTTCTCCGTCTCGTGCGGAGGATTTTCCCCATAGTACACCGGCAAAGCAAGGAGTTCGTATTGAAGGAATACGTTCACTTGTGGATGTGCTTTCTGAAGACGGAGATCTTAATTTATATGGATTTGGCATGCTTGTAAATGGAACGATTATTTATGAATCCTACCATGAAAGTAATATACCGATTAATCGGCATGTTACTTTTTCTATGTCAAAATCAATTGTTTCTATGGCAGTCGGAATTGCAATTGAGCAAAAGCTGTTTTCTTTAGAATCCAAGCTATATGATATATTTTCATTAAAGGGAAAATATCACGTAAAATCGTCCATGAAGGAGCTTACAATTCGTCATTTACTTATGATGCAATCCGGTGTCGCTTTTGATGATGTTGCTTCTTTTTTTGAAGAAGATTGGAAAAAAGCATATTTTGAGAGCTCATTTTTGTTTCCTCCCGGGGAAGATTTTGCATATAATAGCTTAAATACTTACATTCTGGTCGCTGCAATCGAAGAAACAAGCGGTATGTCTTTTTCAAAATTCATGGATAAGAATTTATTTTTACCGATGAATATAAGTGATATATCATGGGATATGTGTCCGCATGGCACCGCGATTGGCGGATATGGCATGAAATTGTCGATTCCGGACATGTTAAAGCTTGGCTGGCTGTTTCTAAACGACGGAGCCTGGACTACAAATATGACAACGATTCAACTCGTTCCAAAATGGTGGATAAAAGAATGTAAGACATGTAAGGTGTTGCTTCCGGAAAAACAGATTATACAGGGCTATAGCTTTCATACATGGATATTATGGGATGGGGCTTATCTGTTCAACGGATTGTTCGGACAGAATATATATATTCATCCGGGGCGTAACCTTGTGATCGCAACCAATGCTTCGGCATATGAATTATTCCCGGATGGAAAGTTTGTTTCAAGACTTATGTCCTACGCGAGCATTGATTTTAATTTCAGGAAGACATATTTGTGTTTGCCGGGCAGGTCGATTGCAAATATTTTTCAAAAAAACTACTCAAAGCAAGAACGAAAGATTTTAAGAAAGATGATTGATGTAGAAGGAAGAGATTTTTTCTTCAAGGATAATCAGGTAAGCTTTGTTCCGTTATTTACACAAGTATTATATTCGAACTATATGACAGGCATACAGAGAATTCGTTTTCACGTTCGAAATTGTAATATTTATATGTATATACATGATTCGGGAGAGGAATATGTAGTAAAGCTCGGATATGGATCAACCCCGTATATACAGCAGACACTTGTGATAAACGGAAAAGAATATCGCATTTCTACAGGATGTAATTATGTTTCTGAGGGAATGTATGCCGGAATGATAAAAATAAAGTTTATATATCCCGAGGAAGTGTCCAGCGAGTGTATGTATATTTCATTAAAAAAGGATACTTTACATGTTCATATAGAAGAACAACCAAGTATTGTGCGTCTGATTAGTGCATTAAATAATGAAAGAAAACTCTATAACATAAAAAAAAGAGGACATGCCTTGATGCCGGAAGTCATTATTCGTAAACTTATAAAACGAATGGATACAGATATTGTATCAAGGTAACGCCGGATATGGTAAGGAAAAAAGCCAAATTCCTGAAAGGCTATTGTGTCTATCGTTTATTGTGTGTTATTATAGTGAAATGTGAAAAAGGAGACGCGTTATGAAACTAATGAGCATCGCCAGCGGCAGTAGTGGAAACTGCATTTTTGTTGGCAGTGATAAAACCTCTGTATTAGTTGATGTTGGAATCAGTCGAAAAAAAATTGCAGAGGGCTTACATAACAATGATTTCGATTTTAGTGATTTGCAAGGTGTTTTGATAACACATGAACATATTGACCATGTACGTGCATTGGGTGTAATATCTAGAAGTTATAATCTTCCGATTTATGCAACAGAGGATACGATATCTTCTGTTTTGTCTATGTCTTCGCTTGGAGAGATTGATCGGGGGTTGTTTCACAGTATTGAACCGGATATGCCGTTTTCAATCGGTGACTTATCCATTCAAGCTCATTCTGTCTGGCATGATGCAGCGGATCCTGTTTGCTACAGTTTTTTTAACAAAAATAGAAAAATATGTATTGCAACAGATATGGGAGATTATGATGATTATATTGTAAATGCAATTTCTGATTCGGATGCATTACTGTTAGAATCAAACCATGATATCCGAATGTTACAGGTTGGTCCCTATTCTTATCCGTTAAAACAACGCATTTTGGGCAAACGCGGACATTTATCGAATGAAGCCTGCGGAAAGCTTTTACGAAGTGTATTAAATGACCATATGAAGGCTGTGTTTCTTGGACATTTAAGTAAGGAAAACAATTATCCGGAGCTTGCTTATGAAACGGTAAAAGCGGAACTTATGGGAAATCAATATTTTAAGGATGTACGTGAAATTAACCTTGCCGTTGCAAGTCGGACAGAGGTTGGTAAATGTATAGAGATCTAATTTAGGAGGATAATTTATATGAAAAAGACAATTATTACGGTATTAGGAAAGGACAGAGTCGGTATTATCGCAAAGGTTTGCGTATATTTGTCAGACAATAACATCAATATTTTAGATATCGCACAGACGATTGTTGATGGCTATTTCAACATGATGATGGTTGTTGACACATCAAAGTCTGTAAAAGATCATGATTGTCTTGCTGAGGAACTTACAAAGCTTGGTGATGAGCTTGGAGTTCAGATCAAGGCACAGAGAGAAGAAATTTTTAATATGATGCATAGACTGTAAGCATAGAGATATAGAAAGGCAAATAATATGATTAGTATTAATGAAGTAATTGAGACAAATGAGATGATTCAAAAGATGAATCTCGATGTTCGTACGATCACAATGGGTATATCTCTTCTTGATTGTGTGGGAAAAGATGTGGCATCCACCTGTGAAAAAATTTATGAAAAAATCACAACCTCTGCAAAGGACCTGGTTTCGACCGGAGAGGAAATTTCAAAAAAGTATGGTGTTCCTATTGTAAATAAGCGTATTTCTGTTACACCAATAGCACTCGTCGGCGGGTCGGTATGTAAGTCAATCGACGATTTTGTTGAAATAGCAAAAACATTGGACAAGGCGGCAGAAACATGTAAAGTTAACTTTATTGGCGGATATTCCGCACTTGTATCAAAAGGAATGACTACAGCAGATGAACTTTTGATTCGTTCAATTCCTAAGGCATTGTCTGAGACAAAGATGGTTTGTAGTTCTGTTAATACCGCATCAACAAAGACCGGTATTAATATGGATGCAGTCAAGTTAATCGGTGAAATCATTAAGGAAACAGCTGAACTTACAAAGGATGACAATTGTCTTGGATGTGCCAAATTTGTAGTGTTTTGTAATGCTCCGGATGACAATCCGTTTATGGCAGGAGCATTTCATGGTGTTACAGAAGCAGACCGTATCATAAATGTCGGTGTCAGCGGACCGGGTGTTGTTAAGGCTGCACTTGAAGCAGTGCGCGGTCAAAATTTTGAAGTTTTATGTGAGACAGTTAAGAAAACAGCATTTAAGATTACAAGAGTTGGTCAGTTAGTTGCAAAGGAAGCATCGAAAATGCTCGGTGTTCCGTTTGGTATTATTGATTTATCTTTAGCGCCTACACCTGCTGTGGGTGATAGTGTTGGAGAAATTCTTGAAGAAATCGGGTTGGAATATGCCGGTGCACCGGGTACAACTGCAGCGCTTGCTATGTTAAATGATCAGGTTAAAAAGGGCGGTGTAATGGCATCCTCTTATGTGGGCGGACTTTCAGGCGCATTTATTCCGGTCAGTGAAGATCAGCGTATGATTGATGCTGTTTCGGCAGGCGCACTAACCTTAGAGAAGCTTGAGGCAATGACATGTGTATGTTCAGTCGGACTTGATATGATTGCAATACCGGGAGATACAAAGGCGACTACAATTTCCGGTATTATTGCGGATGAGATGGCACTTGGTATGGTAAACCAAAAGACAACTGCAGTACGTATTATTCCTGCAATCGGGAAAGATGTAGGTGATCAGGTAATGTTCGGTGGTTTGCTTGGATATGCACCGATTATGCCTGTTAACAAATTTTCATGTGATGCTTTTGTAAATCGTGGCGGACGTATTCCGGCACCGATTCATAGCTTTAAAAATTAAAAGGATAATAATTATGTCAAAATTAGCTCTACCCGAACGTGTGCTTATGAATATTGAAAAGCCTGCACGTTATATAGGGAATGAAGTAAATATTGTTAATAAAGACTTATCTGATATTGACATCCGGATTGCCATGTGCTTTCCGGATATTTATGAAATCGGTATGTCTTATTTAGGGATTCAGATTTTATATGATATGTTCAATCGAAGAGAGGATACATACTGTGAACGTGTTTACAGCCCATGGCCGGATTTGGATCGGGTTATGAGAGAGGAAAATATCCCTCTTTTTTCTTTGGAAACACAATCACCGATTCACAATTTTGATATTCTTGCAATTACGATTCAGTATGAAATGTGTTATACAAATATATTGCAGGTCATTGATTTGTCAAATATACCGATTTGGGCAAAGGACAGGACAAAAGATGATCCGATTGTAATCGGAGGTGGTCCATGTACAGTAAATCCGGAGCCAATTGCTGGCTTTTTTGATATTTTCTATATTGGAGAAGGTGAGACCTCATATGATGCATTGCTTGATTTGTACAAGCAATATAAATTCTCAGATATAACACGAGATGATTTTTTACATGAAGCGGCAAAAATTCCGGGACTTTATGTTCCGTCTCTCTATGATGTAATTTATTGTGAGGATGGAACAATAAAGCAGGTTCGACCAATTTATGAGGATATTCCGTGTAAAATTAAACGACAGGTTGTTACGGATTTTGAACATGCACCTTATCCAATGAAGCCAATAATCCCGTATGTACGTGCGACACAAGATCGTGTCGTTTTAGAGATTATGCGTGGTTGCATACGCGGTTGCAGATTTTGCCAGGCGGGTATGATTTATCGTCCGACAAGACAAAAACCGGTTAAAATGTTAAAAGAATATGCACGTAAGATGCTTGATAATACCGGATACGAGGAAATATCTTTGAGTTCGCTAAGCTCAAGTGATTATGAGGATCTTGATACATTACTTGATTATCTGATTCAGTTAAAGGATACTGATCATGTCAATGTATCGTTGCCTTCTCTCCGAATTGATGCGTTTTCGCTTGATGTAATGAGCAAGGTGCAGGATATTAAGAAATCATCTCTTACGTTTGCTGCTGAAGCAGGCACGCAGCGATTACGTAACGTAATCAATAAGGGTATTACGGAAGAGAATATTTTACAGGGAAGTCATGATGCATTTCTCGGTGGTTGGGATAAGGTAAAGCTATATTTTATGCTTGGTCTTCCAACAGAAACGGATGAGGATTTGTACGGTATTGCTGAGCTCGCTGAAAAGATATCAGAAGTATATTTTGATACGATTCCAAAAGAAAAACGAAACGGACGAGTTATGATTACCGCGTCTGCATCTTATTTTGTTCCAAAGCCTTTTACACCATTTCAATGGGCACCGATGATTCTGCCGGAAGAGTTTACAAGACGTGCCTATTATGTAAAGGATTCATTTATGCAACAACGGAATAAAAAGAGCTTGAAGTTTACGTATCACGATGCCGGTATATCTATTTTAGAGGGTGTTTTGGCAAGAGGAGACCGAAAACTGTCAGCGGCCATTTATGATGTATACCAAAATGGCGGAATCTTTGATGCATGGACAGAGTATTTTGATATGAAACGTTATGAGGATGCATTTTCACGAAACGGAATTGATGTAATGTTCTATGCGGCAAGAGAACGTAATATTGATGAAGTGTTGCCTTGGGATCACATTGATACCGGTGTAACAAAAGCACATCTGGTAAAAGAATGGGAAAATGCGAAACATGGAATAATAACGAAAAATTGCAGAGAAAAATGCACAGGCTGCGGCTGTGCATTGTACGGAGGAGGTGTCTGTTTTGAAACTAAGAATTAAGTATACAAAAACAGGGGTTCTTCGATTTATTGGACATCTTGATGTTATGCGACTGTTTCAAAAGGCTATTCGAAGAGCGAAGCTTTCCGTATCCTACTCGAAGGGATTTTCTCCGCATCAGGTTATATCATTTGCCGCGCCGATGCCACTTGGTATGACGTCAGAGGGTGAGTATTTTGACGGAGAATTTGATGAAATTACATCGACGGATGATATGATGCATCGGTTAAATGAAACACTTCCGGATGGTGTGCGTGTGCTTGATATCGTTTTGTTACCGGAAAATGCGAAACCGGCCATGTCAGTCGTGACTGCATCGGATTATATCATATACAAAAATGATGAGTCGGATATGAATCAAATTGATGTATTGTTACCTTTTGTTCAATCATTAACAGATCAAAATGAAGTGTTTGTTATGAAAAAAACTAAATCAACCGAAGCGATGGCAGATATCAAACCGTTCATATATGATTTAAAAGGATGTGAGAATAAATCATCCTATATCGATTATAAAGGAAATGCGATTTATATGATGCTTGCATCGGGGAGTCAGGATAATTTAAAACCGGAGCTTGTTGTAACAGCACTTTGTGATTTGGCAGGAATCCAATACAATCGTTATGATTATATGGTTCACAGATTGGAAACATATATGGGTGAAAAAGATAAATTCCGGTCACTGTGTGAGATTGGAGAGCAATTTTAAATTAAGCCGGGCAAAATCGAAAAGGGGAACCGTACATGAACAAAAAAATGATATTAACAAAACTTTATAATGTCAGAATGGGGTTTTACTTTGAGGATTCCAAGCTACAGGCAATTAATTGCTACGAAAACGATTCAATAATTGGCAATATCTATGTGGCAAGAGTGTCGAATGTGTTGAAAAATATTAATGCATGCTTTGTTGATATAAAAAGTGGTGAGAGCTGTTATTTATCTTTAGAGGATTTTATAGGACAAGCGGTCCCAAAAGTCGGTAATCTTGTATTAGTTCAAGTAATTAAGGACAAAATAAAGACAAAGCAGGCGACTGTTACAACAAAAATTTCTATCACAGGCGAAAATATAATTGTTCATCTTGGTGATACAATCGGAATATCCAAAAAAATAACAGATGCAGCCAGGCGGGCTTCGTTAAAAGAGCTTGTCAGAAATACAATTCAGGAATTCGAAGCAACACATGCTTATAAGGAGCATAACTTTGGATGTATTATTCGTACTGGTGCACAAACCATTGATGATAAGATAATTCAAGAGGAAACAATAAAAATATTATGTGAACTACATGAAATAATTCATCAATCAAAATATCGAACTGCATACAGCTGCATGAAACAAAATACATCTGCATATATCACTGATTATCTAAAACTTGTTCATCAAGGAGATTGCGAAATCATTACCGATGACGATGAGTTTATTCAGGCATGTAAAGCGTACAATTTACCGATTCCGACATGTCATTTTGATCAGACAGCGTCCTTAGATGTCATTTATAGTCTGAATTCGAATGTAACAAAGGCATTAAACACGCGTGCATATTTAAAATGCGGAGGATATCTTGTAATTGAACATACGGAAGCAATGACAGTCATTGATGTCAATAGCGGGAAAGCAATTACAGGGGCGAATTGTCAAAATGCACTTTTAAAGATGAATCTTGAAGCGGCGGCCGAGATTTCACGGCAGCTTCGAATACGTAATATAAGCGGTATTATTATTGTAGATTTTATTAATCTGAAATCAGAACGTGATAAAACAATCTTGTTACAAGCATTTCGAGAATATGTAGCAAATGATTGGGTCGATGTAACGGTCCATGATATTACAAAACTTGGTCTTGTGGAAGTTACAAGGAAAAAAGTTCATAAACCGATTTATGAAATAATAAAAAACACTTGACATAATTTAATTATAATGTTAAATTTACCTAGTGTGCCGCACAGTGAGGTTTAAGCTCGTTTTATAGACGACACCGTAGCTGGCGAGTAATGATAATAGGAGGTAACCTATATGTACGCGATTATAGCAACAGGCGGAAAGCAGTACAAGGTAGCTGAAGGAGATATCATTAAGGTTGAGAAGCTTGCAGCAGAGGAAGGTTCTGAGGTATCTTTTGATGTAGTTGCAGTTAACACAGACAAGGATATGCTTTGTGGTGATGCTTGCGCAAATTCTTCAGTAAAGGCAACCGTTCTTGGCGAAGGTAAGCACAAGAAGGTCGTTGTTTACAAGTACAAGAGAAAGACCGGCTATCATAAGAAGCAGGGTCACAGACAGCCATTTACAAAGGTTAAGATTGAAGCTATCAACGCTTAATTGATACTATGATTAAAGCAAATTTTTATCGTAATTCCAATCAGGATATAATCGGATTTCGTGTAAGCGGACATGCCGGATATGCAAAATACAATCAGGATATTGTATGTGCTGCTGTATCCGCACTTGTTACAAGCACGATTAATTCTGTAGAAGTTCATTCTGAAACTGCGTATGTATGTGAACAGGGTGCATCCGGATTTTGGCAATTTAAGTTTAAGGAAGTTCCGGATGAGATTGGAAGGGTATTAATTCATACGCTTTTAATGGCGCTGGAGGGAATCAGAGATTCCTATGGAGAAAAGTTTTTACAAGTACACTACAAGGAGGTGTAACGGTATGTTTAGATTTGATTTACAGTTCTTTGCTCATAAAAAGGGTGTTGGTTCTACTAAAAACGGTAGAGATTCCGAGGCCAAGAGACTTGGTGCAAAGAGAGCAGATGGACAGTTTGTTAAAGCTGGAAATATATTATATAGACAGCGTGGAACAAAGATTCATCCTGGTGTAAACGTAGGTATCGGCGGTGATGATACATTGTTTGCGCTTGTAGATGGTGTTGTTCGATTCGAGAGAAAGGGTAGAGATAAGAAACAGGTTTCGATCTATCCTGTTGCATCAGCTGAGTAAAATATGACGCAAATAAGGGTTGCTACACGTTTGTGCGGCAACCTTTTTTTACCTTTTGGTATTATGATTTGAAATGGAGGAGCGGATATGTTTGCAGACAGAGCCAAAATATTTATTGCATCCGGCAAAGGCGGAGATGGACACGTTTCCTTTCGAAGAGAGCTCTATGTTCCGGATGGTGGACCTGACGGTGGTGATGGCGGCAACGGAGGCGATGTTATCTTCGTTGTAGATCCGGGGTTAAATACATTAACGGATTTTAGACATGTGCGTAAATATAAGGCCGAGGACGGTGAAGAGGGCGGCAAACGAAACTGTCACGGAGCAAACGGAAACGATGTAGTATTAAAGGTTCCGGCAGGAACGGTTGTAAAGGATTTTGAAACAGGAAAAGTTATTCTTGATATGTCAAATAAAACAGAACCGGTTGTGTTGCTTAAAGGCGGGCATGGTGGCAAGGGGAATCGTCAGTATGTAACATCTGTTATGCAGGCACCAAAGTATGCTCAACCCGGACAGCCGGCAAAAGAAATGTGGGTGACATTAGAGCTTAAAATGATTGCAGATGTCGGTTTGGTTGGATTTCCCAATGTCGGAAAATCTACATTTTTATCACGCGTAACGAATGCAAAACCGAAAATTGCGAATTATCATTTTACAACCTTAAATCCAAATCTCGGTGTTGTTGATCTGGGAGATAAAAATGGATTTGTGATTGCTGATATTCCCGGAATCATCGAAGGTGCTTCGCAAGGCGTCGGACTTGGTATTGAATTTTTGCGTCACATAGAACGTACAAAAGTATTAATTCATATGGTCGATGCAGCTTCCACAGAAGGTCGTGATCCAATCGTTGATATCGAGGCAATCAATAAGGAACTGTTGGCATATAACGAGGAATTGGCAAACCGTCCCCAGGTTATTGCTGCTAATAAATGTGATGCCTTATATGGTGATGATTATGAAACAGTGATTGAAATGTTAAAAGATGAATATGAGCCAAAGGGTATCCGGGTATTTCCGATATCTGCCGTATCCGGAAAAGGCTTGGACGAGTTGTTATGGTATGTGAATCAATTGGTAAAGGAAGCACCGGATGATATCATCGAATTTGAGTCGGAAATGGATGTCATGTATCGCGATAATCCGGATTTACCATTTGAAGTTACAAAATCACCGGATGAAGAAGGTGTATTTTTGGTTGAAGGACCGAGAATCGAGCGTATGCTTGGATATACAAACCTTGAATCTGAAAAGGGATTTGCATTTTTTCAGCGTTTCCTGAAAGAAAACGGGATTCTTGATATGTTAGAGAAACTTGGAATCAACGAAGGTGACACGGTTCGTTTATACGGACTTGAGTTTGATTATTATAAATAGTGAGGACGGAACATGACTAGTAAACAAAGAGCATATTTAAAAGGTTTGGCTATGACTATGGAGCCAATCTTAAATGTCGGAAAAGGAAGTGTTTCACCGGAATTTACACAATCTGTATCGGAAGCACTTGAAAAAAGAGAACTGATTAAAATCGGCGTGTTAAAAAATTGTTTGGATGATCCGAGAGAAATAGCAGCTGTTTTGGCAGAGCGAACCAAGAGTGAGGTTGTACAGGTAATTGGAAAAAAGATTGTATTGTACAAGCATTCTAAGAAGAATCCAAGGATTGTTTTACCGGGAAGTGGAAAAGTTGAAGCATAATACAAATTATTTCATTGATTGGAAGCAATATGATAAGGTTGGTATATTGGGCGGCACCTTTAATCCGATACACAATGGGCATCTCATGATGGCAAAAACTGCAAAGTTTTTTGTGCCGCAATTAGATAAGATTGTGTTTATGCCCAATAATATACCTGCCTACAAAAACCAAAGCTTAATTGTTTCAAATGAGCATAGGCTCGCTATGCTTCAGTGTGCGCTTAAGGATATGTCGTATACAACTATATCTGACATGGAACTTCGACGTGGCGGCATGACCTATACGGTTGACACATTGAATGAAATTCACAGTATCAATCCGGCATTAAAAATCTATTTTATTATTGGTGCCGATAGCCTGTTTTCATTTTCAAAATGGTATCATTACAAGCAAATATTAACAAAATGTACTTTACTGGTTGCTGCAAGAAACAGTGAAACGAAAAAGCTGTACGAGGCCTGCTCGTCACTGACAAACAATTACTCGTACGGAGAAATAATATTACTTAATAATGATGAATATAATGTCTCTTCTTCGGAAATACGAACAATGTTGGAAAATGGAATCATTCCGGAAAACAAACTTCCGAACAATGTAATACACTATATTGTGAATAATAAATTATATGGATTGGATAAGTATGATGAATCACGAAAAAATGATGGAACGACTCAAAACCAATATTAAAGCCAAACGTTTTGAACATTCGCTTGGTGTGGAATATACAGCAGCATGTCTTGCGTATGTACACGGTGCAGATGTTGAAAAAGCAAGAATTGCAGGGCTGTTGCATGATTGCGCAAAGGGAATTCCTACAAAAGAAAAGTTAGAGAAGGCATTGAAACACGGACTTCCGGTTAATTCGTTCGAAAAGAATAATCCTGATTTATTGCATGCAAAATTGGGCGCATATTATGCACGGTATAAGTATGAAATCAAAGACATTGATATTTTAAATGCAATTACGTATCATACAACAGGTCGTCCGGATATGTCATTATTAGAGAAAATTATTTATGTCGCTGATTATATTGAGCCAAATCGGAAACCGATTGATGAGCTTGACATAATTCGCAAGGAAGCATTTATTGATTTGAATATATGTATTGTTCATATCTTAAAAAACACATTAGAATACTTAGAATCAACTAATACAGATATTGATATTATGACACAGAAAACCTACGAGTATTATGTGTCAAACGAATAAGGGGGACATTCATGATTGCAAAGGAATATGCAAAAATCGCATACAAAGCTTTGGAGGACAAAAAAGGAAGTCGTATTCGTATCATTGATATTCATGATATATCCGTAATGGGAGATTATCTTATTATTGCAGATGGAAGTAATTACAATCAGGTACAAGCCATGTGTGATAATGTGGAAGAACAGCTTCATTTGGCCGGCGCATCTTTGAAAAACCGTGAAGGTAATTCAAATGGAGGATGGATTTTACTTGATTATTGTGATATAATTGTCCATATATTTACAGAAGACGCCCGCTCTTTTTATGATTTAGAGCATATTTGGCGAGATGGTATTTTTTGTTCGGTAGAGGATTTGTAAACACATGAAAAAACATAGTCTTTTAAATGAAAATTATGCCAAAATCAATCAAATATCAGCAAAATGTATGCGTATATTTGTAATTGTATTGTTGATGGTATATATATACGCATGGTTTTTTTCTAAGCTCGATCACGCTTTGCTTACGATTGTGTTTGGCTTGTCTATTTTTGTTGCAATTATCCCTACAATTGTAATTAATATTTTCAAATTTGATTCTTCACCGATAACAAAGCATATTGTAATTTTATGTATTAGTATTATTTGTACAACCATGCTGTCGGTTTTTTGCACATACGCATTTCCGATTATGCTTTTCCCTATATTGGTGGCATCTTTATACTATAATCAGACGCTGGTACTCTATACATCACTATTAATGACGCTCGGAATCTTAATCTCAAATACAATTTCCGTAAAGTATAATGATGTTTTGGTTGGTTGTTATTCCGGTGATTTGTATGATACTTATTTTATGTATACAATCCCTCATATTGTAATTATGTTTTTTATGTCGATTGTTGCATATTTTATTGTTTCCCGGAATTCCAAAATGATGAAGACAGCAATAAATATTGCAGAAACTATGCAGAATAATCAAAAGGGTTTGATTTATTCATTTGCAGAAATCAGTGAGAGTAAATCCAAATACACAGGAGAGCATATTAAAAGAGTTGCAGAATACATGCGAATTTTAGGTCGTGCTTCCGGATTTGATGAGGATTATGTTGAAATGCTTTGCACTGCATCGATGATGCATGATATTGGTAAATTAATGATAAACGAGGAAATCCTCGATAAACCGTCCAAGCTTACTGATGAAGAATATGAAATCATGAAAAATCATGTATTATATGGAGAGGCACTCCTTGAGAAATGTCCGGGTGAGCTTATGCATCTGGCATGTGTTCTTGCAAAAGAGCATCATGAACGATGGGATGGATCCGGTTATCTTGGAATGAAAGGAGAGGAGATATCCTATATCAGCCGCCTGATGGCAGTTTGTGATGTTTTTGATGCATTAACCTCCGAACGATATTACAAAAAAGGCTGGACACCGGAAGAAACCTTCAATGAAATAATTAAATTGAGCGGTAAAAGCTTTGACCCGAAGGTAGTTCGGTTGTTTATTCAAAATTTTGATCAGTTTAAAGCTGTTCACAACAAGATACCTGACAAGCAAGTTTACTAACATAATAGGATAAATCGATGTACAAAGTGATTAATGATTATATGAGTAAAATGAATATGATTGCGAATTCCGAGATAACGGACAGAATAACAGGGTGTTTATCCGATATATCTGAAATAACCAAATACACGCTGTCTGTTAATTTCAGACGATATATTTTGGATATATATGTCAAGGATTTTGATATCTCAAAGGCGACTTCCGTTTTTAATAATATTCAGAATGTTATTTCGTATCCATATTCTTCATTTCATGTTCGGTATAATGAAGGGAAATGTGTCAGATATCGTTTTTTAACATGTAAAGAAAATAAAGAAGGTTTTTATTGTGATATAGTCATTCACTAGAATTGTACTCTTCATAAAAAACAGACAGGCAAAATTCCAATTAGGGTATTTGCCTGTCTGTTTTTTTAAAAAAATATTAGAAGGTACGGAATAAGCCGATAACTTTACCGATAACGGCCATTTGATTACCTTCCACGATAATCGAATCCATCGAATCATTTTCGGGCTGTAAACGAATATGTCCGTTTTCTTTGTAAAATGTTTTGACCGTTGCAGAATCATCAATAAGTGCAACGACAATCTCGGCATTACGAGCAGTGTTTGCTTCTTCGACCATAACCAAATCTCCATCAAATATACCGGCGTTTATCATGCTGTCGCCCTTAACTTTAAGCATAAATGTATTTTTGCCATTTGTATGTAAATATTCCGGAGGGACAGGAAAATATCCTTCAATATTTTCAACTGCAAGGATCGGTTCACCGCAAGTAACCGTACCAACAATTGGAACATTAACAATTTCACGGCGGGATAGGTTAAAAGTATCATCTAAAATCTCGATGGCACGCGGTTTTGTAGGATCCTTACGAATATAACCACGTTCCTCCAGAGTTTCAAGGTGAGCATGTACCGACGAAGTTGATTTTAAGTGGACAGCTTCGCAAATTTCACGTACAGCAGGCGGATAACCCTTCTTTAATATACATTCTTTCATATAATCTAAAATTTCCTGTTGTTTCGCAGATAACTTGCCAAATGACATTCCATAACCTCCAATCAATCGAATGTTTGTTTTATTATAACATATATTTTTTTGAGATGCAAACAAATGTTCTCCAAAAATGAATCCATATTTTTGTTGTAAATACATATTTCCTATGGTATTCTTAACTATGTATGTAAATTTGAAGCTACAATTATACGTGAGGAGATACAGGTATGAACGAAAAATTGTTACACACCCCGGAAGGTGTTCGAGATTTATATGATTCATTATGCAAACGGAAAATAGCAGTTCAAAATACAATTCATCATATACTTGAACGGTATAGTTATCAGGATATTCAAACACCGACATTTGAATACTTTGATATATTTAATATGGATAAAGGTTCAGCGCCTTCAAATGAAATGTACAAATTTTTCGATCGAAATAATAATACACTCGTTCTTAGACCGGATATTACGCCAAGTATTGCAAGATGTGTTGCAAAATATTATTCGGATGAACAATTACCGATTCGTCTTTGCTATCAGGGAAACACATTTTTAAATACCTTGCAGCATCAAGGGAAATTGTCGGAATTCACGCAAATCGGCGGAGAGCTTATTAATGATGACAGCTCTGCGGCAGATGCGGAAATTATTGCCTGTGTGATTAGTTGTCTGAAGGCAGTTGGATTAAAGGAGTTTCAAATCGAAATCGGTGAGGTTGAGTTTTTTAAGGGTATGATTGCAGAGGCCGGTCTTGACGAGAATACCGAAAGTAAAATCCGCGAGTATATTCATATGAAGAATTTTTACGGATTATCCGAATATGTTTCAAAGCTTGATATGCCTGAAAAGACAAAAGAAGCATTTTCAGGTTTTGATTCTCTGTTTGGCGGGCTTGAAATGCTGACACGTGCAAGAGAGTATGTTACAAATAAAACATCCCTTGATGCACTTGATCGTTTGGAAAAGGTTTATGCAGCGCTTGATGGTTATGGGTATTCCGATTATGTCGGCTTCGATTTATCGATGTTAAATCGTTATAATTATTATACCGGTATTGTGTTCCGGGGATATACATATGGAACAGGGGATGCCATAGTCAAGGGCGGAAGATATAACAATCTTATGTCAAAATTTGGAAAAGAAGCGCCTTCCGTCGGATTTGCAATCTATGTCGATGACTTGATGAATGCTTTAAGCCGAAACAAAATAGATGTTCCGTTTGATAGCTCAAATCTGTTGATTATATATGAACAGGAGCATCAAATGAAAGCAATTCATCTTGCAAGTACTTTGCGCGAAAAGGATAAAAAGATTTTATTAGTTCGTAAATCAGCCAAGCATACATTTGACGATTACATAACTTATGCAGAAAATATGCATTTTTCCGGAATATATCATTTTATGGATGAAACGAATGTTGAAGTGATCTCCCTTGTGGATCATACATGTTCGATTGTGAATGTCAATGAATTGTACTAATATGCGGAGGAAATTATGAGATATTTAACATTTGCCCTTGCAAAGGGAAGACTTGCAAAAAAAACACTTGCACTCTTTGAACAAATGGGAATTACATGTGAAGAGGCAAAGGATCCGAATACAAGAAAATTAATTTTTACGAACGAAGAACATAAGATTCGATTCTTCTTGTCGAAAGCATCGGATGTGCCGACATATGTTGAGTATGGTGCTGCTGATGTTGGTGTTGTAGGTAAGGATACAATTATGGAAGAAGGACGTAATTTGTATGAGGTTATGGATTTAGGATTCGGAAAATGTACGATGTGTGTGTGCGGACCGGAGTCGGCCAGAGAATTATTGTCAAAAAATGAAATCATTCGTGTTGCAAGTAAGTATCCGAATATTGCAAAAAACTATTTTAATGAAAAGAAAAATCAGACAGTTGAAATTATCAAATTAAACGGTTCGGTTGAACTTGCTCCGATTGTTGATTTGTCAGAGGTGATTGTTGATATTGTTGAGACCGGTTCTACACTTCGTGAGAACGGATTGACGGTTTTGGAGGAAATATGTCCGTTATCTGCAAGAGTTGTTGTTAATCAGGTTAGTCTTAAGATGGAACACGAGCGTATTCGCAAAATATTAAACAATTTAAATGATATAATAAATAATGATTAAACGGAGGCGGTATCATGCGTATTATTACATTAACGGAAGATAGTAAAAAAGATATATTGACAAACTTATTGAAGCGTAGTCCTGATAATTATGGTGTATATGAAGCAACCGTGAAGGAGATTGTTGAAGATATTCATACAAACGGGGATGCAGCATTATTTCGTTATACAGAAAAATTTGATAAGGCGAAGCTTAATCAAGATTCAATCCGTGTGTCCAAAGATGAAATCGAGGAGGCCTATGCGCAGGTTGACGCTTCCTTATTAAGTATTATTCGTGAGGCAATCACAAATATTCGAACATATCACGAAAAGCAAAAACAGTACAGTTGGTTCGATTCTGAACAGAATGGAACGATGCTTGGGCAGAAAGTGACCCCGCTTGCAAAAGTCGGAGTGTATGTGCCGGGTGGAAAAGCTGCGTATCCGTCTTCTGTATTGATGAACGTAATTCCGGCTAAGGTTGCAGGAGTAAAAGAAATTGTGATGACTACTCCTTGTGATGCATCCGGAAAGGTGTATCCTATGACATTGGTTGCCGCAAACGAAGCAGGCGTTAATGTGATCTATAAAGCAGGTGGTGCTCAGGCGATTGCTGCTCTTGCATACGGAACAGAAACGATTCCGAAGGTTGATAAAATTGTAGGACCTGGTAATATTTTTGTTGCTCTTGCAAAACGAACCGTATTTGGTCATGTAAGTATTGATTCGGTTGCAGGTCCGAGCGAGATTCTTGTTCTTGCAGATGAAACAGCAAATCCTAGATTTGTAGCTGCGGATTTGCTTTCGCAGGCAGAACATGACGAAATGGCATCAGCAATTTTAGTTACAACCTCTATGGAACTTGCAAAAAAGGTTTCCGATGAAGTAGAAGGATTTATTCCGGTACTTTCCCGTACAGATATTATGCGTAAATCGATTGATACTTACGGATATATTCTTGTTGCAAAATCAATGGAAGAAGCAGTTGATGTCGTAAATGACATTGCAAGCGAACACCTTGAAATTGTAACGGCAAATCCTTTTGATACGATGACAAAGATTCAGAATGCAGGTGCGATTTTCCTTGGCAGTTATTCATCTGAACCGCTTGGGGATTATTTTGCCGGACCAAACCATGTATTACCGACAAATGGTACCGCAAAGTTTTTTTCACCGCTTTCGGTTGATGATTTTATTAAAAAATCCAGCATCATTTATTATTCAAAAGAAGCGTTGGAGCCTGTTCATGAAAAGATTGAAGCATTTGCCGAGTCTGAGCACTTGACTGCTCATGCAAATTCCATACATGTACGTTTTGAATAGGTTGAATATTTGACTGCAAAATGATATAATTATATGATGATTTTTGGAAGGAGTGAGTGTTTTGGCGGATAGATGTGCAACTGTAAACCGTAAAACTGCAGAGACCGAAATCGAGATTGAGATTAACCTCGATGGAAGCGGAAATGCTTCGGTTGATACCGGTATCGGTTTCTTTGACCATATGTTAATTAGCTTTGCAAAACATGGTTTTTTTGATTTAAAGGTAAAGGTGCAGGGAGATTTATTTGTTGATTCGCATCATACGATTGAAGACACCGGTATTGTGTTAGGCCAGGCAATTGCGAAAGCAGTCGGCACCAAGCAGGGTATCAAACGCTTTGGCTCATTTATGCTACCGATGGATGAAACACTTGTCCTTAGTGCGGTTGATTTATCCGGCAGACCGTATCTTGTCTACGATCTTGACCTTACGACCGCTCAGGTAGGATATATGGACACAGAGATGGTAAAAGAGTTCTTTTATGCAGTGTCATATAGTTCCGGTATGAATTTGCATATCAAGCAAATGTATGGTTCAAACAATCATCACATCATTGAGGCTGCATTTAAAGCGTTTGCAAGAGCGTTGGATGAGGCAACCGGCTTTGACAGTCGTTTGACGGGAAAAATCATGTCAACAAAAGGCAGCTTGTAGGAGGCTTATATGGCACAGATTGATTTAGAACAAATAAAGCTTTCTTTTTCGGAGCTTAAAACAAATCCCGATGGTTTGATTCCCGTGATTGTTCAGGATGATGAAAATGATGATGTGTTAATGCTTGCTTATATGAACGAAGAAGCTTATAATGTGACGCTTCAAACAAAACGTATGACATATTTTAGCAGAAGCAGAAATGCATTGTGGATTAAAGGAGAGACAAGCGGTCATTTTCAGGATGTAAAATCACTTCGAATCGATTGCGATTCAGATACGATTTTAGCTCGTGTAATTCAAACAGGCGCCGCCTGTCATACAGGAAATCGAACATGCTTTTATCGTGAAATAGAGTGTTAATGGAGGGCTGTAATATGGATTTATTAGTGAATGAATTGGTTCAATATGTTATCAAATTTGTTGCAATGCTTGCATGCGCATTTCTTGGTATTGTAGTAGGCAAAAAGCTTCGCAAGAACAAGGACGCAAAGGAGGACATCTAAAGTGAAAAAATACGGAGTAAACGAACTTAGAAAAATGTTTTTGGAATTTTTTGAGAGTAAAGGACATCTTAAGATGAACAGCTTCTCATTAATTCCGCATAATGACAACAGCTTATTGTTAATAAATTCAGGTATGGCACCGCTTAAGCCATATTTTACCGGACAGGAAATTCCGCCGAGAAGACGTGTTACAACATGTCAGAAATGTATTCGTACCGGTGATATTGAAAATGTCGGCAAAACTGCAAGACATGGTACATTCTTTGAAATGCTCGGGAATTTCTCTTTCGGAGATTACTTTAAACACGAGGCAATTAACTGGACATGGGAGTTTTTGACTGAGGTTGTAGGTCTTGATAAGGATCGTTTGTATCCGTCTGTATACGAAGAAGATGACGAGGCATTTGAGATTTGGAACAAGGAAATCGGAATTGCACCTGAACGAATTTTTAAATTCGGTAAAGCTGATAATTTCTGGGAGCATGGCGCAGGTCCATGCGGACCATGTTCTGAGGTTTACTATGATCGCGGAATAAAATACGGATGCGGAAAACCGGATTGTAAGGTAGGTTGCGATTGCGATCGTTATATGGAAGTTTGGAATAATGTGTTCACACAGTTTGATAACGACGGAAACAATCATTATACCGAGCTTGAACACAAGAATATTGACACAGGTATGGGCCTTGAACGCCTCGCCGTTGTTGTTCAGGATGTAGATTCTATTTTTGATGTAGACACCTTAAAAGCACTTCGCGATAAAATTTGTGATATGGCAGGTGTTACTTATAAGCAGGATGAAAAGACAGATGTATCAATTCGTTTAATTACAGATCATATTCGTTCCGTAACATTTATGACCTCCGACGGTATCTTGCCTTCCAATTTAGGTCGTGGCTACGTGCTTCGTCGTTTACTTCGTCGTGCGGCACGTCACGGAAGATTACTCGGAATCAAGGGATGCTTCCTTGCAGAGTTATCAAAGACGGTTATAGAGGTTTCAAAGGATGCGTATCCGGAGCTTTTAGAGAAGCAGGAACATATATTTGCCACTCTGAATGTTGAAGAAGAAAATTTCAACAAAACAATTGATCAGGGTCTCGCTATTCTTAATACGTACATTGAAGAAATAAAAGAAGCCGGAGAGATAAAGCTCGATGGAGAACGTGCATTTAAGCTTTATGATACGTACGGATTTCCGCTTGATCTTACAACAGAAATCCTCGAAGAGGCCGGTATAGCTGTTGATGAAGCCGGGTTTGCTGCTTGTATGAAGGAACAAAAAGAGCGTGCACGTAAGGCACGTAAGGTGACAAATTACATGGGTGCTGACGCAACGGTATATGAGCAGATACCTGCAGCATTACAAACAGAATTTGTTGGCTATGATTCGCTAACTAACACTTCAAAGATTCTTACGATGACAACCGAAGATGAAATCGTTTCTTCATTGGAAGAAGGAGAGAACGGTTCGGTTCTTGTAGCCGCAACTCCGTTTTATGCAACAATGGGGGGTCAGTGTGGCGATATCGGAACAATTAAGACATCAACCGGAGAATTTATTGTAAAAGAGACAGTAAAGGTTGTTGGTGGAAAAATTGCACATATCGGATATGTTTCAAACGGAACAATTTGTACTGGTGATGATGTAAGTCTTACGGTTGATTCGGAAAAGCGTGCACATACTTGTATGAATCACTCTGCAACACATTTGCTCCAAAAAGCATTAAAGCTTGTACTTGGCGGACATGTTGAGCAGGCAGGTTCCTATGTATCATCGGATCGACTTCGTTTTGACTTTACACATAATGCTGCAGTTACGAAAGAAGAGTTGGAGCGTGTGGAAGCAATCGTAAACGAAGAAATTGATGCGGATCTTAACGTACAGACTGACGTTATGTCATTGGAAGCTGCAAAAGAAACAGGAGCAATGGCATTGTTTGGCGAAAAATATGGCGATACCGTACGTGTTGTTTCGATGGGAGATTTCTCGAAAGAATTATGTGGTGGTACGCATGTTCCTCATACAGGAGTTATCCGTACATTCAAAATTATTTCAGAGCAAGGTGTTGCGGCAGGTGTACGACGTATTGAAGCACTTACCTCAAACGGTGCGTTTGCATATTATAAGCAACAGGAAGATACATTAAAGCAGGCGAGTATTCTAGCAAAGACTGAACCATCAAAGCTTGCAGAAAAGATTGAAGCTATGTATGCCGAAATTAAAACATTACAGTCTGAAAACCAAAAGCTTAAGGATAAGATGGCAAAGGATTCCGTAAAGGATGTTCTTGCATCTGCCGTCGTGCTGGGTGATTATAAGATTTTACCTGTTAAAATGCAGGATGTCGATATGAATGCCCTTCGTAATCTCGGAGATGATCTGAAGGCAAAGATTGGCAGTGGAGTTGTTATTTTAGCATCTCAGGCAGACGGAAAGGTTAATTTAATTGTGACTGCAACGGAGGATGCAGTAGCATCCGGCGCACATGCAGGAAACATTATTAAGCAGATTGCTCCACTTGTCGGAGGTGGCGGTGGCGGTCGTCCGAATATGGCACAGGCCGGCGGTAAAAATCCTTCCGGTATTGAAAACGCGTTGCAGATGGGTGTTGAAGAAGCAAAAAACCAACTTGCATAATTGCCAAATTGACAATTTCTGTACGAAAAATGCATGTTTTTTCAATTTGGTGTTGACGAATTGAAATACTATGATATAATAATGTTTGTGCAATTTTGGAAGTTACCCAATCAGTTGTTATTGATGCACATTTACAAGAGAATTTGCAACTGGAGGGAGGGTGAGAAAGATATGTCAAATGTTATCGTAAAAGAGAATGAGACTTTGGATAGCGCACTTCGTAGATTCAAGAGAAACTGCGCAAAGGCAGGTATCCAGCAGGAGATTCGTAAGAGAGAGCATTACGAAAAGCCAAGCGTTAAGCGTAAGAAGAAGTCTGAGGCTGCAAGAAAGCGTAAATTCAAATAAAAACTATACAGTCTTTTGACGATTGTTTTTTTACAAAATTAAAACAGATCACGTTATGTGGTCTGTTTTTTTTTGTAGCGAATATACTAGAATAGATTACAAAAAACGGTAACAGCATGACTAGAATCATTATTTATGAATCAAAAGCTGTCTATGTGGATGGATATAAGGATATTATATGCTATGATGAGCATTTAATTATTTTAAAATGTCATAATCAAATGTTAAAAATCGAAGGACAAAATCTTTCGATTTTTTGTTATTCCGGTCTTGAAATGAAAATAACCGGAACAATTGTAAGTATGGCATGGATTAAGAACACAGAAATATAGTCAAGTATCGAAAAGGAGATTCAAATGCTTCGCAGTATGTGTATGATTTCCGTTAACGGAAAATTAATCAATCGTTTGATCAATCTTTGTACACGGAATGATTTGATTATCACATGTAAAAACAAAACAGAGAATTCGTGTGATTTTATTATTTCATCCCATGATAAAGATTTATTTTGTGAATACATAACAAAACTAAATATGGATTATTCGGTTATGAAGGAGTATGGAATATGTACTTGGCTGAAAAAATATAAAACACGTTTATGGATTCCGTTTTGTCTGTTCTTTCTGTTGTTCTCAATCTGGATGTTTTCAAAATATGTTTGGAATATTACGATATATGGAACAAATCAATATACAGCAGAACAAATCAAGCAATATGTTATGGATGAGTATGTTGCAATTGGGACAAAAAAATCAGAAATTGATTGTTCCGCCTTGGAGGATGCGTTGCGAGAACACTATGATGAAATTGCATGGATTAGTTGTGAGCTATCCGGTACGATGTTAAAAATTGACGTACTTGAAACAATCCCTCAGAACTATAATCAGGCAAGCAAATCCCCAAGTAATCTGATTGCGTCAAAAGACTGTATTGTGAGTAATATAATAACTACAAACGGATATCAGATGGTCGAACAAGGTATGGAAGTTAAAAAAGGTGATATATTAATCACCGGAGTTGTTCCGATTTACAACGAATATGATGAATTGATTGAAACAAATTATACATACGCAAGTGGTGAAATATATGGTATTGTTTCATATGATTATTCGGATTGTTTTGCTTTACAAAGCTATGAAAAAACATACACAGAAGAAAAGCGCTCTTATGGAATTGATTTAGGAAATATTCAAATAAACCTTCCTTCAAAAAAATATACAAACAGTGATGTCACGACTGAATATAAACAATTGAAGATCGGAAATTCATTTTATTTACCTGTTAAATTACGAACAAAAATACAGAAATTATATACAACGGAAGCATTGGTCTTAAATGAAGAGGAGGCAATGGAAAAAGCAAGGAAAAAATTGTATTACCATATTTCCCAAATGCAAAAAAAAGGGGTGGAAATACTCGAAAATAATGTTAAAATACAAATATCGGATGGTCAATGTATTGCAACGGGAACGATACTCGTTAAAGAATATATCTGCATCTTAGTTCCGATTGACAACACACTACAAGGAGAGTAATTCGAATGCATTCCTATTCTCAAAATATGACAATACCAAGTTCCTGTATTCAAAATGTATTTGGGGAATTTGATAAACATATTAAATTAATAGAAAAGACGTATCATATTGCTGTTGTACTGCGTGATGATACACTTAAAATTGTTGGAGATGAAGGTAACGTTAATAAGGCAATCGAAGTGATCAATGCATTAGTTCAGATAGCAAAGCAAGGTGAAACTGTAACTGAACAAAATGTAATGTACGCATTTTCACTTAATAAATCCGGGGAGGTGCATTCATTGTATGAGCTGAACCATGATGAAAATACGATTTGTCATACAATTAACGGAAAACCTGTAAAAGCAAAAACACTTGGTCAAAAAAAATATATCGATGCAATCGACAAAAATATGATTGTATTCGGAGTTGGTCCTGCAGGTACCGGTAAGACATATCTTGCCATGGCAAAGGCAATCACAGCATTTAAAAACAATGAAGTAAATCGCATTATTTTGACACGTCCTGCTATTGAGGCAGGAGAGAAACTCGGATTTTTGCCGGGGGATCTGCAAAGTAAGGTTGATCCATATCTTCGTCCGCTCTATGATGCACTGTATGAAATCATGGGTGCAGAATCTTTTCTTAAAAATATGGAAAAGGGCTTGATTGAGGTAGCGCCTCTTGCATATATGCGAGGTCGGACTTTGGATAATGCATATATTGTTTTAGACGAAGCCCAAAACACAACGCCTGCGCAAATGAAAATGTTCTTAACACGTATTGGTTTTGGCTCAAAGGCAATTATTACCGGTGACTTATCACAAAAGGATTTGCCTAAGGATGCCGTTTCCGGTTTGGATGTTGCATTAAAAGTGTTACACGATATAGAAGATATATCCATTATTCGATTGCAAAGTGAGGACGTTGTACGGCATCCGCTTGTTCAGAAAATAGTAAATGCTTACGAGAAATATGAAGAAAAAAACAACAGAATTACCACTTCTGCAAAAGACAAAAAGTCGAATGAGTATTCCGGAAACAGAAATGCAAAAAAAGACAGATGACTTGCTTATTTATAAAAAGTCGTGTATAATACATGGGTCTGTAAAAAGGAGTACAATATATGAGTGTATACATTGAAAATGAATACAAAGAACCGTTACCTGAGCAATATGCTTTGATTGTAAATGATGTTATCCGTGCATCATTAGAATTCATTCAGTGTCCTTACGAATGCGAGATTAACGTATTATTTACGGACGATGCCGGGATATGTGAGATGAATAAGACTTATCGCGGGATAGATGCACCAACAGATGTTTTATCATTTCCGATGTTAGATTACTTAAAGCCGGCAGAATTTAATGAATTTGAGCAACATCCGGAAGCATACTTTAACCAGGATACAGGCGAGCTTATGCTTGGAGATATTGTTTTAAATGTAAATCGAATTATCCAACAGGCGCAAGCCTATGGACATACCCAAAAAAGAGAATTGGCTTTTTTGGTCGCTCATAGTATGCTGCATCTTGCCGGATATGATCATATTAATGATATCGAGCGTTTACAGATGGAACAATTACAGGAAGAAATCTTAAAAATGAAAGGATATACAAGAGATCATGAAGAAGAATAAAATTGCATTATTATTAATTGGCACAATGACTGCATCTATGCTTTTCGCCGGATGCGGAAAGAAAAAAGATGATAAATCCACAGAAGCCACTCCACCTTCAGTTTCAATTGATCAAGTGGCAACCATGAGCGATGCAGGAGATATTCCGCTTGCATACAAGGAAGGTTATGTGATTAGTGAGTTAACAGGTGAGTGGATTGATGAGTCTTTGGAAAATCAAAGACCGATTTGTATGATGATCAATAATATTATCGATGCTATGCCGCAATCCGGTATTTCGAAAGCAGATCTTACATTCGAAATATTAGTAGAGGGTGGTGTTACGAGATATTTATGCGTATTTAAGGATTATGCTTCTCTTGAAAAAGTAGGTCCGGTTCGTAGTGCCCGTCATTATTATGTACGTATGAATGATTTTATTGATGGAATTTACGCACATTACGGATGGTCCGATTATGCAAGACAGTTGATTGAACAGGAAGGCACAAACAATATCAATGGTTTGTATGATGACAAGGCATATTATCGAGACAATTCACGTTATGCACCACATAATGTTTATACGGACGGAGCACGTTTGAAGGATGCGGTTGAAAGAAACGGATATCGTACAACCTATAAAGACGGCCTTGGTCATATGTTTGAATTTAATTTAGAGGATACTCCGCTTGCAAATAATCAAACTGCAAATAAGATTATGACTGCATATAACGGATCACCTTCAAGATGGTTTGAGTACAATGAAGAGGATCAGCGTTACTATCGATTCCAGTATAACGAAAAACAGATGGATGTGGAAACACAGGAACAGTTGTCCTACAAAAATGTTATTGTAATGTTTGCAAATTACGAACCAATTGATGGTTACCTGTTACATCTTGACTGGTATTCAGGCGGAACCGGATATTACTTTACAGATGGAGAATACAAAGAAATTAAATGGGAAAATGTAAACGAAGAACAGGTGCGTTTCTTTGATCAGGATGGCAAGTTGCTTAAGATGAATCCTGGTAATACATTTATTACAGTATTTGAGGCTGATAAACCACAAAATATTACCATTGAATAATATGATATAAAAAGGGAAATAATTTCTTCAAGGAGTGATGACCATGAGGAAATTATTTTTCTATTTAGCGCTTTTTGGATATTTGTTTTGGGCTGCATTTTGCCTGACGGAAGATTATTTTAGCAATCGGACAGAAGCTATACGCCATGACAAAATCAAACTGAATGCAACCATAAATATAAAAACAGATATGGAGACTCATAATCAAACAGAGTATTGTGCTACCTTTGTAGATCATATTCTGGTAATTATAGATCAACAGAATCATTCGGTATTTGAGACAACTAATCTTACGGATAGCGATATTCAAAAAGCAGATAAAGATTTGTATAATCGTATCATAGACGGAATCTATTTTCATTCTACGGAAGAGATTTACATCTTTTTAGAAGCTGTTTCGAGTTAGGAGAGTATTTATGTATGATGTATGTGTAATCGGTGCGGGGGCATCCGGTTTATGCTGTGCGATTACTGCAGCCAGACGCGGGTTGAATGTGTATGTAATCGAGAAAAACAAAAAGGCAGGAAAAAAACTATATGCAACCGGAAACGGAAAATGTAACCTGACAAACAGGTACTTTTCATTTGCGCATAACTATCATTCTACAAGCAGTCAATACGAACTTTTTTTAAAAACCTTACTGGGAAGTAAGCCCGATGAGGAATTATTTCATTTTTTTGAATCCATCGGGCTTAAAGTATATCAAACGACAGAAGGATATGTTTATCCGATGTCAAACCAAGCATCAGCAGTCGTATGGTCTATGCTTGATGAAGCACAACAACTTGGTGTAAAATTTGATTTTCGGACACAGGTAACAAATATACATAAGAATACTGATTCATTTACAATTCATACGACAAATGGGCAAATAACTGCTTCAGAAGTGGTACTGGCATGTGGTGGTAGGAGTTATCCATCATTGGGCGGATCTGATTATGGCTACCAGCTGGCAAAATCAGTTGGTCATACGATTACAAACGTCATGCCTGCATTGTGTGGAGTCAAAGTCAAGGAAGATATTTCTTCCCTTAGTGGAGTTCGGGCACGAGCAAATGTAAATATTACTCTTCACGAAGAAGTGATTGCATATGAAGATGGGGAAGTGCAGTTTACAAATTATGGTTTGTCCGGCATTGTTATATTTAATATGACCTCGATAATCGGCAAAAACTTATCTCTTTCAAACGATATACAGGTGGTAATTAACTTATTACCCGGTATTACTCCGGATGAAATAAAGAACCTGTATGATATTTCAAAAAATCGTTTTATTCACGGTACAATTAACAGTCTGTTGAATGATAAGCTTGCATGCTATATTTTACATAAAATCGGAATAAACGAAAAAACAAAAACAAGTGATGTTTCATTTTCTAAATTTAAAGAAATTATCCATTATGCAAAACATTTTACATGTTCAGTTGATGCACTTTGTGATTATGAAACGGCACAGGTGTGTTCAGGAGGCGTTTGTATTGACGAAATCGATGCTGTTTCCTGTGAATCAAAAATTTGCCCAGGAACATACGTGGTCGGAGAAATATTGGATATTGACGGAGCTTGTGGCGGATACAATCTTACGTTTGCTTTTATTTCAGGCATTCGTGCAGGAGAGCATATATGTTAAGAATTAATCAAATTAAAATACCGGTCAAAGAAATATTGTGTAAGAATTGTTCTGTGGAACAGGAATTACTAATACAAAAAGCAAATAGAATTCTCAAAGGATATTCTTTTGAATTTATCCGTATATCTAAAAAATCAATTGATGCCAGAGATAAAAAAAATCTGATGTATTCATATTCTATTGATATAAAGTCAAAAGATGAATCTTTGATTCTTAAAAGGATTCACAATAATAATATTATGTCTACAAAAGATGTATCATATCAATTTCCTTTCAAAAACAGTAGTCAATCAACGCTTCGGCCTGTAATTGTCGGTGCCGGACCGGCAGGATATTTCTGTGCGTTATATTTGGCACGGAATGGTTATCGACCAATTGTAATAGAAAGAGGGAAAAAAGTTGAAGAACGTATGGTTGATGTCAATGATTTTTGGAACAGCATCGAAAAAATAAATCCAAATTCAAATGTTTCCTTTGGTGAAGGCGGTGCCGGAACGTTTTCAGACGGTAAATTAAATACCGGAATTAAAGATCCGCATGGACGTATTGAGGCAGTATTAAAGGATTTTGTATCCTTTGGTGCAAATAAAGAAATTCTCTATTTAAATAAACCTCATATCGGAACAGATATATTATGCAAAGTAATGAAGCATATGCGTGATGAAATAATTTCAAACGGTGGGGATATCCGGTTTTCAACACAATTTACAGATTATCATATTGATGATAATCATATTATATCAATTGTTCTAAAAAATTCATCCGAAGAATATGTAATAAAATCAAACGCGCTGATACTGGCACTCGGTCATAGTGCTCGTGATACATTTCGTATGCTGGCAAGTCACAAACTTAGTATGGAGCCAAAGGCATTTGCGGTCGGGCTTCGTATTGAGCATTCCAGAGAAATTATTGATATCGGACAATACGGTAAAAATGATATTATTGATAAATTACCTGCGGCAGACTATAAAATGACATATCGTTCTTCGGAAGGCAGAAGCGTATACAGTTTTTGTATGTGCCCCGGTGGATTTGTCGTAAATGCTTCCTCTAATTATAATCAATCGGTTGTAAACGGAATGAGTAATCATGCTCGAAATGAAAAGAATTCAAATAGTGCTATTGTTGTTAATGTTACGCCGGAAGATTTTAAATATGAGGGTTTTGATATGTCTGACCCATTAGCAGGCATGTATTTTCAAGAAAAATATGAGGCTTTGGCATATAAGGAAGGTAAAGGAAATATACCGATTCAGCTGTTTGACGATTATGAAAACGGAAGATTATCAACACAATTTGGAATGATGAAACCTAACATAAAGGGTGCTTATACTTTTGGTAATCTTAAGAATTGTTTGCCACATTATGTAAATAATGCTATAATTGAAGGGATACATGCGTATGCAAAAAAACTGTCCGAGTTTGATCATAAGGATGCCGTATTATCAGGAATTGAATCAAGGACATCTTCTCCGATACGTATACATCGAAATGAGCAATTTATGAGTGATACGATTGGTATTTTCCCTTGTGGAGAAGGCGCAGGATATGCCGGTGGAATTACGTCTGCAGCTGTAGACGGGATCAAGGTTGCAGAAGCAGTCGCACAATATATGATAAAGCAGGAGACCGACAATGAATGAGAGAAGTCATTTAATTGATAAACAAAGAATTGTTATAAAAATAGGATCATCATCGATTATTCACGAAGAGACAGGTGGTGTTGATTTTCGCAAGCTCGAGAAGCTTGTACGTATCATTTGCGATCTAAAAAATAAAGGAAAAGAAGTAATTCTTGTATCTTCCGGTGCAATCGGTGTCGGATTTCAGACACTTGGACTTAAAAATAAACCCAAGACCGTTTCATTAAAACAGGCTTGTGCAGCCATCGGACAAGGTCAGCTTATGATGATGTATCAAAAGCTTTTTATGGAATACAATCATCTTGCGGCACAGGTTCTTTTAACCTTTGATGCGATTACGGATTCCGAACGAAGACACAATGCAGAAAACACATTAAACGAGCTTTTACAACAGGATGTAATTCCGGTTGTAAATGAGAACGATACGGTTGCTACCGAAGAAATCGAATTCGGTGATAATGACACATTATCAGCGATTGTAGCACATTTAGTGAAGGCGGATTTGTTGATTTTATTGACTGATATTGATGGTTTATATACAGATGACCCGCACAAAAATCCCGAAGCGGTTCGCTTGTCTGTTGTCAAAGAAATTAATGATGATTTAAGGAAAATGGCGAAGGGTGCTGGTTCAAATTATGGAACCGGAGGTATGTCAACAAAGGTGGCTGCTGCACGCATTGCGACAGATTCCGGCGCTGATATGGCTATTTTAGATGCCGCTGATTTAAATCAAATTTATTCTTTGATTGATGGTGAGGATGTCGGAACTTTGTTCCTTGCACATGAATCAGATGACTTTGATACAGTTGAATTTATCATACATAAAGGATATTTATAATAATTATGACAAACGAACAAATTGCAAGAATTAATGAATTATACAAAAAAAGCAAATCAGAAACCGGTCTTACACCGGAAGAAAAAGAAGAGCAGGCAAGGCTTCGTCGTCAGTATATTGACGATTTTAAACGTAATTTACGCGGAGCTTTGGAAAATGTTGATATAAAGGAAAAGGATGGAACAATCACACACGTTAAGGATATTCCGCTAAAGAAGGCAAAGCATAAAATATGAAAAATGAGATGCGCAAATCAATCTTAACCCGACGAAAAAGTATGACACAAGGTGAAGTAGACAGTTTATCAAAAATGATTTGTCAAAGAATTATTGATTATCATTTTTTGGAAGATATCACAGACGTATGCTTATATATGCCGATTCAAAATGAAGTAAATCTGTCAGAACTTATTTCAATACTTCACAATAACAATAAAACTGTATGGTTACCGCGTATTTTTTCTGACAAAATGGATTTCTTTCTTTTTGACAAAAACACTGCACTCATCGAAGGTGCATATCATATTTTAGAACCGGATAATCTTACGAAATTTTATCCGAACCCCAATACTCTTATTATTGTACCGGGGGCGGTTTTTTCGATAAACGGCGACAGAATCGGATATGGTGGTGGGTATTATGACCGCTATATGGAAGCATATCCGAATTGTCAATATTTAGCAGTTTGTTATGATTATCAGGTTTTAGATGAAATTCCATATGAACAACATGACAGAAGACCGAATATTATTTTGACGGAACAACGAATATTTTATATATCATAAAAAGGGGACAAAATTATGCTAAATCAACTTGGTATGGCAGCAAAAAAAGCTGCGTCATCACTTGCAAAACTTACACAGACAGAGAAAAACAATGCCTTACTTGCAGTTGCTGACGCACTTGTTGCTAATGCAGATTCTATAATAAAGGCAAATGATATTGATATGAAAAATGCTATTGCAAACAACATGTCAGAAGGTCTGTTAGACCGTTTACGTCTTACAAAGGAGCGTTTTGACGACATGGCAGAAGGAATTCGACAGATTGTTTCGCTCGATGACCCTATCGGTGAAGTTTTATCGATGAAGCAACGTCCGAACGGACTTATCATAGGTCAAAAACGTGTACCTATGGGCGTGATTGGTTTTATTTATGAATCAAGACCAAACGTAACTGTTGACGGATTTTCACTCTGCTTTAAAACAAGCAATGCTGTAATTTTACGTGGCGGAAGTGATTGTATTCATTCCAATATTGCGCTTGTAAAAGTAATAAAAGAAGCCCTTACATCCGTAAATGTAACACCGGATGCGATTTCCTTAATTGAAAATACAGATCGTGAGATTGCAAGACAATTCATGAAACTTAATAAATACGTTGATTTGTTAATTCCACGTGGCGGAGCAGGTTTAATACGTACCGTTGTAGAAAATGCAACAATTCCTGTTATTGAGACAGGTACAGGTAACTGCCATATTTTTATCAACAAGGATGCAAATCTCGATATGGCACTTTCGATCATCAAAAATGCAAAATTCCAACGTCTTGGCGTATGTAATGCATGTGAATCATTAGTCATTCACAAAGATATTGCCGACAGGGCGGTACCGCTGATTGCAAAAATGTTACAGGAGAACGATTGTGAAATTCGCGGCGATGAGCAGGCACAGGCATTATCTGCTTATATTAAAGCGGCTACTGAAGAAGATTACGGAACAGAATATCTTGCTAAAATCATTTCAGCTAAGATCGTTGATTCTATCGATGAAGCAATCGAGCATATAAATAAATACAGTACAGGACATTCAGAATCAATCATTACAGATAGTTATGCAGATGCACAGAAATTTTTAAACGAAGTTGATTCTGCCTGTGTATATGTAAATGCTTCCACCAGATTTACAGACGGATTTGAATTTGGTTTCGGAGCAGAGATTGGTATTTCCACACAAAAACTTCATGCAAGAGGACCTATGGGGTTACTTGCTCTTACTTCAACAAAATACATTATATACGGTAACGGACAAACAAGATAAGGAGAACTCTATATGCAGGAAACAAAATTTATCGGTTCAAAGGAATATGTTGCCTCACCTGAACTAATGGCGGCAGTAGACGTTGCAAGAGCTTTGGAAAAGCCACTACTTATAAAAGGAGAGCCGGGTACAGGCAAAACAATGCTGGCACAGGCTATCAGTGATGCATTTGACATGGATCTATATATATGGAATATCAAATCTACAACAAAGGCACAGGATGGTCTTTATGTATACGATACAATTCAGAGACTGTATGACAGCCAGTTTGGTGCAGAGGGAGTTGACGATATCAAACGTTACATTAAGCTCGGAAAGCTGGGCGAAGCCTTCAAAAGTGAGAAGCAGGTTATCTTATTGATTGACGAAATCGATAAAGCAGATCTCGAATTTCCAAATGATTTACTTTGGGAGCTTGATCGTATGGAGTTTTATATTCCGGAAACAAAGGAAACAATTAAAGCTAAAACACGGCCGATAGTCATTATTACTTCCAATGCTGAAAAAGAGCTGCCGGATGCGTTCCTTCGACGTTGCATTTTCCATTATATTCAATTTCCTGAAAAGCAGGAGATGGAAGAAATTGTAAATGTACACTTTGAAAATTTGGATGAAAATCTTTTAAAATATGCTATGGATACGTTCTACTGGATTCGTGAAATCAAGGATGTCCGCAAAAAACCGAGTACATCCGAATTGATTGATTGGTTACATGCACTTAGTATCGGCGGTATTGACCCGGAGACAATCCGTAAAAATCTACCGTATCTTGGAGTATTAATCAAAAAAGATGAAGATCTGGATGTAATAAAAAAGAGGAGTATCTATTAATTGTTTACCGAATTTTTATATGTATGTCGAAATAAGGGACTTAAAGTCTCCACAACTGAATGGATTACCTTTTTGGATGCACTTTCTCATGATTTAGCACATTCGTCTTTAGATGGATTATATTATCTCGGACGCATGATTTTGGTAAAGACTGAGTCGGATTTTGATAAATATGATACTGCATTTCTTGAATATTTCAAAGAAATTAATTCTGGGAATATGGAAGTACCTGAAATAATTATGAAATTTCTTGAAAAAGGTGAAATGGATACGACCGGTCTTAACAAAGAAATTTACCAGTTTGATGTTAAACGAGAAATGGAAGAAACAAAGCGCATGTTTCGAGAACGTGTAACAGAACAAAATACAGAGCATAACGGAGGTAATTACTGGATTGGGACGAGCGGCGGGTCTGCATTTGGTCATCACGGTCGTAATCCGGGTGGACTGCGTGTCGGTGGTCAAACCGGCATGCAATCTGCATTTCAGGTGATTGGTGAGCGTAAATATCAGGATTTCAGACATGATAAAACGCTTGATATTCGTCAATTTCAAGTTGCCTTTCGCAGATTGCGTGAATATTCTTCCAAGCTTGATGTAGCAAAAACAGAGCTTGATTTAGATCAAACAATCGATTCAACATGTAACAACGGAGGATATCTTAAGCTTGAATTTGACAAGCCACGTAAAAACTCCGTAAAGCTTTTATTATTATTTGATTGTGGCGGTACAATGATGCCATTTGCCGAGATGTGTAATGATTTATTTCAGGCTGTCCATAAAGCAAACCACTTTAAGGATGTAAAAACCTATTATTTCCATAATTGCATTTACAGTAAGGTTTACAAAGATGCTGAATGCGATCTTGGTGACTGGGTGGATCTCGATTATTTATTCCGTCATACGGATAAGGATTATAAAGTGATTATTGTAGGCGATGCACAGATGGCTCCTGAAGAATTATTTGATAAAAACGGTAATTATCGAGGACCAAATGATGGTATGAGCGGCTATGAATGGAATCTTTTGTTCCGTAGCCGGTACAAAAAAGCAATATGGTTGAATCCGAGATATCATGGCAAGCTAAACAGCTTAACTTGGATGGAAGCGGAGAGTACGCTTGCAGAAATCTATGATATGTATCCGCTTACAATCGATGGTCTCAAGGCCGGAATTAAGAAATTAATGGCACCACGATAATATAAAGGAGTGTTAGTTATGGGGGAATTACATAATAATCAAGGGACAGGACTTGTATTATCCGGCGGAGGCGGAAAAGGTGCCTATCAGGTCGGGGTTTTAAAAGCATTAAAGGAAAACGGAAAACTGAATGATGTTGTAGCAATATCAGGTGCATCGATTGGTTCCATCAATGCAATGTTATTTGCCATGGATGATATGGAGCTTATGCATAATGCATGGGACGAGATTGATATGTCGACGGTATTTGATATCGATCTTGAAATGCTTATGGATAACCGACATTATTTTTCCAGAGATGAAATGCTTGAAATGATTTCCAAATACATTGATTTTAATAAAGTAAAAAACGGAAAATACGAGATTTACAATGCAATATGCAAAATTGTGCCGGGACAAACCAAATTAGAACTCGAATATCGTAAATTACAGGATTATGATGAAGCAACGATTAAGAAAATATTACTTGCCTCGTCTGCTTTACCGATAATTTATGAAGCTGTTGAGATTGACGGAGCGTATTATCGTGATGGAGGAATTTGTGATAATGAACCGGTTCAGCCTCTTTATGATGCGGGGATTCGTCAATTTATCGTCATTGGTCTGGCACGCGGAAAAAACTTTGATACGTCCAAATGGCCGGATGCCAATTTTATTACGATATATCCGAGTCATGATATCGGAAGCTCAATTTTGGGTACAATTAATTTTACCGATCAGGCAATCAATTTCCGCGAAAAGCTTGGCTACAAGGATGGCTTACGTTCCATTAAGACAAAATTTGAAAAAGATGATACATATATTCAATTAGAAGCAACACTAGCAGAAAACGATTATAATGAAATTATGATGCAAATGCGGGTTGATACAACATACGAACGTACAAAAAGCAGAATTGATTCTAACATTGAAAAATTCGAAGCACTTGCTAATCTATATAAGGATTATTAGGAAGCGGGAGGGAATGACTATGACAAACAAAATCATTACAATCGGACGACAATTTGGAAGCAACGGGCGAGAAATCGGCAGACAACTCGCTGAAAAGCTTGGTATTCCGTTTTATGACAAAGAATTGCTCCAGGAGGCAGCAAAAGCGAGCGGTTTAAGTGAAAACATTTTAAAAAATCTTGATGAAAAACCCAATAAAAGCTTTTTGTATAATCTTGTTATGGATCCATATAATTATGGTTATTCCAGCACGGGCTATCATACAAATTTAAATCAGCAGGCATTTCAGGCAACATATGATACGGTAAAAAAGCTTGCTGAACAAGGACCGTGTGTGATTGTAGGCCGTTGTGCCGACTATGCACTTCGACATAATGATAAACTGTTTCGTGCATTTATTTTCGCGCCTTTTGACAGTCGTGTCAAAACTATATCCAGCCGCTTTGACATCGATGAGGAAAAGGCAAAAGCCCTAATTACAAAGGAAGATAAGGGCAGAGCATCGTATTACAATTATTACACATCGAAAAAATGGGGTTCCATCGACAGCTACGATTTCTTTGTAAACAGTAGCCTGCTTCCGATTGAACAAACAGTTGATTATATGATTTCCTATATTGAATCAATAAATTAAGTTACATATCAAAAACAGGAGACTTTATGGATTATACAGGCGAAACCATATCAATTCAAATTGATGAAGCTTTACAGGGATATATTGGCGTACGTATTGACCGGTTTTTATCAGAATATGTATGCGAATATTCGCGCGGTTATATGCAGAAATTAATTATGGATGGGAATGTGTCTGTATGTAACAAACCAATCAAGGCAAGTTACAAGTTAAAGGATAAAGACATTATCCGGATTGAAGTACCGGAACCGGAATCGGTAGAAATTGTTGCAGAAGATATACCTTTAGATGTTGTTTATGAAGATTCTTCAATTATTGTAATAAATAAACCAAAAGGCATGGTTGTTCATCCGGCACCCGGACATTATTCCGGGACGCTTGTAAATGCATTAATGTATCATTGTAAGGAATCGTTATCATCCATTAACGGCGTTTTACGTCCGGGTATTGTACATCGAATTGATCGAGATACAACAGGCTTGTTAGTTGCTTGTAAAAATGATACAGCACATCGTGTTATGTCGGATAAATTTAAAGTGCATGATATCACACGTGTATATTCAGCAATTTGTTATAACCATTTTAAGGAAAAATCAGGAACCATCGATAAACCGATAGGGCGTCATAAAACCGAACGAAAAAAAATGGCAATTGATCCAAACGGGCGTCATGCAGTCACACATTTTATCGTAAAGGAAGAGCTTAAGAATAACCTGTCATATATTGAGTGTCGATTAGATACCGGACGTACCCATCAAATTCGTGTTCATATGGCAAGTATCAACCATCCGTTACTCGGTGATGATGTATATGGGCCAAAATCAAAACAATTTAATACAGACGGTCAGGTTTTACATGCAGGTGTTTTAGGATTTCATCATCCAATTACAAATGAGTATATGGAATTTCACGCAGAGCTTCCTGAATATTTTAAACAG
>JAUNJN010000013.1 GCA_030533235.1 Eubacteriales bacterium | reverse complement strand
TACCGGTTCTTTTATTTTTAAGAATCAGGTATCACATCATTGACTAATATACACAGCTTTTTTTATCCATTTTACTTTGTTCTATTGTTTATTTCGAAAATATCCTTTATAATAGTCAAAATAAAGGAAGGATGCGCAAGCATCCCATGAAAGGATTTATTCAATGAACAATCAAAACACAAAAAAAGTGCTCCTTGTTATGAGCGTTGTTATGCTTTTTTCTCTTACTGCCTGTAAGGACAAAGGTAAAAACCACTACAAAAACTATGTCAAGAGTCTGATTGCAATCAATTATCTGGGTGCCGGTGACGACTACAAGGATACCGGAGCCTCAAAACAGGATGCCGAGGCTCTTTATGAATCCAACATGGAGTATTTTGCCGACCAGATTATCTCATATTACAACGTCACACTCTCAGATGCATCTACGATGCGCGATGAATATGTGAAGCTTGCAAAGAACATTTACAGTAAGGTCAACTACTCTGTATCAGCCCCGTATCAAAATGGCGATACCTATTTTGTGGATGTCACTATCTACCCGATTGATATTTTCAATCAAACCTATGACGATGTGTATAACTACGTGTCGGATTTTAATACCGGAGTTCAAAACGGAGATTACAATTCTTACACATTGGAACAATACGAAACGGAATTTTCAACCGGCCTGCTTAACATTCTAAATACCGCATACATCGATGTAAAATATGCCGACCCCGTGACAATTACGGTTGAAATCATCGAGGACGGCAACTCCTTTTATATTAGTGATGCTGACTTTCAGGCAATTGATGCTGCTATGATTGCAGCAGGCAAACCGGCTAATCCGGAAGAATAAATCGAAGCCTTTGCTTCATTTATTTTTGAAGCGATTTTTTCGCAGTCTCCAAAGCGTCGATTACCTTGTCACACCATGCGTCAAATTCCGGATCGTTTCTCTGACATTCCGGATGCGACATCACATATGAAACTGTTTTACGAATTCCTTGATCAAAGCGTATCGTTGCCGCATACCCCGGCACGGCACGCTTTAATTTTTTGTTATCAAACACAACGCTGTTTGCCTTATCCCCTACAAGACTTCCGCAAAAATCGTAATCACTGACTGCATCCAAAAAATCAGACGGAACATAGTACGGCGTCCATGAAACACCGAGCGCATCCGCAATCGCCTGATAAATCTGATTCCAGGTAAGACTTTCATCTGACGTAATCTGAAATGCTTCCCCAATGGCATGCGCATTTCCCATAAGTCCAATAAAGCCCTTTGCAAAATCCGTATTATGTGTCATCGTCCATAGAGAGGTTCCGTCCCCATGTACAATAACCGGTTTCCCTTCCAGCATTCGTTTTACCACCTGCCAGCTGCCGTAATTTCCATGAACACCAAGCGGAATCGAACGCTCATCATAGGTATGGCTTGGACGAACAATCGTAATCGGAAATCCATCTTCACGATACCGTTCCATCAAATAAGCCTCACAATCAATCTTGTTTCTTGAATATTCCCAATACGGATTGGCAAGTGGAGTTCCTTCATTAATCACATAATTCACAAGCGGCTTTTGATATGCCGACGCAGAACTAATATACATATACTGGCGCGTCCGTCCTGCAAAAAGCCGGTAATCACGCTCAAGCTGCGCTCTTACAAATCCAATAAACTCACATACTACATCAAATTGCATCTCTCCGAGTTTTTCCTTCGTCGCAGCTTCCTCGCTTATGTCCGCAACAATTACATTCACGCCTTCCGGCAGTTCCTCCGTACGATTCCCACGATTTATCAACCACACCTCATGCTGCGCTTTGACAAGCTGCCTCGTAATTGCCATACTGATTGTACCGGTTCCGCCAATTAATAATACTTTCATGCTATAGCCTCCTATATCTGATTTTGACCCTCGAATCTTTATAAGAAAAAGAGGACAGATTATTCATTCTCTGTCCTCTTTTCTTTTTTAACTGATAAGCGCACCTGCCGGCATATCCTTTTCTGCTGTCAAAAGCGCCAGATTTCCATCGAAATCCTCCGCACACAAAAGCATACCTTCAGAAAGCACACCCGCTAATTTTGTAGGTTTTAAATTGGTAATAACAACAACCTTTTTACCAACCATCTCTTCCGGGCTGTAATAATTTTTAATTCCGGATACGATTTGTAATGTCTTCCCTTGAACTGCAACCTGCGAGCAAAGAAGCTTTTTGGATTTTGCAACCGCTTCACATGCAATTATCTCACCGATCTGCAACTGCATTTTATCAAACTCGTCAATCGAAATTTCTTCTTTAACAACCGCATCCACAGTAGGAATCTCAACCGGTGCCTGTGCTGTTTTCTTTGCTACCTTCGGCTTTGTTTCCTCCGGTTCTTCCTCCTTTGCAGGGAACTTCTTTTCAATCTCAGCTAACATCACCGGTGCATCAATACGTGCAAATAAGATTTCCGGTGTATCGGTAACCTTCGTTCCGGAAGGATAAAGACCAAATGCAGAAAGCTCTGTTACCTTACGTTTCTCGGCATTTAACTGCTTTAAAATCTTTTCCGATGTCTCCGGCATAAACGGAGCAAGCAAGGTTGCACCAACTACAATACTCTCTACCAGATTATAGAGAACCGTATTTAACCGATCCGCCTTCGTCTCATCCTTTGCAAGTGCCCACGGCATTGTCTCATCAATATACTTATTGCATCTTTTAAACAATGCAAAGATTTCTGTTATCGCATCTGCAACCCGAAGCTTGTCCATGCAGGTATTTACCCTAAGACGTGTATCAATTACAAGTGTCTTCAACTCATCGTCAACCGGCTCAGTCACACCGGCATTACGAACAACACCGTCAAAATACTTGTTCGACATTGAAACCGTGCGATTTACAAGATTACCGAGGGTATTGGCAAGCTCGGAATTAATTCTCTCAATTACTAAATCCCATGAAATCACACCATCATTTTCAAACGGCATCTCATGTAACAGGAAGAATCTCACAGCATCTACACCGAAGAACTCTACCATGTCATCTGCATAGATAACATTTCCCTTGGATTTACTCATCTTTCCATCACTCTGAATCAACCATGGATGTCCGAATACCTGCTTCGGAAGCGGAAGTCCGAGTGCCATCAACATAATCGGCCAATAAATCGTATGGAATCTTAAGATATCCTTACCAATCAAATGTAGATCCGCCGGCCAGTAACGGTTATATAGCTCTCCTGAATTGCCATCCATATCAAAGTCAAGTCCTGTGATGTAGTTTGACAATGCATCAATCCAAACATATACAACATGTCCCGGATCAAAGTCTACAGGAATTCCCCACTTGAAGGATGTTCTTGAAACACATAAATCCTGTAATCCCGGAAGAAGGAAATTGTTCATCATTTCATTTTTACGAGACTCCGGCTGAATAAAATCAGGATTATTGTTAATATGCTCAATCAAACGATCCGCATATTTACTAAGCTTGAAGAAATACGCCTCTTCCTTCGCCGGCTGGACTTCTCTTCCACAATCCGGACATTTGCCGTCAACAAGCTGAGACGATGTAAAAAACGACTCACAAGGTGTACAATACATACCCTCGTATTCACCCTTGTAAATATCTCCCTGATCATACAATTTTTTAAATATCTTCTGAACCTGCTTTTCATGTGCAGGATCAGTTGTACGAATGAACTTGTCATAAGACGTGTTCATCAAATCCCAAATACGCTTGATTTCTGCCGATGTCTCATCTACAAATTCCTTTGGTGTCGACAGATTTTCAAATGCCTTAATCTCAATCTTCTGTCCGTGCTCGTCCGTACCCGTCTGGAAACGTACGTCATATCCGACAAATCTTTTGTATCTTGCAATACTGTCTGCAAGCACAATCTCGTAAGTATTTCCGATGTGTGGCTTGCCGGATGTATATGCAATCGCTGTTGTAATATAGTATGGTTTCTTTGCCAAAACTTCCCCCTCCTAACAATTATGTAATAATGAAACAAAGGGCCGCCCGTTAACCGACCCTAAGTTTAAATTTTTGAAGCTCTTTATCTGAATCTACAAGCTCAATCTTACCGCCAAGCGCTCGTATCTTCCCATCAAAATCCTCATATCCGCGAAGAATATATTTGATATCCTCCACCGTACTAAAGCCCTCTGCCGCAAGTGCCGCAATTACAAGCGCTGCTCCTGCGCGCAAATCCGGTGCTACCAAATTGGCTCCCGTGTAACTTTCAATACCGTTAATTACCGCAGAATTGCCCTCAACCTTAATACGGGCACCCATACGGGATAATTCATTCACGTATTTAAATCGATTTTCGAAAATACTTTCTGTAATAATACTCGTTCCTTGAGAAAGTGCAAGTGTAACCGCCATCTGCGGTTGCATATCCGTTGGAAATCCCGGATACGGAAGCGTTTTAATCTGTGTCGATTTTAATCGTCCGTCTGCCATAACCCGAACCGAATCATCATACTCAAGGACATGTGCGCCGATTTCATTGAGCTTGGAAGAAATTGCCTCCAAATGCTTTGGAATTACATTTTTGATAAGTACATTTCCGCCCGTAGCGGCGGCCATCGTCATAAATGTACCGGCCTCAATCTGGTCCGGAATAATCGAATATTCTGTACCCTTCAGCTTTTGTACACCACGAATACGAATCACATCAGTACCGGCACCCTTAATATTGGCACCCATACTGTTAAGGAAGTTTGCAACATCTACAATATGCGGCTCCTTCGCAGCGTTCTCAATTGTTGTCTTACCTTCTGCGAGGACTGCTGCCAGCATAATATTAATCGTGGCTCCAACCGTGACAACATCCATATATACATGACGACCGATCAGCTGTTCTGCCTGTGCCCGTACCATACCACCATTTACGATGTCCACGGATGCACCGAGTGCCTCAAAGCCCTTGATATGCTGATCAATCGGACGAAGACCGATCTCACATCCTCCCGGCAACGCTACCTCCGCATAATGGTACTTGCCAAGCAATGCACCAAGAAGATAATAGGATGCTCTGATTTTTCTTATGTACATATCGTCCACACACAAATCCTCCCCGCCCCGGATTGTTCCGGCACATATGGAAACTGTGTGTGCATCTATATATTTTACTTTGGCACCGAGCCCTTCGATTGCACGGAGAAGCACTCGCGTGTCCTCAACGCTCGGAACGTTTTCAATAATACATTCCTCATCGGTAAGAACAGCAGCAGCAAGAATGCCGAGTGCCGCATTTTTTGCACCGGCAATCGTTACCTCACCCTCCAAGGCTACGCCACCTTTTATTACATATCTTTCCATTCCACACCTCTGGACATTATACATAGTCTTATAAATTATATCACAATACGAAAAAATGTAAACTAATAATTTTCCTTATTTGTCTGCCTCGCAATATATACAGCGATACACACGATTTTTTTCGTCCGTAAGCTTAAAAATATGAGGGATTCCCTGTTCTATGGATGTAATGCAGCGTGGGTTTTTGCATTTTTTTACATTGACAAGCTTCATCGGAAGCGCAAGCTTTTTCTTTTCCACGGTCTGTCCGTCCTTGATAATACTAACTGTAATGTCAGGATCAATATATCCGAGCACATCCAGATTGACATCATATTCCTGATCAATCTTTAAGATATCTTTTTTTCCCATTTTATTACTTTTTACATTTTGCAAAATCGCTACACTGCAATCGAGCTTATTAAGCTCGAGATCATTATATACCTGCAACGCTTTTCCGGCAGTAATATGATCTAACACGATTCCGTTTTGAATACTATCGATTTTCATTTACGCATGCACCCCCAACAACGTCATAATCAATGCCATTCGCACAAACTTCCCATTTAGCGCCTGGCGGAAATAACATGCACGCGGATCATCATCCACTTCAACTGCGATTTCGTTGACACGCGGCAACGGATGAAGAATCGCAAGATCCGATTTTGCCTGCTTTAATTTTGCACTGTCAAGAATGTAAGTATCCTTCAACCGTACATAATCCGCTTCGTTAAAGAAACGTTCCTTTTGCACTCGTGTCATATAGATGATATCAAGCTCATCCATGACCTCTTCCATTGTGGAAACTTCCTTATATTCTATTGTATTCTTCTCGAAAACTTCTGTGATAATATAATCCGGGACACGGAGTTCTTTTGGTGAAATCAATATAAATCGAATCCCCTCATACCGAGACAGCGCCTTGATGAGCGAATGTACGGTACGTCCAAACTTAAGATCTCCACACAACCCGATTGTAAAATTGTTTAATCTTCCCTTTTCTCTTCGAATCGTTAAAAGGTCCGTAAGTGTCTGTGTCGGGTGATTATGTCCACCGTCACCGGCATTGATAATCGGAACATCCGATACAAATGATGCGAAGTGCGGTGCACCCTCTTTCGGATGACGCATCGCAATAATATCCGCATAGCAGCTTACTACACGAACCGTATCCCCCACACTTTCTCCCTTTGTTGCAGAGGAGGAATCCGCAGAAGAAAAACCAAGTACATTACCTCCCAGCTCCATCATTGCCGCCTCGAAGCTAAGTCTCGTTCTCGTACTTGGTTCAAAAAATAAAGTTGCAAGTTTTTTCCCTTTGCAAACCTCAGAATATTTGTCTTTGTGGTCAATAATATCAAGTGCAAGATCCATAATCGCATCGATCTCTTCTACACTCAAATCAGTTGGATCAATTAAATGTTTCATGACCGTATCTCCTGTTCTCCCGCACCATGCAGGCTCCTAAACTACTTCCTTTATAATAACGAAAAGCACCCCACATGTCAACTGACTGTCTCTGATGCTTTTACATTATTTTTTTGGAAAATATCATGGATCGCAACACGGTCTTTCCTGTCACACACAAGCACGTACTGCTTCCGATTCGCCCTGATTTTCAGTATGATGACATTCGAATCCTCGGGATCATTTACCAGCTTATAGCTTTTCATAAATTCCCATTCAATAAAGGCAGAGCCCACAACCGCTCCATCATCCGTAATTCCGCTTTGAATTCTGGTCGACAGCACAATAAACAAAACAAACACAAGTGTTGCCGGAACAAATACATAATAATGAAACACCAGTAAAACAACCAACGCAATCAATCCTAAATTGGCGTATACAACCTCCGAAATATTAAGTTTATGATGCAATCTGCTGGCAATTCGTATTCCGGACTGTTTTTTAATGGCGGAGATACAAACCATCACCGCCACAAAAAATCCCAGGAATAAAACGAAGCCAAGCACGGCAATCCATACAGCCATCGCGATAACCCCGATTCCTATTTCCTCTATTTCGTTTTCTTATACATTTATACATTTTTGAGCAATGTATACATAACCGCCTTTTCAGCATGACGTCGATTTTCAGCCTCATCGAGAATCAAGTCAAGATTCTTCATCTCAACACTCTCTGAAATCTCAAATCCAACATGCATCGGCATATCATGCATAACAACCGCCTTACTTCCCTCAAGGAAGTCATCATTAATCTGATAAGGCATCATCTTTGCCATTGTCTCTTCCTTTTGCTTTGCATATGCCGGATTGTTGAAGAACTCCATATCCACCCACGTGTCGGTGTAAAGAATATCCATTTCCTTTACATACTTCTTTGCTTCATCGATGGACATCGTCGGATCGAGCTCTACATAGTAACCGGTTGCTTTTGCATCCTCATAAAATGCCTCGTCACATACCGTATCATTCACAAGTGGTGTCAAACCGTACAATGTACCCTTCTTCATCTTTGCAAAAAATTCAACCAAAGAGTTAAATACGTTATTTTTTGCACCAATATAAAGAAGCTTCACGTCAAGACTTCCAAAATGCTCGATAATTGTAAGTGCATCAGCAAGAATCTGACATGGATGATATGAATTATCACAGCCATTGATGAACGGAACCGTTACATTATTACCAAACAGCTCCACCGTCTCATTCTTTACAAGTCTCGCCATAATAATGTCAACATTTCTGCAAACATATTTTATCTCGGAAATCGGCTCACCCAACACAAAATTGGAATCCTTCCAAAGCTGGTTGTAGTATGTACCGCCAAGCTCTGTAATTCCGGTTGTAAATGAAAGAAACGTTCTTGTAGACGTCTTCTCAAACAATGTATAAAGCTTCTTTCCTTTTAATGACTCGCTGTATTTGTCAGGATTTTTTTTCATATCCTGTGCGAGCGTAAGAATGTCCATTAATTCATCCGCTGTATAATTTTTAAAATTAAGCATGTTTTTCATTTCACGATTCCCCTTTTTTCAAAATCCAAATGCTTGTAATCACTATAAATAGCTTGCAAGCTTATCTGCCATATCGGTCTGCTCCCACGGCAAAGACACATCCGTTCTTCCAAAATGTCCATACGCAGCTGTCTTCTTATAAATCGGTCTGCGCAAATCAAGCATCTTGATAATACCTGCCGGACGAAGATCAAAATTCTCACGAATAATCTCAACAAGTTTCTCATCAGAAAGCTTACCTGTACCGAAAGTATCTACCATAATCGAAGTCGGTCTTGCAACACCGATTGCGTAAGAAAGCTGAATCTCACACTTATCCGCAAGTCCTGCCGCTACAATGTTTTTTGCAACATAACGAGCAGCATAAGCAGCCGAACGGTCAACCTTTGTACAGTCCTTTCCGGAAAATGCTCCGCCACCGTGACGAGCATATCCACCATAGGTATCTACGATAATCTTGCGTCCTGTAAGTCCGCTGTCACCATTTGGTCCGCCAATTACAAAACGACCTGTCGGGTTGATAAAGAATTTTGTATTCTCATCAACCATTTCCTTCGGAAGCACTTCATCAAATACATATTTCTTAATATCGGCATGAATCTGTTCCTGAGAAACCTCCTCGCCATGTTGTGTAGAAAGCACAACCGCATCCAGGCGGCTCGGCATGCCGTTTTCATCATACTCAACTGAAACCTGTGTTTTTCCATCCGGTCTTAAATATGGCAATGTGCCGTTTTTACGAACCTCTGTAAGCTTAAGCGCCAGCTTGTGTGCCAGTGAAATCGGATATGGCATAAGCTCCGGTGTCTCGTTTGCCGCAAACCCGAACATCATACCCTGATCCCCGGCACCGATTGCTTCAATCTGCTCATCACTCATCTGATGCTCTTTTGCCTCGAGTGCCTTATCAACACCCATTGCAATATCTGCTGACTGCTTATCGAGCGCAGTAATTACGCCGCATGTATCACAGTCGAACCCATACTTTGCACGGTCATAACCAATCTCACGAATCGTCTCCCGAACGATGCTCTGAATATCAATCTGTGCCTTCGTTGTAATCTCACCCATCACAAGCACCAACCCGGTTGTACATGCTGTCTCACATGCCACGCGGCTCATTGGATCTTGTTCAAGCAGTGCATCCAAAATCGCATCTGAAATCTGATCGCAAATTTTGTCCGGATGTCCTTCTGTTACTGATTCTGAAGTAAATAAAACCTTTTCCATAGGTCCTCCTAAATAATAATGTATTTATCTCTCCGCTTTTTCGATTTGAATGAAAAAGAAAAATCCGACATAAGTCGGATTTGAAAGTCTTGTACTCAAATCCTCTTATTGCTCGACTACCAAATGTCCGCCAACAGTCCGTCAGCATCCTTCTATAGTATCGCTCAGGTCGGCACCTTCCGAATAACGGGGTTGCCGCAGCTTCTCAGTCCCTTATGACTCCACTGCTCTGAATAAGAGAGATATCGCTTTTACAATAACCGATTCTTTTTTTATTGTCAACAACGTTTTTGTATTCTTCTACTTCACACATGCGGTAAAATTTAACTCTTTTTCGCACATGTCAAGCGCCGCGAGAATAACCGCATCCATATCATAGTACTTATATTCCCCGAGACGTCCTCCAAACAGAACCTTCTCTTCTTTGTCGGCAAGCGCCTTATACTTTGCATAAAGTGCTGCATTTTCATCATCATTTACCGGATAATACGGTTCATCTCCCGGCTTCCATTCGCTGCTATACTCACGACTGATTACGGTCTTTGGCAACTCATTTCCGTCAGTATCTTTGCCAAACTCAAACCACTTATGCTCGATAATTCGCGTCCACGGAGTCTTTGCATCCGTATAATTTACCGCTGCATTTCCTTGAAAATTCGGCATATCAAGCAGTTCCGTCTCAAAACGGACTGAACGATATGCAAGTGCGCCTTCGCAAAAATCAAAATACGCGTCAATTGCTCCGGTATACACAACCTTCTCTGCCATGCTGTTAAACCGCTCCCTGTCTGTAAGATAATCCTCACCCAGCATAACATCAATTCCATCCAGCATATTTGATACCATTGCCGTATAACCGCCAATCGGAATCCCCTGATAGAGTGCATTGAAATAGTTGTTGTCATATGTAAAACGTACCGGCAGACGTTTTATGATAAACGCGGGAAGTTCGTTACATGGTCTTCCCCACTGCTTCATTGTATATCCCTTAATCAGCTTTTCATAAATATCCGTTCCGACAAGACGAATCGCCTGTTCCTCCAAATTCTTTGGCTCTTCGATACCGGCGGCACATCTTTGTTCTTCAATCTTTGCCTTAGCCTCCTCCGGTGTTACAACCCCCCACATCCTATTAAACGTATACATATTAAACGGTAACGAATAAATCTCTCCATGATAGTTAGCGACCGGTGAATTTGTAAATCGATTGAAAGCTGCAAACTTGTTTACATAATCCCACACTCTTTTCTCGTTTGTATGGAAGATATGCGCGCCATAACGATGTACCTTTATCCCCTCGATATCTTCTGTATAGACATTTCCGGCAATATGCGGACGCTTATCAATCACAAGCACACGCTTTCCGCAAGCCTTCGCCTGCTGCGCAAACACCGCTCCATATAATCCTGCTCCAACTACTAAATAATCGTACATGTTATCCTCCATGATTGTAAAACGCCCATGAAACGAGAACCATCTCATGAGCGCTTTAAATTCTGTTTATCTTGATACTGAAAGCCCCTTTGCCTCAATGACAGAAAGTGCAACATTGGTTGCATGATCGGAAATACGCTCCAATACCGAAACAATATCGGAGAAGTAAATCCCCGCATGCGCGCTGCATTTTCCCTTGTTTAATCTTTGGATGTGCTTTGTCTGAAGCTTACGCTCCAATACATCAATTTCATTTTCCAGCTCATACAGCTTCTTAACCTGACTTGGATCTCCGGTTACGAACATTGCAAGCGAAAGCTCCAGAATCTCATTAATCTTAAGCATCATTTCTGAAAGCTCCTTCTCACTCTTATCGGAAAATGTAATATCATTCTCCTTAAGCTGAGGCACGAGCTCTGCTATTCTTTCTGCGTGATCTCCGATACTCTCAATGCCGTTTACGACATGGAAATATGCAGAAAGAAGCTTGGAATCGGCAATCGGTAATGTATCCTGATTTATCTCAATCAGGTAATCACTGATTTTCTCATCAAGGAAGTCAATATATTCCTCGGTATCCTGAACCTGTTGCAAATCCTTTTCCTTACGCGTAAACAGGCTCTTTACTGCAAGATTTAAGTTTTCGTATGTCATGTTTGCCATACGTTCCATTTCCTGAACGGCAAGATATGCCGCAACCGTAGGATTCGGATTCGGTGTTCCGATATATTGGAGAATAAAATTCTTTTCGCTGCCTTCTTTGTCCTCACCCGGTACAAGCATATAAGTAAGCTTGATAATCAAATCCATAAACGGATAGAATACAATTACCTGGAATACCTTAAACAGGAAGTGCGACCACGCAATGTTTCGACCGAGTGTACCGGGATCGTTGCCTCCGCCACTGACAAAACGGATAATATCCTGTATCTGAGATGAAAATAACATAAGCAATATAAACATCAGAATTGTTCCGAAAATATTGAACAACAGATGAATCAGCGCAGAACGTTTTGCATTCTTTGTCCCACCAAAGGCCGCAAGAACTGCTGACGTACATGCACCGATATTACAGCCTAAGATAACAAACATACAAATCCGAAGATCAACCAATCCCTGAGCTGACATGACAACGAGAATACTGACCGTTACCGATGAGCTTTGTACTACAGATGTAATAACAAGTCCAAGTAATACACCAAGTACAGGGTTTGTGAAGTTAGCAAGCAAATCGATTACTTCCGGAATCTCACGAAGCTCTGCCATCGCAGCCGACATGGTACTGATACCTACAAACAAAACACCGAAACCAAGAACAATTTCACCGGATTTGTTTACAATCGGCTTTTTGATGAAGTTCATCATAATTGCTCCTGCGAACACAAAAATCGGTGCAATCGTACTAAGTCGAAATGCAACAAGCATTGCCGTAACCGTTGTACCGATATTGGCACCTAAAATAATACCGCATGCTTCTGTAAGCTGCATCAATCCCGAATTAACAAAGCTGACTACCATTACGGTTGCAGCACTGGATGACTGAATAACCGCTGTGAAAAACAAACCTACAACTAAACCCAAAAATCGGTTTCTTGTAAATGCTTCAAGAATGGCACGCAGCTTATTACCTGCGACCTTCTCAATACCATGGCTCATGAATGTCATTCCGAACATGAACATTCCCAAACCGCCCATTAACTGCAACGCAATGATTCCCATTCTCTCTAATCCTCTTCCTCTGCCTACTGTATGTTTCTCTACGACTTCCTGCTTATCATTTTATTCCGTTGGAACATGAATGACTTTATTGTCATAAATATCCTTTAGGTACTGTTTTGCCTGATCGACTGTTTCCTCATTTGGCACCATAACATAAAGCTTCTCGGAACCGCCTGAATATGTGACATTCATAGAATCATATCCGTTTACACTATATGTCTGCACATCCCACGGTTTCATATCATCTAACTGGAACTGCGCCAAATCGGAAATCTCTTCATAGCTTACACTTGTAACCATACTATCGGAAATTTCATCCAATACATTTTTGTAGTTTCTTAACATATCAGAACTTGCAATATCCTCGATAACCGCCTTGATTACCGCCATCTGATTTTTTCCTCTTTGTCTGTCTCCATCCGAGAACATCTTTCTCTGTCTTGCAAAAATCAGAGCGCCCCTTCCGTCTAACTGGTTGTATCCCTGCTGGAAGCTGTAACCATGCGCACTGAATGCATAATCGGAATAAACATTGACACCATCCAATACATCTATTATCTTCTCGAATCCGGTAAAGTTTACCTTCACATATCCGTCTACGGTTACATCATAAAGCAATCCCAAAGTATCCGCAGATACATCAATTCCGTAAATACCTGCATGTGTCAGCTTATCACAGACACCGTTTGAAATGGAAAGCGGAACATAATAATCTCTCGGCGTATTGATCATGAGAATCTGTCTTGTATTTTTATTGACGGTAAGCAAAATATTGACATCACTGTTACTGTTGTTTTCCGGTTTACCACCGACATCCACGCCACTTACATAAATCGTAAATACGTCTTCCTTGACAGCCTCCCGATCCATATTATCACTTTCCATCTCCGTTACGATATCCTTGAAGGAAATTGAACGGACACGAGACTTAAAGTCCTCATACCCTTCGGTCTCGGTAATAAAGCCCTCGTAAGCCGAATTTAAAATAATCGCCTGAACTTCACGGTCATACAAACCTTTCACAAGCGCGATTGCCGTCTCATACTCGGACACAAAAAGCGGCTGTGCAACCTCTGTCTGTATTTCCGCAATTACGGAATTTGTATTGTCCCGATCCAACGTCTTTAAAATACCAAACGGATAATCCTTTGCATCAAGTACATTCTGCGCCGGATCCTCATTCAATACATAAACCTGAATATTATCAATCTTAGTTGTAATACCGGTCATCTCATTTAACTTGCGATATGTATAATGAATATATGTACATCCAATCACACACACACACGTTATTAATACCGCCAACACCTTTGTAATCAAGCCTGCCGTCAGATTGCGCTGTGCCGCAACAAACCCTACCGTGATAATAACAAACAGCACTGCCGCAATGAGCATATATTTGATCGGCACCATCTTAAGCTTTGCTGCAAATGCAGTCATAATACATCCGCTTACAAACATAATACCGCAAAGCACGTATCCGATAATCTTTAATACCTTCAGTAATTTTGTTTCTTTTTTACTTCTTTTCCTTTTTGCTGCTTCCCCTTTTTTTATGTCCTTCTTCGTGTTCTTTTCAGTTTGATTCATAATTATCTCCTAAATCCTGTAAAATATATGTAAAATTATGTTTCCGCAAATGTCACCAAGATATATGATAAACATCCTTCCTCCGAATGTCAACAAGGAGTCTGCAATTGTGACAAAAAAACAGAGGACATGATCGAAGAAATCGACCGCATCCCCTGTACTCTTATCTCCTATGCATTGCACAGTCTTTTATGCTCTATATGTGCTTACGAATCGCCTTTGCAAGCGCCTGCAACTCATCCGGCTCCGTTTCCCCCTGCTTCCAGGTAACCGAAACACCATCCCCTTCAAATCTCGGAATCAAATGCAAATGAAAATGATTAACCGTCTGTCCCGCAACCGCTCCGTTGTTCTGAACCACATTCATTCCCTCACATTTTGTTTCGGCTTTCACAGCCCTCGCTACCGCAGTTGCAAGCGAAAATAATTTTCCCGCTGTCTCCGCATCGATCTGAAAAATATTGTCGTAATGTTCCTTTGGAATAATGAGTACATGGCCTTTGTTTGCCGGTGACAAATCCATAAATACTTTAAAATCCGAATTCTCGTATACCGTAGCTGACGGGATGTCCCCCTTTCCAATCTTACAAAATATACAATCGTCCTTTGTCATATCAAATACCTCCGCTTACACCTGAAATCCTCGTTTACTGTAATCATCACAGACTGCGCTTTCATTTAATGTACCCCTGCCATACGTAAGTCCTGCATATACCTGATGGGCATTTTTCATAACCGCACCTTCTGTATCCATGCTGTGCATCTGCTCAAACGCAGCCTGCAGCTTATCCAACAAACGAAGACACGCTTCAAACTCCACGGGGCTTCGTTTAATCAAGGATGTCACATACTGTCCATAGATATACCGAAGGACGCATATTACCCTGCGTCCCCGGGGGTCTCCCGGTTCGAAGCAATCCATCAGTTCATGATTCGCACGTCTTGCCTGTTCTACCGCATGCATATAGGCGGTCTCATCGCCTTCTTCAAAGGCATGAAGAGCATCCTGCGTGTACACACGTACCATATCACAAAGTACAAGTATAAGTCCACTATGATTTTCTTGCGTTATCCGTCTTGTAAATTCCTGTATTTGTTCCTTTGTCATATATTGTCCTCACTAAACAACAAATCATTCCTACTGCAACAGCTGTAAAATTGATTCCGGACGCTCGTTTGAACGTTTCATCATGGAAATTGCAGCCTGGGCAAGCACATCCTGTTGTGTATAGTTTGTCATCTCCTCGGCCATATCCGTATCCATAATACGCGAATATGCCGCTGTGATACTTTCATTCTGAACCTCCAGATTGTCATAGATATCATCCAGACGATTTTCATACGCACCAAGCTTTGACCGAATCGCCGACACCTTCTTAACCGCCTCATCAATTGCCTCAATTGCAGCGGATGCATGCTCATGTGTATACATAATCAGCTTATCCACATGCAGACCTTTGGCACTCACCAACGGAATGTCAAGTGATACCTGTTCTCCGGAATTTGCCCCTGTCTGTATAATCATAGGCCCTGCCGAAAGCACCTCCACCTTTGTGTCAATTCCGCTAACGCCCGGCTCCGCATCAAACGTCATCTCGAATCCATTTCTGTCCACAACACGAATTTCATTTCCCTTTGTTGACACAGATGCCGTTTTGGAAAAGCCGCCCTCCTCACTTGTGATGGTTGCCACGCAATCCTTACCGGATACACTCGCACCATCTGCCATGCCAAGCGCTGCAGCAAGGTTCGCATTTCCAATCCCAATATTAAGCTTCTCTCCGGATCCATAGCCCTGTGTTCGAAGATATACAGGTGCTCCGGACGTGAAATCAGCTTCCGTGTTTCCTCCGTCTGCAGATGCAAATACGTCCACACCAATCTTAAACAAATGTGTCTGCATTGTATCAAACACTTCTGCCATAGTCATTCCTTCCGTAATATCCACAGAAAATCCATTGACTGTAATTGTTCCTGCCTGCTCCTCCGTAATAGTTGCACCCCCGGATGTGATACCGGTTGCAAGTGACGCCTGCTCGGCTGCGTCTGTTACCGAGAGTGTATAAACACCCGTGTTTACAGCCTCCGAGATATATGATGTCTTTATATTACGATCACTGGAAAGTGAACGTCTTGTCATATCTCCGTTTAACAATTTTTGATCGTTAAATGCGGTTGTATCAACAATCTGATCAATCTCATCGCGCAGAGAGTCAATTTCCTCCTGAATCGAATCCTGATCATCCTCTGACAGCACATCGTTTGCCGCCTTTACCGCAAGCTCACGCATTCTGGCAAGAATACTGTGAATCTCATTTAAACCACCCTCTGCAGTCTGAATTACCGAGATTCCGTCATTGGAATTTAAAGAAGCGCGATCAAGTCCTCTGATTTGTGCTTTCATTTTTGTGGAAATTGCAAGCCCTGCAGCATCATCCGCCGGACTTGTAATTTTATATCCCGAAGAAAGCCTCTCCATCGACTTTGCAATATTTTTATTAATTTTAGCAAAATGATCACTGGCATTTAACGCAAGCGAATTGTGATTGATTCTCATACGCATCCTCCTCTTTCTATCCGTTTCATCTGTATATTTTATCGGTTGGACTTACACATTCCTAAAGACCCCTTTAAAAAACTCTCTTATGAAAACAAAACACCCATTGCCTTTACACACGACACAGACACATGATAAAGCACTTTCGTGGAAGCCGTATCCTTTGCTTCCGTCGTCTCCCGCAGCTGACCAAGCGACACATCCGCATCCGCATAGCCTTCCTCGTCTAAGGCATGCATAAAGTCTGCCGCCTGTTCCATAAGCCACATATTTGCTTCATGAGAATCTGCCACCAGAGAGCCGGTCAATTTACCTTCTTGTATGTAGAAAGCTCCCTGTATCAACGCTCCGTTTTCGTTACGCGTTTCTATCGTAACGCCTGCCTGTTTTCCTTGTACAACCGACAAATTCACAACCCGAATACCCTTCTCTGTCGAAATCGGAAGCGAAAACCGATTATTTCTCGCCTGCCCGCTTAATATACGAAAACCTGCCTGAACCGTTTTTACCATTGAAATATCCGCATTTGAAACGCTGCCGTAAACACCCGTCTGATAGAGCAAGGATGTCAAATTCTCACTCAGACTGTCATAGTATGCTGCCATATGCGAACCGTCGGTAAGCTGATTTAACACATGCTCCGGCATAATCGGAAGCGGAATTTCCTCTCCTTCTATCGATGCCGTCATGTTTTCCGTCTCCTCATCTACTGCCTGCTCCTTAGCATACTTGTACCCGGACAGCTTTGCCATTATGGTCTGTACCATATCATAAATGCCGCCGGTCGCATGTAACATCTCATATACCGCGCTGCAATTAACGAGCGAGGTCTCTATATGATGTTCTGTCATATACTGCTCCACAAGAGGGGTTGCCTTCGAAGCACGCATAAGGATATCCTCCCTTATATCCTCCAAAAAAGCAGCTTCTATCTGCGCATCCATCCTTTTTTCCCCGACAATACGCTCCTCGATCATCCCAAAATCATCTTGAATCGGAATATCCATCCCTTGGGCCTTTCTGCTTCGCATAGCTGAGAGTAAATTACGAATCGTAAGATTTGCACCGGTTGCGAACAGATATCCGACCTCCCGGTCACCCGATTTTGCCAGTTGGTGCATCATACGATATAATCCGATGTAGCTCTCTCTTTCAGCTTCTGTTACAATGCCCTCGCGCTCCATATCCCGGAGATACGTCGCATAATTTACAGCATCGGTAACACCTCCGTGATAATTTCGTTCCCGAAGCTTCTCATTTAGCTTATCAATCGGGACATCCATCGGATTTTGACCTTCCTTTATGAAGGATAAAACCGCCTCCGGATAGAAATTATGAATCAGCTCGGACACCTCTTTATCATAACGGACGACTGCATTTATATTATACTCTGTAATTTCCATTGAATTGTAGCCGAGAATCCGAACTGCCCGTGTCGTTTCTTCATTAACCGGCATAGCAAGCTCCTGCAAGATATCCTCAATATTTGAAAATGCTTTGCGAATACTGTCTCCCATATCCGCACGCGGAGCCGTTCCGACTGCCTCATAGCTACGAACAATTGTCTCAAACGTTTGCTTGCTGCTTACAGCATCCTTTAATACAACGTCACGTTCCGAAAGAAATCGGTTTGCCTCCTGCCGTAAACCTCTTAACGTAAACGGAAGATGATTAAGCGGTGATGCAAGCACTGCTGCCGGAACCTCTGCAAGATCCTGCACCGTCTTTTGGGTCTCGAAAATCATCTGTATGCCTGCATCCGAAATCTCCATTCCTTCCTCCCGCATGGCATATTGCATCCGATCTTTTTCTATCTCACGCAAATCCTCTACGACCTTTGACAATTCCCGCGTGTCAATATGAATATCCTTTCCTACAAGTCTCCTTGCCGCATCCAATGTCATCGTAAGACGAAGCTCCGCCATCTGGCGCTGTCTGATTACCGCCTCGGTATCCGGTTGTCCCTTTATTACTTCCGACTGTTCTTTCATATAACGAACCGCAGAGGCAATCGTAACCGTCCCATGCTCTTTTGCCATACGAAATACAAGCTCCGGCGTAATCGCTTGTACATCATCATAAAGCTTCTCTGCCCGCTCGTTTAACAGCTCCGTTTGATTGTCCGGCAGCGAAATCTCTGACACATTTTTTCCGATGATATCTTGATAATCCATATAAAGACAGATTGTATCTGTTGTAACCGGAAGGTCATTTGTCAGCAAAAAATCAGCCCCTGAAAGACTTTGCTCGGAAATGTCATAGCCCGCCTGACGGATGATTTCACATATCTGTGATTTCATATTCTCAAACGCCACATCCGAAATCGGATTTCCCAAAACGCGACTTCCGCTAAAATGTGCCTTGAACAAATTTTCCTTTGTGAGCGGCAAATCATTGCGGAGCAGATATACCATATCATCCTCCGCAGCCGTAAACGAATACTCCTCCGAAACAAGATCCGAAACCGATACACCCTGCACCGCAACGTCTGTACCGGCTACTGTTACCTTCCCGTCGGACACGACAAGATTCTCTGTGTTTCCGGTTGATAACTGCATTTTTGTAAGCAGCGTCGTAAGTGCTTCCTTATGCGCATTTTGACGCATGGTTTCAACGATTCCCTGAATATCCGAAAGCTTTGCCCCGGTGACATCAATCCCCATCCGGGCAAGTGCGGAAATCTCCTCTGTGGACAACAGTTTTGCAATTTTCTTTGCCTGTTCCTTTTGCTCGTCCTCCAGTGTTTTTTCATCCACCGACGCCTCTTTCGCTTGCTCTCTGCGTTTCTTTAAATATTCATCAAAATTATCCATTGCCGATGTTCCGTGCTGCTTGCATTCCTTTGATTTAGCATAACAAAAAACCGGGTTCGTATCCTCTGCGGCAGTCACCCCGTTTGTACAGTCTTTCGATAGATTTGTCACCGATTCTTGTCTGCGCACGCTGTTAAACTGTGCAACATCCTGTGTTAAACTAACGTTTGTCTGTCTCATAAACGTCCCAGCCTTTCCTCGTTCTAACAATAATATCGACCGGTATCTAAAAAAAGATTATGCCGTTTCTATTTTTTGCAATCTTCTGTCGAAATATTACGCGTTTTTTTTCTTTACTTTGTCTATTGCCCGTTCTACAATGTAATTGTTACAAAATTGTTACAAATTGTTTGTCAGTATTCACACAAATCAAAAAATTATATTGTTAGGAGATGATAATATGCCTTATGCCTATGCATGCTCCTACAAAAGAAAACTAAAGTATGCGCTCGGAATCATTGTACTATTACTTCTGTGTTCCTGCCTGTCGCTCTATCAAAAACTCAGGCAATACACAACCTATGTAGATGCCGGTAAACCTATATTGACGGGACAAACCAAGCAAACATTTTCCCAAATTGAAAACTACGATGTCCCTTGTATGTATGTTTACGATGATACACTATATGAAGGTGAATATGTAACTACCAGGGAAGGGACTTCCGGAACAAAAGAAATCACCATTCTTTCAACCTATTATAACGGAACTGCCATGGAGCACCAAATATTAGATACCAAAATCCGGACCGAGGCGCAGCCAACCATTATTCACATCGGTACAAGAAAGCGTCCGGACTATACACTCCCGCTTGACAGCTGCACCATCACTTCCCACTACGGCATGCGTTGGGGAAGATTGCATGAAGGTGTTGATTTTGCCGCAACTTCCGGTACGAATGTTTACGCTGCCGCAGCAGGCATCGTAACCCGCTCAGAATACTACGGAGGTTATGGTCTGTGTGTTGACATTTTACACGAAAACGGAACAACTACCCGTTACGGGCACTTAAGCTCTGTCAGTGTTGAGATTGGAGATCTTGTTTACCAGGGAGAGCTTATCGCTTACTCCGGTAATTCCGGACAAAGCACGGGGCCGCATCTGCATTTTGAAATACGCTCTGAAAATGCCGCCTTAAATCCGGAGGAATACCTTGATTTATAATATTTCATTCGCTCATTGCTATCGATACTGTTGATTTTTCCGCTGTTTTTTGCTATAATGAAGCACATCCGAAACACAGAATAAGACACATATGAGGTGTACTATGGCGAAGAATGTATTGGAGATTGAGGATATACCTCCTCAGCTGTCTAATAAGGTAAAACAAAATCTCAAATTTAAAACAGGAAACTTTGTATGGAAGGTTCGCTTCAACATTCCGCTTGACCCAAAAACAGTCAACAAAGAAACCATGTATGTTACAAACTCGCAAAATCAGCGGTTACAGACATACATTCATTATGATGTCAAAAATGAGGTTATCGAGATTGAGCCGTTGGAGCCATATGCAACAAACGAACTTTATTCACTGATTATTACTACCGATGTCAAGTCCAAAGGCGGTCAGCGGTTAAGTGCACCGGTTTCCGTAAAGTTTAAGCTGTAATCATATTTTGAAATGTGCGTCACTATGCGCATACACACAAAAGGAGGCAAAAAGCCTCCTTTTTTTATGTCATGCAACCGGGAACAAAACGTATATTGGCAGGGAAAAATCTGTAAAATCGGCGTACAAAAGCCGGCTGCGAGCTATCTGTTATGTTACTATATGCAGATTACCTCTTTTTGTGCATAACACAAAGGTGCTTTTAGCGCCCGCATCCGAATTATACATGCTAAAAATATTTTTCCAGTATTTCATAAACCTTATCAGAATCCTCTGATACACACAAGATCACGTAATTTCCATTCTCATATATAACCGCCTGCTCAAGCTTCGGTATTTCATCCGGCAGATAGTCCCTGCATGCCTCCGTTTGATCCTGAATTCGTGCTTCATAGGAAGCTTTCACCTCCGAACAATATGTGTCATCCGCGACAACAATTACCGCAACCTCCTCCGCTGTCGCGTTGGAGTTTGTAAAGAATGCACTCTCTGTAATTTTGGACTCATCAAGATTGTACAGTCTTGTAAGTGCCATCGTGACATCAACCGCTCCCATTGTATCTTTAAAGGAGCCCTCCCGAACAAGCACATCCGCAAGTGTCTGCGCACTTACCGCCTCCTGCACCTTGTCCAAACCGGCTCCTTCGGATTTCTTTACGTTTCCGCTGCATGCACTCAGCATTCCCATTGCAAGCACCCCCGCGAAAACCATTATTTTCCGAATCTTCAAAGCGTTTACACCTCCTTGTGTTTTTCCGTAAAAAATATAGCACAATACCTTCTCTGATACAATAAAGAAACCATTCCGTTTTCCTTAAATTTTCCTTACATTTCCCTTACATTTTTGACAACTCCCTGACATGTATTCTTCACATTTTATTATTCCTATTATATGATAATCAGACCGCACATTTTGTATAAATTGCTCCATAAATCCTTGTTTTTGTGTTGTTTTTTGTAAACAATTATTATATAATAGAAGAAGTTTTTAGAAAGGATGGTTATCGATATGAAATTTGGCTATTTTGATGACACAAACAAAGAATATGTCATCACATCACCTAAGACTCCTTATCCTTGGATTAATTACCTTGGAACTCAGGATTTCTTTTCCTTGATCTCAAACACTGCCGGAGGTTATCATTTCTACAAGGATGCTCGTCTTCGAAGAATCACCCGTTATCGTTACAACAACGTTCCGATTGATATGGGCGGACGTTATTTCTATATTAATGAAAACGGTACTATTTGGAATCCGGGCTGGTCACCGGTCAAGACAACCCTCGATTCTTACGAGTGTCGTCATGGTATGGGTTACACAATCATTACCGGTAAGAAAAATGACTTAAAAGCAGAGGTTACATTCTTTGTTCCTCAAAATTATACAGGTGAGGTACAGCAGGTTGTTCTTACCAACGAAGGCTCTGCACCGAAGACCTTCAAATTGTACTCATTCATCGAGTGGTGTTTGTGGGATGCCCAGGACGACTGCACAAACTTCCAGAGAAACTTCTCTACCGGTCGTGTAGAGGTTGTTGACTCTACAATCTATCACAAAACAGAGTACAGAGACAGACGTGATCATTTTGCATTCTACACCGTTAATGACACAATTGACGGTTATGATACTGACAGAGATTCCTTCATCGGTTTATACAACGGATTTAACGATCCTCAGGTTGTAACAGAAAACCAATCCAGAAACTCTTTCGCAGACGGCTGGTCACCAATCGCTTCTCACTGCAAGGAAATCACACTTGCACCGGGCGAATCAAAGACACTCGTATTCGTACTTGGTTACGTTGAGATGCCGGCTGACAAAAAATTTGAGGCTGACGGCGTCACAATCAACAAAGAAAAAGCACTTGCCATGATTGACCGGTACAACACTCCGGAAAAGGTTGCCGCAGGTCTTGCTGAGCTTAAGGCTACATGGGACAACCTCCTTGGTATTTTGAACGTAGATACTCCTGATGACAAGGTTAACCGTATGGTAAACATCTGGAATCAGTATCAGTGCATGGTTACATTCAACCTTTCACGTTCTGCTTCTTACTTTGAGTCAGGTATCGGTCGTGGTATGGGATTCCGTGATTCAAATCAGGATATTCTCGGTTTTGTACACCAGATTCCGGATCGTGCAAGACAAAGAATTATTGATATTGCTTCAACACAGCTTCCTGACGGCGGATGCTACCATCAGTATCAGCCACTTACAAAGAAGGGAAACTCCGATATTGGTGGTGACTTCTCAGATGATCCATTATGGATGATTCTCTCTGTATCAGCATATATAAAGGAAACGGGCGATTGGGCAATTCTTGATGAGATGGTTCCTTATGACAATGACGAGTCAAAGGCAAAACCGATGCTCGACCACTTAAAGGTTTCTTTCTATAAGATTGTAAACAACCTTGGCCCTCACAATCTCCCGCTTGCCATGAGAGCAGACTGGAACGACTGTATCAACCTCTCCTGCTACTCTGACACACCGGGCGAAAGCTTCCAAACATACACCAATCCAAAGTTCGCTGCAGAAGGTGGTTACTCAAAGGTTGCTGAGTCTGTTATGGTTGCTACATTATTTACATATGTCGGACCAAACTACGTATCAATCTTAAAGCACCTCGGAAAAGATGATGAGGCGACTGCGGCTCAGGCCGAGATTGATAAGATGAAGAAAAATGTTATGGATTACGCATTTGACGGTGATTGGTTCATACGCGCATACGATTCAACGGGTGCTAAGATGGGTTCAAAGGAATGCGAAGAAGGTAAGATTTTCATCGAGCCACAGGGCTTCGCAGTAATGTCAGAAATCGGCAAGGAAGAAGGCGCCGACATCAAGACATTAAATGCTGTTGATCAATACCTCAATACAAAGTATGGTTTAGTGCTTAATAATCCGGCATTTTCAAAGTATTATATCCAGTATGGAGAGATTTCTACATATCCGGGCGGATACAAAGAGAATGCAGGTATCTTTACACATAACAATGCATGGATTATCTGTGCAGAAGCATACGCAGGACGCGGCGACAAGGCCTTCGAGTACTACTCAAAGATTGCTCCTGCATTCAACGAGGAGATTTCCGATCTTCACAAAACAGAGCCATATGTATATGGTCAGATGATTGCAGGTAAAGATGCAAGCCGTTTCGGTGAAGGAAAGAACTCTTGGCTTACAGGTACGGCTGCATGGAACATGGTCGCAATTTCACAGTACATCCTCGGTGTACAGCCTGACTTTGACGGTCTTAAGATTGATCCATCCATCCCGGCAGCTTGGGACGGACTAACCGCTTCCCGCCAGTTCCGTGGTGACACATACAAGATTGATGTAAAAAATCCGGATCACGTATGCAAGGGTGTTAAGAGCATGATCGTTGACGGAAAAACCGTAGACGGAAATGTAATTCCTGTATTCGGGGATGGCAAAACACATACTGTAGAAGTAATCATGGGCTAATCCCCATTTAAAAAAGCACTCGGAGTCTGACTCCGGGTGCTTTTTCTTGTTTTATACAAGGACGATCATCTGTTTTCCGTGCGTATCGCCCTTGTATTACAGGGACATATGTAATCTTCGCGCTTGACATAAACTTATATCAATTCCCCCCCATATAATCCAAAAGATTATTCAATTTCTCCGACACATTATCCCTCACATAATACGCACCACGATCCCCAAATTTTCTCTTTGCTTATCGCACCAACAGACAAATCTCATTCTACCATTTACAACGTTATTTTCAATATTTTGGGAATGAAACGACAGATTTCATTCATTTTTGTTATGTTTTTTTGAAAAACGGCCAATACAAACCATCTGCATGATTGCCGGAACAACGATCCCAAGGCTTACACACACCGCAAGCTTCCCCTGTCCGATAACAGACAACACGAGATAAATCAGGCACCAAAAACACGTCATACAACGTGCCTTATGTCTGCAGCTTTGTGTTTCTTCCTCATCCAACCTCCTATTTTCCGAATCCACGGGACTGAATATACACAGGCATACTGCAGATGCCAAAACAGCACCACAAGTTGGCCAATGATCCGGCATTACAATCGATAAAAAAAGACAGGCAGTCAGCATTCCACTGGAAATAACAACACAAAGTTGCGGTGTTTTCGCATGATACCCACCGGCATATCTTCGAATTGACAAAGTAACAACCAGCAACACCAACCCATTCATAACATATCCCATACAAAGACATACAACAATAAAAATGGTCAATGGAATGGATGTAAACATTAAATTGTATGCTGCATATTCATACAATTCCCTGTCTGCTTCGTCAATTGCATCATGCCTGATAAGCCATCCGGTCGTTTTCCTTGCCAATACCGATAGCATTATTTACGGAAGCGTTTTAAGCCTTCCGGTGTCTTTGGCTGATATGCCCAGTGACTTCCTGCGGATTTTGCGCTTAGCTGCAGCTCCTTTGTCATAATTGCAGCAATTACATTTGATAACTTCTTTTGCTTTTTCATGTTCCTACCTCCTGTTTTCCGTTTTTCTGTTAGTGCTACATTAAACATATTTCTTTTCTTCCGAGATTTCCATAGTCCGGTCATGAATCGACACAAAATCATGAAAAATGTTTAAATCTTGCCTTTTCGAGCAAAATAATCCTTGTATTATCGATTTTATCTACGAAATCTTGTGCATAATTTTTTTCTATTAAGCATTTCATAGATTTCTTCTATTACATCTTGTTCATAATAATTATCAGAATTGATAAGATGTTGCAAAAGGAGATACAATTATGGGCGACCTACACAACATGAACGAATTTGGCAAACGTATTCAAAAGAGGCGAAAAGCCTTGAACATGCAGCAATCCGAGCTTGCCGAAAAACTGGATATTTCAACAAACCATTTGTCTACAATCGAAACCGGAAAATCACACCCAAGCTACGATCTTTTGTGTAAACTCTGCATTGCACTCGACGTAACTCCGGATTATCTTATGATGGGAAGTCTGCATTCCTATAACATATCAAAAAATATAATTGACAAGCTCCGGTTGTGCTCGGAACACGATTTGACTGTACTGGATCAGATTATTGAAATTATTATTACGAATTCGGAAAGATAAACGCCCTCTCCTCCATCACGCAATCCCATATATGTTGTCATCTTATTTCTTTTATTTTGTTATTGCATATTCCCCCATCCTTATGTAAACTATATATGAATTTTGTCCATAATTAGGAAGGGGATTCTATGGCACATGCAATTCTTTACCTTCTCATTTTTTTGATTGAGGGATATATTGCTTTTTACTATTACGATCACATACTCTGCAGGGCTTCATCTCGCCCTGTTTCCATCCCATATATTCTGGTTTACGCCTGTTTGTATGCAATCTTTTTTGCAAATATTGTTGTCTTAAACGACATATCCTTCTTTGCTCTGAATTATTTCTTAGTTCTGCAAGTATATGCCTGTCCACTCTTTACGGGCTTGTTTTTTACGTTACTGTTGGAGTCAATGATGCTTTTGACAGAATTTATTCCGGGTATTCTTTTGGGAAACACAATATTAAAGGCAACCGACATCGCATTAGTACCCCAAACCTCCAGATATATCTTTATTGTATGCAGTAAACTGCTATTTTTTCTGGTGGTGTTGATTGTCGTTCGTATATTCCATCATGGACGTGCGCAATCCTCCACAAACAAGAGCTTTTGGCCACTCCTTAGTATATGTACGTTTACGTGCTGTATTTCCGTTATTTTAATCTATGTCTGCTGCCACAACAATCTCAACCGTCCGTCAGAGTATATGCTGCTGTTTACGTCCTTTGTATTAATTGCCATCAGCTTGTTTTTTGCATGGCTCTTTGATTACAATCAAACACAGCAAACCCTCATCACAAATCTGAAGCTGGAATCTCAACGAGCGGAGGATGCGATCCAATATAGCAGACTTATGGAACAACAAGACGAAGACCAAAAAATACTGATTCATGATATCAAAAACCATTTGCAGGCAATCCACGACCTCAACATATCCGGACAATACAGAGAAGCGAACCAGTATATAGAACAACTAACCGATACATCTGCACTTTCCCGTACATATCAACCTACAAACTGTCAGATTTTCAATCTGTTAATAGCGAAATATTCATCCATATGTGACACTCAATCGATTCGTTTTACATTGGATGCCAAAGGTACGGATTTAAATTTCATGCGTTTTCAGGATGTTACCGCAATTTTCTGTAATTTAATGGACAATGCAATTGAAGCCGCCCGGGGCACCGACGAAGCCAAGATTGACCTGCGTCTTTCCGATAATGCTCCACATACGCATACGGTAGTTACCATGGTTAACTCCTGTCAGACACCCCCTGTCCAAACAGAGACAAATCGTTATCTGTCGTCAAAGCCGGATAAAATTCGCCACGGATTTGGTACAAAAAGTATTGAAAATATTATTAAACACTACGGGGGAAATATTGAAATGTATTATTCAGAGGAGGATAAAAGCTTTCACACAATTCTTCTGATCCAACATGATCCGCTGCCAACCGAAATATTTTACAAAAAAAAGAAAAAAGGAGTGTAAGCTACGATGCGCTTTGCTATCTGCGATGACGACATATACTTTTGTAATATATTAGAAAAATACCTGCAAGAATATTTCTCTTCCCGCAAGCTTCCCTGTCCGGAGATTGCAGTCTTCCATTCAGGGGAAGAGATTTTAGATTATAAAGGAAGTCTGGATATTGTGTTTATCGATGTTGAAATGTCCGGAATCAGCGGAATACACGCCGGAAAAGAGCTCTGCAAGCGAGATACGGGAACACTTTATATTGTGATTACTGCATTTGAAGAATATCTGGATGAAGCACTGCACTTTCATGCATTTCGATACCTATCGAAACCGCTTGAAAAGCAGCGACTGTTCCGTAATCTTAAGGATGCACTTGCAGTGCACGCATCCCGAAATGAAAAAATTGCCATCACGACAAAAGATTCCATTTACACCGTCCTGGCAAGCGATATCATAATGATAGAAGCAAAAGGAAAAAATGTATTTGTATATACACTTCAAGACATATACCCTTCAACCGAAAAAATGGATTACTGGGAAGAAATCTTAAACAGCCAATGCTTTTTCCGCACACACAGAAGCTATATCGTTAATATGCATCACATAAATAACTTTAACAGCAACCTGATTTCTTTATATCAAAACAAATACAAAGCATATTTAACGGTACGGAAGTATCCCGACTTCAAACGTGCATATATGCTTTTTCTGGAAAGCTCGCAATAACACGCCCCGTCCTTCACAAGAAGCTGTTTAGAGGTTTGTAAATGTGTTAACCCGCAAAATAATAAAAGGGACTGTTACAAAAAACAGTCCCTTTTATTATTCCATATGTAAGAGGAATTACTCCTCAACACCAAGATCCTTAAGATACTTAATAACATCCTCAACTGTAAGGATCGATGATAAATCATCAGAAGGAATCTCGCAATTATACTCCTCTTCAAGAGCCATAACAAGCTCGAACAAGTCAAGAGAGTCTGCTCCAAGGTCATCCTTAAATGATGTGCTAAGTTCAATATCTGCCTCATCTACGCTTAACTGCTCTGCAATGATTTCTTTTAACTTCTCTAACATAATTGAAAATCTCCTTTTTGTAAGCTTTCTATGCCTTTTCGGGCTCCACAATGTTCAATATACAACAGACCTATAGGCATGTCAAGAATAGCCTTACATTTTTTCTATATTTTTTTTGCAACCATTTGGTTAAACTCCTCAACCGGCATCGGTCTTGCAAAATAATAACCTTGTGCAATATCACAATTCGAATTTTTCAAAAACTCAACATGCTCTCCGGTCTCAACACCTTCCGCTACAACCTGAAGATTTAAATCCTTTGCCATACTGATTGTATGACTTACCACAATTTTTCCTTTATCTGACGCAATTTCCTGATCCAGAAAATTCTTATCAATCTTAATCGTATCAACCGAAATATCACGAATCAGGCTAAGCGACGAAAAGCCGGCACCGAAATCATCAACCTCCAGCTTAAAACCTCGTTCTCGCAATGTATTAAGCACATCCGCAAGCTTTGCCGGTGAATTCATAAACATAGATTCTGTAATTTCCAACGTCAGCATATCACTCGATAATTTGTATTGCTTTAACAACCGATTAAATATGGACGGTAAATCATTATGCTGAATATGATATCTCGAAATATTAACAGACAACGGAATCGGTTTAATACCCGCATCTATCCAGCCCCGAATTGTTTTACACGCCTGTTCCCACATATATTCATCCAGTTTCATAATAAATCCGTTTCTCTCGAACAACGGAATAAAATCCATCGGCGGAATAAGCCCTTTCTCCGGATGCATCCAGCGGCTCAAAACCTCTGCCCCACACATGGAATTATCCTTCAGACTGTATTTTGGCTGCAAATACATTTTAAACTCATGATTGTGTAATGCACGCTTCATTTCGCGCTCAATTTCACTCACCTTTATCATATCATCACGATACTGCTCATCATAAAATGCACAGAATTTCATGACATTATTTTTAATTGTCGCTGCAGCCATCTTCGCACGGTCACACATAAGATTGATTGGTACATGTCTGTCTTTTACAAGATAGATACCAAAGGTCGTCGATATATCCACACGGATATCACTTGCCACAATCGCTCTTCTTACCTTTTCAATCGCACGGATAATCTCGCCTCTCTTTGTATACGACATAAAAAATGCAAACACATCCGAGTGCAACCTGGCATAATTTTCATCGTACGGAAAATATCCCCGAAGCGCATTTGCGATATGCTTTAAAATCATATCCCCGACAGACATACCATACAAATCGTTGACACTCTTAAATTTATCAATATCAAAGGTGATAATCGCATATTCCTTATCCGGATTATATCGAATTGCATTTTCTGTGTTCGCACAGAATTTGGAATAATTCGGTATGCCGGTCAATGCATCAAACTGTCCTTCCCTTGCAATTCGCTCCTTTCGACCAATTTGGCTGTCCTCTTTATCACCAAATACGACAGCAACATCAAGCAAGGTCACAAGTACCGCCTCTCTGTTATCAAACCAACGTATCACAGAATATTGCCATTTTCCAATCGCATCAAGTGCGCGCGAATGTCGATTCCGAACAATCGTTTTGTCCGTTATCTGTGCCATAGGACAATCAATACATGCATTTTCATTGTCACAAATCAACTCGTAACAATATGCATCCACCTTGTCGCCGAACAGCTCTGATGCTTTTTCATTGAGGTAAAGAACTTCAAATGTTCCGCGATCAATTACAAAAGTTGCCCTGTCCCCTACATTTAAGATTGAGTCCACGAGCTGTTTTGTCTCTTGTGTATTCAATTTGCCTTTGATTTCCGCAAAATTCATACGTTCTCCTTATTCGACAAAAAACAACAAGTTGTACAAATATACACATTAAGTTTACCCTTTATTATTGTGTATGTCAATAGCTTCGGTAAATAAAAATTTACTAATAAAATTTTTTCCGATTTTGCTATGATTACAAGGAAAAAAGGTGTGAATGCCTCTGCTTGACACCCTGTATAGGCTTCTGTTATAATAATAACGATAATCATTACTAAAATAGGAGATATTTTCTATGAATACCCCGGTCAAATATAGCCATCAACGAGAGGCAATTTTAACCTTTCTGAAAACACGAACGGATCATCCGACTGCTGATGTTGTATATAACCATATAAAAGAAACAATACCTACAATAAGTCTTGGAACCGTTTATCGTAATCTCAACCAGCTTGCAAATGCCGGTGTTATTTTACGTCTTTCATGCGATGGCAAAACCGATCGTTTCGATGCTGACACGCACCCACATTGCCATTTTATGTGCCTCTCCTGCGGAAGCGTTTCCGATATTATGATGGATCCAACGAAGAATCTGATTGAAAACGCAACTCCGCTTACTAACCATCAGATTGAAACAGCGGTTGTCATGTTCCAAGGAACATGCAACAACTGTATTTCATAAGACACACAAACCGGCATGCTGACAATCGACAACATACCGGTTTCTTTAATCTCTGCTAATTTACTGCATATATACAATCGGATTTACCGGTTCGTCATCCTTTGTCATCGCAAAATACAAATGTGATCCCTCTTTTTCATAATAGGAAGAAACCGGTCCCACTTCGCCGATTTGCTGTGCCTTCGCAATCGTATCACCTTCACTCACCGATACATTCTGCATTTGTCCGTAAGTTGCCATGTAACCATTTCCAAGATCAATTGTCACAGTTTTTCCAAACTCCTTGGAATCTTTTATCTCACATACCGTTCCGTCATAAATTGCATATACGGCATCCCCTTCGTTTCCGGCAATCATCATACCGGGATTACAACGATAGCAGTCCAATGTTGAAAAATAGATTGTCTGATCCATGCTATATGGCATGACAATTATTCCTACGATCGGCCATGCCAACACCTGCGTCCCGTCATAGCCGGACAATTCATTTGCTTCAGACTGCACAGGTACCCCGGCAGTTTCAACAGTCTCATCGTCTTCAACCGTTTTATCTGATACTTCATCTTCCTTCCATGCATCTGAGTTACCGGCCACCTCATTATCCAAATCAGAATTTTCTTCCTCTGCTTCCTTTGAAGTCACTACAGCATCATTTCCGCTATTCGCAACAACATCATCCTCCTGCAGTGCCTGATCGAAGGACTCATCCATATCGCCGGACTGTACCGGCTGATTTAAATCAATTGCCTGTTCATTTTGCATTGCCGATTCTTTATTTCCCTTGTAATCATACATTGCCATTAATCCGGCAAATGCCAAAAGACCTGTTCCGAGTGCAATGTAAAACCCTTTGGTCTTTAAAAATCCCCATACTTGTTTCATTTAATATGCCTCCTGCTATTTCAAATGTTACTCGCAAATAGTATAGGCAAATATGTGAAATCTTATACAAAATATGTGTATGATATTTTATTTACTAATCTGCTGTAAAGTATTTAATGTTGCCGTTTCATATACATTTCTCACCTTTTTATATTTTGACCTTCCATATCTTAAAATCAAATCATCCTTTGAATAATATGAAAACCCAAGCTTCGAGGCCGATACGACCGTTTCCTCTCCCATCTCATAATATATTTTTGTTCGTACGGCAACCGCTTGCGCCTCGATTATTTTTATGTCACTCTCCGGATCCACCAACCCGGGCAAAACACCTGCTATATACTGTTCCACATCCATAAGCATATTGGCGCCCTCGATTTCAATCAATACATCCTTTCCCGTAGACACGTTCGATATTTGGGATGCATATGCTCCATACCTCCCATTCACGGCCATCGTCAAAATATACGGAAATAAAAAAACCATCGCAATCGCAGATACATAAACCGTCAAACGCTCTCCCATTTTATAACTCCCCCCATATAATATATGATTTATCTGCGAGTGCCATTCCTGTGAAATAAAAACGGAGACATCATTTCGTATAATACGAAACAATATCTCCGTTTACTGCTTATTTATGCAATCGAATTAGATTGATACGTTTACCTTCTCAAGCTTCCATATCTCCTGTGCATACTGCTCGATTGTACGGTCAGAAGAAAACTTCCCGGAACAAGCTGTATTAAGCATTACCATCTCTGCCCACTTTGCCTGATCCTTGTATGCTGCATTTACACGCTTCTGTGCATCCGCATAAGAATCGAAATCCTTCAATGTAAAGTAAACATCCTTATGCAATAATGAATCATACAAGTCACGGAAGAGCTCTCTGTCTCCGTTTGAGTATGTGCCATCGATTAACTGATCAAGAACCTTCTTAAGCTTTGGATTTGAGTTGTAGATATCCATCGGATGATATCCGCCCTCACGCTCATAACGCATTACTTCCTCTGCAGAAAGACCAAAGATAAATGCATTCTCTACGCCAACCTCCTCAACAATCTCTACGTTCGCTCCATCCATAGTACCGAGTGTAACTGCACCGTTTAACATGAACTTCATGTTACCTGTACCGGAAGCCTCACGGGAAGCTGTTGAAATCTGTTCGCTGACATCTGCTGCTGCAAAGATAATCTCTGCATTTGATACTCTGTAGTTCTCGATGAATACAACCTTAATCTTGCCTTTGATTGAAGCATCGTTATTGATAACATCTGCTACGGCGTTAATTAACTTGATTGTAAGCTTCGCTGTCTTGTAACCTGCAGCTGCCTTCGCACCGAAAATGAATGTAGTTGGTGTGAAATCCATATCCGGATTCGCCTTTAACTCATTATAAAGGTGCATGATGTGAAGAATATTAAGCTGCTGTCTCTTGTACTCATGTAATCTCTTAACCTGAACATCAAAGATGGAGTTCGGATCAACATCGATACCATTGTGCTCCTTGATGTACTCTGCAAGACGAATCTTGTTCTGCTTCTTGATGTCCATGAATTCCTTCTGAGACTTCTTCTCTGTAGCGTTCTTCTTAAGCTTTGCAAGCTGCGGAAGATCCGTAATCCAGCCATCACCAATCTTCTTTGTTACCCAGTTTGCAAGAAGCGGATTACCGTGAAGAAGGAATCTTCTCTGTGTAATACCGTTTGTCTTATTGTTGAACTGATCCGGTCTCATCTCGTAGAAATCTCTAAGCTCACGCTTCTTCAAAATCTCTGTATGCAGCTGTGCAACACCGTTTACTGAGTAGCTTCCTGCAATTGCAAGATGCGCCATCTTAACCTGTCCATCATAGAGAATTGCCATATTACGAACCTTATCCTGGTTACCCGGATACATATCTTCAATCTTACGAACGAATCTACGGTTAATCTCATCTACAATCTGGTAAATTCTCGGAAGCAGTCTCTGGAAGAGGTCAATCGGCCACTTCTCAAGCGCTTCTGCCATAATTGTGTGGTTTGTATATGCACATGTTCTGCATGTGAGATCCCATGCATCATCCCACTCTAAGCACTCTTCGTCAACAAGAATTCTCATAAGCTCTGCAACGGTTACTGTCGGATGTGTATCATTCAACTGGAACGTTACCTTGTTCGGAAGATCATGAATATCTGCATTGTTCTCCTTGAACTTCAAAATCGCACGCTGTACAGAAGCGGATACGAAGAAGTACTGCTGCTTTAAACGAAGCTCTTTACCTGAATAGTGATTATCATTTGGATAAAGTACCTCAACGATGTTACGAGCAAGGTTCGCCTGCTCTACAGCGTTTTGATACTCACCCTTGTCAAAGGATGTTAAATTGAATTCCTGTACCGGCTCTGCATCCCAAATACGAAGCGTGTTAACTACATTGTTGTTATAACCGATAATCGGAAGATCGTAAGGAATTGCACGAACTGCCTGATAATCCTTGTGTACGAAATAGTTCTTTCCTTCGTGGCACTCTGTAGCTACATAACCGCCAAAACGAACCTCAACCTCGTACTCCGGTCTCTTTACTTCAAACGGGTTACCATTCTTTAACCAGTTATCCGGCTTCTCTACCTGAAAACCATTTTCAATTGCCTGCTTGAACATACCATAACGGTAACGGATACCGCAACCGTAAGCCGGATAGTTCAAGGTTGCAAGAGAATCAAGAAAACATGCTGCAAGTCTACCGAGACCACCGTTACCTAACGCTGCATCCGGCTCTTCGTCTTCAATCGCATTCAAGTCGAACCCGAGTTCCGCTAACGCCTCTTTAATCTCCTCATAGCATGTAAGGTTAATCATGTTGTTGCCAAGTGCACGTCCCATTAAAAATTCCATTGACAAATAATAAACTGTCTTTGGATTTGCTTTCTCATAGGCCTTTTGTGTTGCAATCCAACGGTCAATAATATCATCCTTGATAGCATAAGATACTGCCTGGAAAATTTGCTGCTGAGATGCCTCTTCGATTGTCTTTCTGAAAAGGTTCTTAACATTGTTGATAACTTCTTTTTTGAAGCCTTCTTTATCAAATGTTACTACTTTCGGTTCTGCTGCTTTCTTCATTCAATTTTCCTCCTACTCTCCATGTTTACTAAACTGTACAAACGCCAAGTGTAACCTTTTCCCCGTTGATATTCCACTCTTTGCCTTCGCCCATTGTTTCGCCAATTACAAAATTCTCGCCAAGTACAACTCGCTTGATTTCGTCGGCATTCTTCTCCATGATACCTGCAATCTTGTCATTGCCTGATACATATACATTAATGCGATCTGTTACATTGAAGTCAGCCTCCTTACGCATTGTCTGGATCTTCGAAATAATTTCTCTTACAAATCCTTCTTCAATAAGCTCCGGAGTTAATGTTGTGTCGATAACAACAGTCACATAATTGTCACCTTCTGTTACAAAGCCTTCCATCTTTGCTGCTTCGATTAAGAGATCCTCTTCTGCAAGAGATACTTCGACATCTCCTACCATAAACTTAATAGCACCGTTTGCCTTTAATTCGGCCATAGCCTCGCTACTATTAACGTTTGCAAGGTATTCCTTAATACCACCAAGCTGCTTTCCGTACTTTGGTCCTACTGTACGAAGCTGCGGTTTGAAGCTGTAAGATGTAAATGCAGAAAGATCATCCTTAAATGAAACTTCCTTAATATTTAACTCGTCACGAATGATTTCGACAAAGTAGTCATCTAATACATTCTCCGCTTTGATGAACATATTGCCAATCGGCTGACGTGACTTAATATTCGCTGTGTTACGGGCAGCACGACCAAATACAACAATCTTAAGTACTTCATCCATGCTTGTCTCAAGGTTCTTATCAATCATCTTGTCATCTGCAACCGGGAAGTCACAAAGATGAATTGACAAAGGTGCTGTCTGATCTACGGTACGAACTAAATTCTGATAAATATCCTCTGTGAGGAATGGAATCATAGGCGCTGCTGCCTTGCATACCGTAACGAGTGCTGTGTAAAGCGTCATATAAGCATTAATCTTATCCTGTGGCATATCCTTTGCCCAGTAACGCTCACGTGAACGTCTTACATACCAGTTACTCATGTCATCTACAAAACCGGCAAGTGCCTTTGTAGCATCCGGGATATTATAAGAGCCAAGACCATTATCGACAATCTTAACCATTGTGTTAAGCTTTGATAATAACCATTTGTCCATCACAGATAGCTTGTCATAGTCTAAGCTGTATTTTGTAGGATCAAAATTGTCAATGTTCGCGTAGAGTACATAGAATGCGTATGTATTCCATAATGTACCCATAAATTTGCTCTGCCCTTCCTTAACAGCATCCTCATGGAATCTGTTCGGAAGCCATGGAGCAGAGTTACTGTAGAAATACCAGCGAATCGCATCTGCACCAAATTTATTTAAAGCTTCCATAGGGTCAACTGCATTTCCCTTAGACTTACTCATTTTATTACCGTCTTTATCGAGAACGTGACCGAGAACGATAACATTCTTGTAAGGCGCCTTATCAAACAGCAAGGTTGAAATAGCCATCAAAGAATAGAACCAGCCTCTTGTCTGGTCTACTGCCTCACTGATAAAGTCAGCCGGGAAGTTGTCCTCAAAAATCTCTTTATTCTCAAAAGGATAATGCCACTGAGCAAACGGCATTGCACCGGAATCAAACCAGCAGTCAATAACCTCCGGTACTCTCTTCATCTCACCGCCACAATCCGGACATGTAATCGTAACCTCATCAATGTATGGACGGTGAAGTTCGATCTGCTCCGGACAGTTCTTGCTCATAGACTTCAATTCTTCGATCGATCCGATTGCATGACGCTTACCGCAGGAACACTCCCAAATGTTAAGCGGAGTACCCCAATAACGATTACGCGAAAGTCCCCAGTCCTGAACATTTTCAAGCCATGCACCGAAGCGTCCCTTACCGATACCCTCCGGAATCCAGTTAACTGTATTATTATTCTTTACTAACTTATCTTTAACAGCAGACATCTTGATAAACCAGGTGTCTCTTGCGTAATAAATAAGCGGACGATCACATCTCCAGCAGTGTGGATATTCATGCTCAAACTTTGGAGCATCAAACAAAAGTCCTGCCGCATCCAAGTCGATCAACACCTGCTTATCTGCATCCTTGACCCACATACCTGCATATGGAGTATCCTCTGTCATCTCACCCTTACCGTTAACAAACTGAACGAAAGGAAGCTCATACTTTCTGCCTACCTGTGCATCATCCTCACCAAAAGCAGGCGCAATATGAACAATGCCGGTACCATCTGACATAGTTACATAGGAATCGCATGTAATGTAGTGTCCCTTCTCCGGAAGCGACGCAACCTTGTTCTTCGTACACTCAAACAGTGGCTCATACTCTTTGCGTTCGAGATCAATACCCTTGTATTTCTCAAGAACCTCGTATGCTGCCTTACCTTCTTCAGCAAGCTTGCCAAGTACTGTGTCAAGAAGTGCCTCTGCCATATAATATGTGCGACCATCTGCTGCCTTAACCTTACAATAGGTCTCATCCGGATTAACGCAAAGTGCAACGTTACTTGGAAGTGTCCAAGGTGTTGTTGTCCATGCAAGGAAGTAAGCATCCTCATCGACGCACTTAAAGCGTACAACTGCGGAACGCTCCTTCACTGTCTTATATCCCTGTGCAACCTCGTGTGAAGAAAGAGGTGTACCACAACGAGGGCAATATGGAACAATCTTAAAGCCCTTATATAAAAGACCGTCATCCCAAATTTTCTTGAGCGCCCACCACTCAGACTCAATAAAGGAATCATGGTATGTTACATACGGATCATCCATATCTGCCCAGAATCCAACCTTACCGGAGAATTCCTCCCACATACCTTTGTACTGCCAAACAGATTCCTTACATTGTCTGATAAACGGATCAAGTCCGTAAGCCTCAATCTGCTCCTTACCATCAATGCCAAGCTTTTTCTCTATTTCAAGCTCAACAGGAAGTCCATGTGTGTCCCAACCAGCCTTACGAATAATCTTATGACCTTTCATTGTCTGGTATCTCGGAATCATATCTTTAATAACACGAGTCAACACATGACCGATATGCGGCTTGCCATTTGCGGTTGGCGGGCCGTCATAAAAGGTATAGGTTGGCAAGTCTTTCTTTTCTTCGATGCTCTTTTCAAATACCTTGTTCTCTTTCCAGAACTCTAAAACCTTTTCCTCACGTGAGGTAAAGTCCAGCTTTGTAGATACTTTTTCGTACATATCTATGTTTCCTTTCTTTATATAAGCCGAAATGATACGGCATCATGCTAAAAAAGTCAATACACCAAGTTTCAGTATACCTCATATATTGCGAAAATGTCAATAAAATCCCATAATTGCGCTATTTCTGTATAGCCAAAATCAATATCTCTGAAAACAATAATAAAACAAAACCCGTGATAGGTACGGACCATAACACCAAACGGTGTTATGGTCCGTACCTATCACGGGTTCTGAAAAACATTATAGAAATTAATCAACCAACATAGCGTTACCGTAAACAGAAGGTGTTGTCCAGCCTGTACCGGTTGTATCGAACCAGCTAAGTGTTCCGATACGTCCCCCTGTGCTGTTCGCATCGTTTACCTGAAGCTCAAGACCAATCTCCATGCCGGCTGAAGGTCTTACATCAGTCCACTTGAACATAGCCTCAACAACGTAACCATTGTCTGTCTTTTTAGCTGCAGATTCAATATTATCTCTTACACACTTTGAACCGTTATAAGATCTCTCGTTCTTGAAGTTAATACGATACTGCTTGTCATCTTCCTCGTATGCTTCCGACTTGTGGTTGTTCTCATCAATAAATACCTCGATGGAATCCTGCTGATGAACTTCTGAGTTCACCTTATTCAAATCAGGGTCGATTACAGTCGCATAAACATACAGGCACTGGTTATCCCAAAGAAGCTTCATGTTACAAGAAACCTCAACCTCACCTACAACAATGTAAAGCGGAACATCCTGTGCATTTGCCCAAGCTTCATCAAGCTCCGCATCAACCGTGATTGTACCTCTGTGGATTGTTGTGTAAGGCTTCATCAATGCTTCTGCATAATACTTGCTGCTTGTCTCCTGTGTATTCTTTGAATCGTTGTATGAAATCGTTGTGTTGCCGTCGATAACACGCACGTCAAAACCGATCGTCATTGCTGCCGAAAGCTCTAACGGAACCTCTACAACTGTTGTATATCCATCTTCTGTTGTCTCGGCATCTGCACGCTTTACAACAACATTTTCTGCGGCAAAAGATTCGCTCTTTGAATTATCAATATCCCAATAAACTTCAATCGCATCGGTTGCATCCTCTGTAGCATCAACAACTGTTACCTTAATCTTAAGTCCTTCTGCCGTCCACATCGGAACAAATGTAAAGGATGCATTATCCGATGTTGCCTCATAGGTGTTACCTGCCGCAAATGTATCATCCTGATATTCAATTGCTGTTACCTTCTTGGTAGCAGGCTCGAGCATTGCAGGATCAACAAATCCCCAGAATGATGGTTTTGCCTTGTAATCACCATCGAACAACAACGGACACTGTGCCTGGGTACCGTCTGTACCACCACCAACAGATGCATTGTCATTTAACCATGAGTATGTATCAATAACACCCCAGATTGTAATACCTGTGACGTTTACACCATCTGCCTTTAATGCTTTACATGTATCAAAAATCTCTTTATATCTGTACGCCATCTGGTTGTATACCAGCTCTCTTGTAGCCTCTGTGCCGTCGTACAAGCCATTTGCCTTAATATCAAGCTCCGTGAGCTGAATGTTATTAACAACTGCCGCGTATGCTCGAGCTGCAGACTCAATCTGGCTTGCGGTCGGAGAATACATGTCATGATGCGACTGCATACCCATACCATCAATACGAGTACCAACGCCCGGCTCGCCTTCCTCAGCCTTAACAGCCTTCAGAAGGTTCACAATACCTTCCTGCTTCTTTGCTACACATTCATTGTAGTCGTTATAGTAAAGCTCAAGCTCTGCAGGAGCGTACTTATTAGCATACTTGAACGCATTAATGATAAATGATTCGTCGCCGTAAACCTTCCACCACATAGAACCTTCCGAAGAATTACGGTATGTACCGCTATTATCACTAATTGCCTCATTTACGACATCCCAGCCATAGAATAAATCCTTATACTTGCTATTCTCGCCTACGTAATACTCAAGCATTGTCTTGATATACCACTCCTGACGCTTATCCATCTCTTCTGCCTTAACAAGCGGCTTCTCTGTGTCATAATCCTCATGGAAGAACCACTCCGGAGTCTGAGAATGCCATACAAGAACATGACCTCTTACCTTAATTTGGTCATCCGGATGCTCGTTATTCCATGCAAGAATTACATCGAGCACCTTGTCAGCAAGACTATGGTCCATAACCGGAACCTTAAGCTTCTCGCCATTTAACTCTGCTTCTTCTGTTCCCGGACAAACATCATTGCTATATCCAAACGTAGCGTCCGGCTTTAACTCATTTTCAAGTGTAATCGCATTACCATGCTTCTCAATAAGCTCCATTAAAGCTTCATCCGTTAAGCTGGTGTTTGCAAGACAAAAGCCTGCAATTGCCTCCTCACCAAGACCATCTGTAATCGCATCCTTCCAGTTTGGAATATCCTTCTCGATTTCTGCCTTTGGCTTTTCTACCTTAATCATGGAAACACCTGTTACATAGTAGTCTCCCTTTACGCAATCCCCGGCACCATATTCTGTACCTTGCTCAAGAATACGAATGACACACTGATCCAGATTCCCGGAATATTTGATATTAAACGTACCGGTAAACTTAGTCCATTCTCCCGGTGTAAGCACCTTTGTACTCTCTCCTGAAATAATACCTGATGAGTAAGAGCCAAGATAGGTTGTTTCACCATCTACTGTGATATAAGGTGAGAACTCTACTGTTCTCTGCTCCTCCGGTGCATTCATATAATCCTCGGAAAGCATTACGTAAAACTCATACTGATATTCCTCACCATTTGAAACCTTCGCTGTAATATCCTGCGAAAAGCAATCACCGGTTGTCGCAACAGCTGCATCTCGGTCTATCATTCCGTACGTTGTTACATTATCAAAAATCGGTACATCCGCAATCTCCTCTGTAATAACAGATTCGCCTGCATTAATCGCCCACACATCGATGTTTCCGTTTGCAAAATTTGGATTATCGATAATATTTGACGTTTGTTCCGCGGTCGCATCCTCAGGTGTTGCAACATTAATTACAACATCCTCCTTGTCAGCATCTTCTTTTTTGTCTTTGTTCTTCGTCACCACTATGGCAACGACCGCTGCAATTGCCGCAACGATTAAAACGCATAAGGCAATCAAACGGGTTTTTGCTTTTTTCATGTTTCTTCCTCCCTATTTATAGTTTTCTCTCTTTCATTTTTCCCTTCTCTTTTTGTGAATTTAGTATAGCATGCATAAATTTTGAACTGCAACAAAAATCATGCCCTGTTGTTTTACCAAAAACCATATCACAGGCAACATATGTATTTCAATTTACTATAAGAAACCGGATCCGGGATAAAATACATTGTTTCGGAGCTGTTTTATGTCAGGAATTACAAATCTTTTGAAATCCATTTGAAACTTGCGTTGTTTTCAAGTATAATTATTGTGTTCGATTTCAAAACAAAACAGAGAAAAGGAGCTTCCCATACATGATTAACTTTAAAGTAGGTATCCTCGGAGCCGGAATTATCGCCGATAAAATCGCAGACACATTAAATGCTCTCGATGCATTTGAGCCATATGCCATTGGTTCACGTGATTTGGCAAAGGCAAAAGCGTTCGCCGAGAAACATAACGTTGCAAAATACTACGGCTCATACGATGAATTGATTGCAGATCCGGATGTTGAGCTTATTTATATTGCCACTCCGCATGCTTTTCATGCCGAACAGGCAAAGCAATGTATTATGGCGGGAAAACCTGTACTTGTTGAAAAAGCTTTCTCGCACAATGCCGCAACCGCGAAAGAAGTATTTGCACTCTCCGAAGAAAAAAATGTCTTCTGTGCAGAGGCTATGTGGACACGGTGTCTGCCAATGTACCAGCTCGCCATGGAGGCCATCGACAAAGGAGCCATCGGTCGCGTTGCGCATGTTGCCTGTAGTTTAGGCTTTAAGCTTGATAATGTTCCTCGTATTCTGAAGCCGGAACTTGCCGGTGGCGCATTGCTTGATTTGGGCGTTTACCCGCTTAATTTTGTTACCATGTTGGTTGGTTCGGCACCAAACACAATCAGCTCAACCTGCATGAAGCTTGAAACCGGTGTTGACGGTCAGGAAACTCTACAATTCAAATTCCCGGACGGACAAAGCGCAACTGCTCTTGTTACAACACTTTTCCAAGCTGATAACACTGCAACCGTATATGGCACAAACGGATATATGGTTATTGAGGATACATTAAATCCAAAACGCATTCGCGTTTACCGTAACGAGAAAGTCATCATAGATATCACAACTCCGGAGTCTCAGATTTCCGGCTATGAGTATGAATTTATTTCTGCAAGAAATGCTATCATTTTAGGCAAGAACGAGCTTCCGGAAATGCCACATAGCGAAAGTATTCGCATCATGAATCTTATGGATGGACTCCGCAATGCATGGCAGATAAAATTCCCGTTAGCCGGCGAGGCAGAATAGTTGAATATGCATTGTAATGCATTTCCCTATAACAAAAATGAACCGCTACTATATACAGTAGCGGTTCATTTTTTTCATCATATCTGATAATTCTTCGACCGGAATCTGACCGGGTGCAGAAGCTTGCCCCATTGCGGCAAATGTCATCGCACTGCCAAACAATTCGCCACTCACACGGCTGATTGCCCCAAGCGGTCCCATAGAGATAGTAATAATCGGTCCCGTTGCATGCTCGCGATACATACATTCCGTTGCAGACAATAATGTCAGTACATCCTGTTTGTTTTGCGGCATTACCGCAATTTTTGCAATGTCTGCGCCCATACTCTGCATACGACACAATCGTTCAATAATTATTTCCTTGGATGGCGTCGCATAAAAATCATGATTGGACATAATCACATAAATGCCTTGTTCATGCGCCCGCAAAACAAGAGCCTCAACATTTTCATTTCCCGAAAACAACTCAATATCAACCAAATCGGCCAACTTATTTTCAATCACATATTGATTAAGCGCACAAAGGGTCGGCGAAGAAAACAAAAGTGGCTCTCCGCCCTCTGCCTCGCTTCGAATTGTAAATAACAATAAGATATCTCCAAGAATCTCACGAATTTCATTCATCAAAGACTTAAGACGCGAAGTATCTGCGAGCCCTTCATAGTAGTCTGCGCGAAATTCCGCTACATCCACACCCTTTGTCATCGCAATCCGTCTTGCCTGCTCCAGGATTTGTTCATCCGTTTTCGAGGCAAGGGGCACGCACACCGCCGGTGTGCCTGCCCCTATTGTTTTTTGTTTTATTGTAATGCAATGATTGTTGTTCATAAGATACAACCTTCTTTTTTTACTAATTAATTTACAGTCTGAATAACATTGACATAATCTGTTATACACGTAACAACATCATCATATGTATAACCGTCAACATCATCTTCCACGATTACGGAAGCAACAAGAATCGACCCGGAATCCAATTGCTTTACAAAAATATAATGAGATATTTTTGAGCCATATACATCACAGGTAATCATTGAATATGTATACTCCTCATCATTATAAGTAAACTTCTCTTTTTCCGCCAGTTCATATACTTCATAATAATCTATATAAGATGTAAATGCAGATTCTAATATTTCCTCCGGCGTACAATCCAAATAAATATTATAGTCAATATAAGAACCATTGTCAGTCAAAAGCTCAATATATGAATCCGAAACATAGTCTAAATGAAATCCGCTTGGAGCCCCGGTAATCTGTACGATTCGATCCGAGTAATTGAGTATTGCATCGTCAAACGAATAATTTTCCGGCTCCTCGATCGGCTCGACCGGCTCATTCGGTTCATCAATCGGACCCTCGGAACCCTGGAAAAGCTCTACAATTAAAGCTCCCAATGCCCCTGTATTTTGCGTCAAATTATCGATCCATGCATTGATGGCTTCTGTATTTTCAGCCATAATCATCTGGAAATCCTGCTGGGTCATCGTTGTAAGGTCATAAACCGGCTTACTGCTGTCAATTGTATGTGCCGAATTTGATGTTGTATCGATTCCATAGCTTGCTGAAACATCAACAAGCTCTACATCATCACTAATAAGCTTCAGACTGTCAAGTGTAATTACAAAGTTCTTACCCTTTTCAAAATCAGAAACCGATCCGGCAAGTTGCAATCCATATCGTTCGTAATCATCCCCAATTTCAAACCCAAATTCAAATGAGTGCTTTTCTGAATCTGTCTTTATGTTGATGACTCCGTCTAAAACCTCGTCTCCGTTTTCTTTTAATGCAAAATTGATATCATGGGCTGTTTCTGTTTGCATTTCTGTCTTTTTGCTGTCGAAAGAAAATGCAATACTATCGTCCTCTACAGTCACCTCAAACAAACCGTTTACATCTCCGTTCCTATCATAAACACCAAATTTTATGCCGAGAGATGTCTGCGCCATAGGAATCGAGAAGTCAAGTGCTCCTGAGATATCATTGTCATCAATGTCAAGATGGAAGTCATAATTGAGGTTCACATACATAATTGTAATCTTATCACTTGCCTCAATTTTAACGACCTTATCATCCTTCACATATACATCAAACGAAAGCTCTCCGGTAATTAACGAAGAAACACTAAGCTGCCCAAACAGCATCGACAAGTCGTCTGCTGTCATACCGTACTCTTCCATCATTTCCGGATTTTCCTGTGCCGCCTCGATAACACCATCCAAGAAATTCTGTACCGCTTTTTCAATATCTTCTTCGTCAATTGTAACCTTATACTTTGTAGCCTTAACCTTGTTGTCGTTTACATAAATCGATTTTTTACCATCTTTCTTTACGGTAACATTATCCCAAAGTTTTTCAAATGCATTCACGTAACCGCTGTTTATATCGGAAACCTGACTATCCGGTATATTTGCCATCGGATTATCAAAATAATCAATCGATGCAGGAAGCATATCTGCATCAAATATATCTGCTCCGGCCCAAATCGGTGCATCAACAAACTGCTTCAAATCATTCGGGAATGAAAAATACCCATCCACAATATTCTTAAATTCTAAATAGGATATATCCTCTGTTCCGTACAAGTTAATTCCAAGGGCCTCTGTACCATCTCCGGTAAGAGAAACCTCACAATTAAACTGCTTTGCAGCCTGATTAACAGATGTATTATATACAATCCCTATTTCATCAGAAAAACCTTCATCAGCCTTTGGTGTAAGTAATACAGAAAGCCGCATATCTCCGCCGGATGTATAAAACTCATTCAGAGTATCCATAATTCCGTATGGATCATCTGCGTCATTCTCATGGCTCTCGGTTGATATGCCAAACGTATTCTCGAATGCATTGATAACCGTTTTCTTTGGCGAGCGGAACAATCTTGGAATAAAGATTACCCCACAAACAACCGCTGCAACACCTAACACACTTGCAGTTACGATTCCCGCAATCTTACCCTTTGTCATAGGCTTCTTAACTTTTTGTTTTTTTGGTTTTTTTCCGCCATTTTGCATTCCGTATGGATTCCCATACCCCATCTGTGGCTGTGCACCAAACGGATTGTCATAATTCATCTGTGGCTGCACCGGATTTGGCATACCGTAATTCATCTGTGGCTGCTCCGGATTTGGCATGCCATAATTCATCTGTGGCTGCATCGTGTTTACATCTCCAAATCCCATC
>JAUNJN010000002.1 GCA_030533235.1 Eubacteriales bacterium | reverse complement strand
CAGGCTTTACAAGGCCTGCAAGGATTTTTTTATTATTCAACTGTCAAACTACCGGCAAACCCACATAAACACCGGAGTTGTGAAACGTTTGTCTGGAATAATTATTTTAAGAGCAGCTCATTAGAGCTGTTCTTTTTTTGTAAAAAAGTAAACCACTTGATATTACTCAAATTGTAACGTAAAATTTAATTGCAGAAGTTTGCAGGGTTGCAACCGGAACTATAATCGATATGGAGGTATGGCATGTATATATTAGAAAATAAGGATTTAAAGATTACAATGAATGAAAAGGGCGCAGAGCTTACATCGATTATGCATGATGGCAAGGAATATTTATGGAATGCGGACCCGAAGTATTGGGGAAGATGTGCACCGGTATTATTCCCGTTTGTTGGCTCTGTTAACGGCGGAACCTACCTGTATGAAGGTAAAGAATACAAAATGGGTCAGCATGGATTTGCAAGAGACAATATGTTTACGATGTGTGAGCAGACGGAAAATGAAGTCTGGTTTTGCCTCAAGGATACGGAAGATACTTATGTTAACTATCCGTTCCATTTTGCATTGTATATTGGATATGTGTTGGAGGGGAAGAAGCTTTCTGTTAAATGGAAGGTCGAAAATACAGACACAAAGGAATTATTGTTTTCCATAGGCGGACATCCGGCATTTATGTGTCCGATTGACGGATGCGGAAAGCAGACCGATTATGCGTTGCTGCTTAAGAAACACGGGCAGGCGGTTCAGGAAGTGACTGTCGGTGTGCTTGCGGATGGTTTGTTGTCAGAGGAAACTTTTACGCTACAGACAGTTGATGGTTTGCGTAAGATTGACGAGACAATGTTTGATCGGGATGCACTTATTATTGAAAAGCAGCAATTGGATGCGGTTTCGCTTGTTGATTCGGATGGAACACCATATGTAACGGTAAAATTCGATACCCCGCTTATGGGAATCTGGTCTCCGGCAAAAAAACAGGCTCCGTTTGTATGTATTGAGCCTTGGTATGGAAGATGCGACAGGCGCCGATTCGACGGAGAATTAGGTGAGCGGGAGTATGGAAACCGACTTGAGGTCGGCGCGTGCTTCCAAGGTGGATTTGATATTATCATCGACAACTAAAAATGTCGGATTAAGATGAAAATAAATCGGAATGATTGTTATCCATATAAAATGTCTCCTATCATATAAATATACGAATAGTATGAACGGAGAATATGATTATATTCATAGAAAACATAGATGTAAAAAATGTTCGGGGAGTAAGGGGTGTTTGTAAGAGGATTTTACCAAGAAATGGTTGCATTCTTTGTGTATTTTGATTACAATGAGGAATGATGGAGATATATATTTACACGAAATTTAGGGAGGGTTATTATGGATAATCAGTTTCATTCGAATGATGGAGATCAGACCGTCATCATACCGCAAAATGCGTACGGTGAGATGCCGCCGCAGATGACGAGCCAAGGATTTGCACAGGTTCCGCAAAATAACATGTATGGCGGAATGCCGAATCAGCAGATGCCGCAAAATAATATGTATGGCGGAATGCCGAATCAACAGATGCCACAAAACAATATGTATGGAGTGGCTTCGCCGAAGCCTGCCAATAATCATACAAAGCCGCCAAAAAAGAAAACCGGTCTGATTGTTGGAATCATTATTGCCGCAGTTGTAATTATTTGTGGTATATTAGCTGCAATTTTCGCACCGAAGATGATTGAGAAAAAAGATAAAAAGGCAGCACAAAAGCCGGTGGAACAGTTCTTTGAAGGCTATCAAAGGCAAGATTTGGATTACGCCTATGAGGCGTTCTTACCGGATATTCGAAAGTCGTTTATGACAAGTGCGCTTGCATCCGCAGGTGTATCTACAAATGACGAATTCTGGGATCAGAAGACAGATGTTTTTGGAGAACCTTTCGAGATTGAATATGAGATTACAAAGGTTAAGAAAGACAGCGCGCCGGAAGAAATTGAAGAATATTTAGACGACGAGTATGATTGCGATGTCTCAATCAAGAAGATATATGTATTCTCGTTGACGGAAACCTATTCGGGTCCAAACGGTTCTATTGTAATGGAAGAAACAGTATATTCCGGTAAGGTTGATGGGGATTGGTATATCGTCGCTGCCGTTACAGACCGACTTGTATCAAATGATGTGCAGACTCCGACAACCGAGGCACCGACGACAGAAGAGCCAACGACGGAAGCTGCAACAACCGAAGCTCCGACAACTGAGGCACCAACTACAGAAACAAATGTTCCGGTTGCGCCGGCAGGTGGTTTTGACTGGACCAATATGCAGTTTTCATTGGATGGTATAGATTATAATTTGGGAAACATGACATATGCGGATGTGGAAGCAATGGGATTTGCGGTAGATGCAACACTGCTTGATCAGGAAATTGAGGAGTATAACTATACGACAAGTGAACGTGCATACCGTTCGGATGATGCATGGATTTATGTACGTCTTAAGAATTTTACCGGAACCGGAGCAAAGAAAGCCCGGGATTGTGATATATACAGTTTGGAATTTTGTAGCGACTCTCGTTCGAACCTCTATTCCGTAGTACTTGGAAATGGTGTTGCGTTTGGTATGTCAAAGGAAGAAGTATATGCCATCATGGGAACGCCAAGCTATGAATATATAAGTGATGACGGTTCGTATATATCTATCGATTATGAACAGTCTGATGCTGCATACACAAAAATGGTAAGCATGTCATTCAGTAATAATGTATTGGATACAATTACCCTGGTAAATCCGGATTAAGAAGCACGTTAGTGAAACAACAAGAGAAAGGAGGACAAATATGGCACCGATATATTATTTCGATATTGCTGCACTTGTCCTTCTTTTTGTTCTGTTGATTACGGTATTTTCGAGAAGAATGACACGCGGACGCGAAAATATTGTATTTCTTTTGTTTCTTCTTGTAAGCATGCTTGCATCGTCCTGTAGTCTTACGACTGCGATTGCATCAAATTGGCCGATAGGATATCCGGTTGGACTTCGTTATGTGCTTCACACATGCTATTTACTGTTCCGCAATCTGATCGGACCGTGTTATGTATTTTATATTGTGACATTGACAGATACATGGGATGTTTTTCGCAAAGGGATTTTGGGACGGATGATGGTGATAGTACCGTTTATTATCATTGCTATACTTCTTCTCGTCGTGAATCCGTTCACACATCTCGTGTTTTATATTGACGATACACTTGTATATCAAAGAGGAAAACTATTTATCCTGTTATATGTCGCCGCAGTTTTTTATCTATCCTACGCGATGGCCTACATAATAATAAATTACAGAATGTTAGAGCGAACAAAGGCGGTTGCGCTCTTTTCGCTGGGACCGCTGACTGTGATTTCGGTTCTTGTACAGTTTGTTTACCCGATGCTGTTGGTAGAAATGTTTTGCACAATGATTGCAAACGTGTTGATGCTGCTGGCGGTGCATAGGCCGGAGGAGGCGATGGATGCGCAGACAGGTCTTAAGAATCTTCCTGCTTATATGGAAGACATGAGACGCCATGCATTAAAACATAAGTCTGTCGGGATGATTATCATTTCGATTGCAAATTACGATAGTTATGTGACACTGCTTGGCTATGATCGTTCCAATGAGCTTTTGAGACGTATTGCAAAATATATGTTGGATATTTCGTTTCAATATCGTTCGGTAGAGGTTTATCATATCGGAAACGGACGTTTTCACTTTGTCAGCAGGGGTGAAGGCAAAATTGATTTGGATCAGGTTGCAAATGACATTAACAGGTATTTGCGAGATGGTATTCAGTTAGACGGCTATGAATTAAGCTTGATTGCTTATGTAAGTGTTGTAAGATGTCCGGAAGATGTTTCGGATTATCCGACACTGATGCGATATAGTAATGAGCTTGTCAAAAGCTGCGATTACACCGGGCAGGTGATTTATGCGAGCAAGGTCATCAAGGACAGTATGAAGCTGGTTGTTGACAATATTGATGATATTTTGGACGATGCGCTGATTAACCATAGATTTGAAGTGTACTATCAACCGATATTTTCTGTGAAGTCTCAAAGCTTCACGTCGGCAGAGGCACTTCTTCGCTTGAGGGATGCAGAGGGACGCTTTATTTCACCGGCACAGTTTATTCCGGCAGCAGAGCGTAGTGGGAAGATTCATCGCATCGGAGATTATGTGCTTGAGGAAGTGTGCCGATTTATTTCAAGTGAAGATTTTGCAAAAACCGGTATGGAATATATTGAGATTAATCTGTCGGTATCACAGTGCATGCATAAGGAACTTGCAAATCGTGTGCTTATGCTTTTGGAAAAGTATCATGTTGATGCAAAGTGCATCAATCTGGAAATTACGGAGACTGCAGTCGGGTTTTCTCAAAATATTCTGATGGAAAATCTGGAAGTTTTATCGCAGGCCGGTGTGACGTTTTCTCTCGACGATTTCGGCACAGGATATTCGAATATGGTACGTGTTGCATCGTTGCCACTTCGGATTGTCAAGCTTGACAAGAGCTTTGTGGATCGTATGGATAATCCACGCATCAAGGTAATTGTACGAGATCTGATTAACCTGATTAAGGATGTTGAGATGGAAATTGTTGTTGAGGGTGTTGAGACGGGGGATATGGCAAACCAGTTTGCAGAGTATGATTGTGAATATATTCAAGGTTACTATTACGCAAAGCCGATGCCGAAGCAAAATCTCCTGCAGTTTCTGTGTGAGTAAAATAATATAAAAATCGAATTCTTGATAGAACAGCCCTGCATTCAGTAGGGCTGTTTTAGATTGAATTTTTCACATCAATCATTTATATATGATACAAAATATTTACAGTTCAAATATATATTACATTTGAGGTAAAACGTGATTGCGTTTTCGGATTAAACAGAAAAAGGAGAAATAAAATATGAAAAAAATCGATAGGAAGATAACAAGAATGGTGCTGGTGGGGACAGTTGTAACCATGATGGTATCCGGATGCGGGAAGAAGAGTTCGGTTGAGGATGATTTTAAGGAGGTTCTCGGAACAAAAACCGATGCAGCAGGGGACGAAGGGAATCAGAACTTTGATTATGAAATACGAACAAATTCCGGAACGGCAAAGATTCATTTTGATGTCGTAGAATGGATGCAGTCCGAAGCAAAAATTATCCCGGCGAAGGAAATAGAAGTTGATGAGGAGTACATAACATCCTATGCCAAAAATCTGTTTGACAACGGCGAGTATACAATCGTCGACGGGGAGAATGAGCAGACATCCGAACAGGTAATTACACAACAGCCATACGGAAGTGGGGAAGAAGAGGGATTCATGCAGGTTTGTATAATGCAAGGAAAAATAGATGGAAAGGGGTATACAATCAATTATAGAGAAACCATGGAAGGCGTTGAAAAAGGCTACAGAGATATTTTCCTCTATCGGACAGAATGGGAAAACGAAAATCAGGAGGAATTGACATATTTTGAATATTCTGATGAAATGTGTCCGCAAAATGTATGTGATCTGTCAGAGTCAATGGAAATTGCCGAAGGCATTCTTCGCAAAATGGGTTTTGAGGATTATGAGTGTGTATATCATGCCAATCTTGTTGATACAGCGGCGACAGATACATCCTTGGGAAACGGATATTCATTGTTTTACCGAAAAAAGATTGAAAAAACAATTGGTGATTGTGGTTATGAAAATACGATATATAAGATAAATGATGAGATATCACATTATGAATACATTAGTATATGTGTTACAGAAGATGGAATGATTTCGGCAGACTTTAATGACCGGTATGTGATGGATGAGGGGCAGGCGATGGAAACCGGACTTCAGGGAATGGAGGAGCTGCTACAGCAGGGAGCGGATATGGTTGAGAACCTGATTAACCAATATCCTGATAATGAAATTGTGAAAGAAGACGGACAAGACGGCGAATACAATGTTGAGGTGAAAATTGTATATTTGCCAATTGCCTATGGAGAAGAAATTGCATATATGCCGGCTTGTATGTTTTTTATGAAGAGTACGATGTCTGACGGAAAGAAATGTATCGGAGCTATTTCAGCGGTGGATGGAATGCCGCTTGTCGTGAATTACTTTTTTGATCCGAATATGGATTCTGTATTATCCGGTGTTGGTTGATATTTGTTCATGATGTATATTTTCTTCTTGTGGATTGTAAGGAGAAGTATAAAAAGAGTGGGGAGATTGAAAAATGAAAAAAGGAAGAAAATGCATAAAAAGAACAGGTTTACTAATTTTGCTACTATCTTTCATGTTATATGGATGTGCACATAATAAAAAGGAGTATAAAATAGATGACACTTCGAGTGACAGATATATTATAGAGCATTTTAAGGATGACTGCAAAAAGGATTATAAATATACCGCACATAATACGAAAGACATTGTGTATATTGATGGAGGCAAACTGTATCGGTATTCGGATGGAATGGAAGTTCTTGATGATGTACAAATAAGGGAAATGATTTTCACTGAAACATATTTGTATGTGCTTGATGACAGTGATGAATTGCATATACTTGATATGACTAGTTTGGTAAACTATGAATTGTCAGGGGTGTTACAAATAGAATTTGATGGAAACAATTTGTATCTGGAAAAAGGAAATGATGGAACTACTTATTATGTTGAGGAAACTCAATTTGTTAAGGATGGCCATGTTATTGATTTTGAAAATATGAATGTTTTAGATGACAGATTATATCTTAATGAATATATGCTTAATAATGGTTTCCTTTATTGGACAAATTGTGATCGAAAAGAAGTTTCTGTGCTGTGTAAAAAAATAGGTGATACAGGAGAAAACAAAAAAGGTATCAAGTTAGATGATACATATTATATATCAGAGGGAAATTTATCTGCAGATGAAGAAAATGGATATATTTTATATAGCAAATGTAGTAAAGCATCATCCTATGCTTATAAGCAAGGTGAAACATATTGTGATGGAATTCTTGCATTGGACTTTGATAAAGAGAAAACGACTACGATTTACGAAACGGATAATAATTTAACCAGAATTATTGGTTTTGATAGCAACAAGAATTATGTGTATTTATATGATGTAAACAGTCGTCAGATTCAAGAGGTTAAACTTGATACAAATCAGCAGACAACAATTTGTACATTGGATAAGAAGTACAATTCGCTATTATTTGAAAAAAGCAAGGACGTGATTTTTGTCTATACCGGAAATAATGAGTTAGTACAAATAGTGGATTTATACTAGGTTACATTTATTACGTTGTGTGAAATGAGGTCAAATGAAAAACACTCTTGACAAATCGATATTTAAGTGATATCTTTTTGATATCAGATAGATTCATATATCTGATATCAAAGAACATAAACGAAGAAAGGAAATGTATTTGAATGCAAGGATAGGCATTTACATGAAGGAGAGAGTGTTATGCAAGAGAAGATTTACACGACAAAGAAAAATGGATTTATTGTATTAATGATCGGATTGTTATTGCCGCTTGTCGGCTTAGCAGGAGTGATTGCAGGAGGTATAAAGTTAGATGCTGGTGATGATAAAAATTTCGGTGTTGTATTGCTCGTTGTGGGTATTGTGTTATTGACGTTTGGTTGGATTCCGCTTTGTGGACTTCGCGTGCTAAAGCCACAGGAAGCACTGGTGCTTACCTTGTTCGGACAGTATAAGGGAACGATTCGTGAGCCTGGCTTTTACGCCGTAAACCCATTCTGCAGTTCCGTAAACCCGGCAGCGAAAACAAAGCTTGCCCAAAGTGGAGAGACAACTACTTCGTCAGCACTTAAAATTGCAACCGAGGCAACCGCAATTTCCATTGATGGATCAAGTAAGAAGATTTCCTTAAAGGCAATGACCTTAAATAACGGCAGACAGAAAATTAACGATTGTCTTGGTAACCCGGTTGAAATCGGTATCGCAGTTATCTGGAAGGTTACAGACACTGCAAAGGCTGTATTTAATGTAGATAATTACAAGGAATATTTATCCTTACAGTGTGACAGCGCACTTCGTAATATCGTTCGTATTTATCCGTATGACGTTTCAAACAATGTAGATACAACCGGTGACGGTCAGGCAGATGAGGGAAGTCTTCGTGGTTCTGCCGAGGTTGTAGCAGAGCGAATTAAGCAGGAGATTCAGAGTAAGGTTTCTGATGCAGGTCTTGAGATTATCGAGGCACGTATCACATACCTTGCATATGCTCCGGAGATCGCATCAGTTATGCTTCAGCGCCAGCAGGCATCAGCAATTATTGATGCAAGAAAGATGATTGTTGATGGTGCGGTTGGTATGGTTGAGATGGCACTTGAGCGATTAAATGAGAATCAGTTGGTTGAGTTAGATGAGGAACGGAAGGCGGCAATGGTTTCCAACCTACTCGTTGTGTTATGTGGTAATCATGATGCACAGCCAATTGTAAATGCAGGTAGCTTGTATTAATGGCAGAAAAAAAACAGGTTCCGCTTCGACTGTCTGAAAAGCTCTATTCTGCAATTGCCGCGTGGGCAGAGGATGATTTCAGATCCGTCAACGGACAAATAGAATATCTGCTGACAGAGTGCGTGAAACAGCGAAAAAAGGATGGGAAATACGTCGGGCAGGAAATCGACGTACCGCCGGAATTTGATATAAAATAGTGAGGGTATTGTGAAATATAAAGGCTTAATTTTTGATTTTGATTATACACTCGGTGACGGAACCGATGTGATTACTGAGTGCTTTGCATATGGACTTACCGGGCTTGGTTACAAGGCGGAGAGTCGCGAACGGATACGTTTTACGATTGGTATGACACTTGCCAATGCGTTCAAAGAGTTAACCGGTAATTCGGATGCGGATACAATCCTTGAGTTTGAGCGGCTATACAAGGAAAAGGCCGATGAAGTATTGGTCGCAGGCACAATCATATATCCGTTTGCACTGGAAATGCTACGGTCGCTCAATGAGCAGAATGTAAAGTTCGGAATTGTATCCACAAAGCGTCATATAAGGATTCAGCAAATTTTCGATAAGTATGACTTGGGCAGTCTGCCTTCCGTGATTGTCGGCGGAGACGACGTCAAAGAGAAAAAACCATCGCCGGAAGGATTGCTGCTTGCAATCAACACACTTGGCTTACAAAAAAGCGAAGTGCTATACATAGGAGATCATGTGATTGATGCACAGGCAGCGAGCAGTGCAGGTGTCGATTTTGCGGCAGTGTTGACCGGCACAAGTGTGTGTGCGGAATTTGAACAATACAAGCATTGTTATATTACTGAGAATGTAATGCAGCTTTATGAGATGCTTCAATAGAAGATTTTTCAACAAATTAACCCGTGTGGATAAACAAATACGACTTTATCCGTGCGGGCTTTTGTTGTATTGATTTTGAGTATGACAAGAGGTTGCATAATGGCTATATCAAAGTTATAATGAAAAATAATATTAGTAAAGTCTTAAGGGAGATTTCAAATGCAGTATCGCAAGGACAAATACGGAAATGACATATCGATTCTCGGGTATGGATGTATGCGTTTTACAAAAAAAGGAAAAACGATTGATTTTGAGAAAGCGGAACGTGAGATATTGCATGGGATTGAGCTTGGAATCAATTATTATGACACCGCATATGTTTATCCGGGAAATGAAGAATGCTTGGGACGGATACTTGCCAAAAACGGCGTGAGGGATAAGGTAAAGATTGCAACAAAGCTTCCGCAGTATCTTGTCAAATCACCGGCGGCGATTGACCGGTATTTTAATGAAGAATTAAAACGTCTTCAGACGGATTATATTGACTATTATCTGATGCATATGATAACGGATATTGAGTCATGGGAAAATCTCAAGAAAAACGGAATCTTGTCTTGGATTGAGAAACATAAGGCAGACGGAAGTATACGTCAGGTTGGTTTTTCCTACCATGGTAATACGGATATGTTTCTTAAGGTATTAGATGCCTACGATTGGGATTTCTGCCAGATTCAATACAATTATATTGATGAGCACACACAGGCCGGACGAAAAGGACTTGATGCTGCGGCAAAGAAAAGAATTCCGGTTATCATTATGGAGCCTCTTCGCGGTGGAAAATTGGTAAATATGCTGCCGGAGCGTGCAAAAAAACTGATTGCAAGCCATGACAAGAAACGCTCTCCTGCAGAGTGGGGACTTCGTTGGCTGTGGGAACAGCCGGAGGTAACGTGTGTACTATCCGGGATGAATTCCATAGAGATGCTGGACGAAAATGCCAGGATCGCATCCGAGGTGCAAGTCCATGAGTTCGAGGATGGAGATCGTGCGATGATTGAGCAGATAAAAGCAATCATCAATGAAAAGACAAAGGTACCTTGTACGGCATGCGGATATTGTATGCCATGCCCGCAAAATGTAGATATACCGGGGACATTTTGCTCATACAATACAATGTATACCGAGGGCAAGGCGGGGACAAGGTTTGAATATGCCCGCATGGTCGGTATTCGAAAGGATTCTGCATTTGCAAGTCAGTGTATCGGATGCGGAAAATGTGAGAAGCATTGTCCGCAGGGCATTGAGATTCGCAAGATGTTAAAGGAAGCAGATAAAAAACTAAGACCTTTGCCGTATAAGATCGGTGTTTCCGTTGCAAAAAAATACATGATGTGGGGGAAGAAAAAACGTGAAAAAAAGTAGAGCAATTGCTTTATTACCAATTGGCGTATTTCTGGTGATTTATTTAGGCCTTGGTATCTTATTCGAGTATGGTATGAACATTGAAATGGGATTTTACAACATCCCGATTATTGTTGCTTTTATGGTGGCTATCTTAGTTGCCTGTTTGCAAAACCGTAAGGTGTCCTTTGATGATAAGCTTACGATTATGGCACAGGGACTGGCAGATAAAAATATTATCACGATGCTTTTGATTTTTCTCACAGCCGGTATTTTTGTCGGTGTTGTAGGCAGAAGCAGTGCAGAGAGTGTTGCGTATTTTATGTTGTCTTTGGTGCCGGCACGGTTCGCGGTTGTCGTTTTGTTTGTTGTTGCGTGTTTTGTTTCAACAGCAATGGGAACATCTGTCGGAACTATCACGCTTATCACACCGATTGCGGTTGCAGTTTCAAATGCATCGGGATTTTCCCTTGCGCTTTGTGTAGGATCCGTTATGGGTGGTGCGATGTTTGGAGACAATTTGTCGTTTATTTCTGACACAACGATTGCTGCATGTAACGGTCAGGGCTGTGCGATGAAGGATAAGTTTCGTGAGAACTTTAAGATTGCATTTCCGGCAGCTTTTGTAACATTGATTATCATCTTGGTGTTGTCTGTGAATGCGGATCTTGGAGGTACAGTAACCGGTGATTACGATTTGTTACAGGTACTTCCATATGTGCTTGTATTGATTGGCGGTATTTGTGGAATCAACGTATTCCTTGTTCTTTTGGTAGGTATTGTATCGGGGGCAATCATCATGCTTTCGACCGGTCAGATCGCACCGACAGAGTTGCTATCCGGCATGGGTTCCGGAGCATCCGGTATGTTCGAGACAAGTATGGTAGCCATCCTTGTTTCTGCGATGTGTGCGCTGATTCGCGAGTATGGTGGATTTGAAGCCTTGTTAAAAGGCATTCGCAAGGTGTTCAAGGGTAAAAGGAGCGGACAGCTCGGTATGGGACTTTTGGTAGGTGCGATGGATATCGCAACGGCAAACAATACAGTTGCAATCGTTATGGCAAACCCAATCGCAAAAGAAATGTCAGAGGAATATGATATTAGTCCAAGAAAAGCAGCATCTCTGCTTGATACATTTTCATGTATTTTTCAGGGCGTAATTCCATATGGTGCACAGATGCTTGTAGCAATTTCCGCAGTTACGGAAATGGGAGGTTCGATTTCGGCGTTTGAGATTATTCCGAATTTGTTTTATCCGGCATTGCTGCTTGTAAGCTCTTTGTTGTTTATCTTTGTGATTCCGTCTAAGAAAGAAGCAGCATAAGCCCGAGTAAAATTACAAGCATACATATATTTGCTAGTGAAAACCATTTAATATAGCGACCACGATCGTCCGGGTATTCCCGGGCGATTTGTTTATATGAAATCAAACTGGCCATGGATGCGATTAAGGTTCCGAGTCCGCCAAGGTTGGTTCCGATAATTAGAGCATTTATTTTGGTTGTAAATCCGGAAAGTAAAAGGGCGGCAGGAACGTTGCTGATTAGCTGGCTTGATAAAACGGCAACGATTACTTCATGTCCGGCTAAGATGGATTCAATAAAGGAACGAAATGCTGCGATGCGTTCCATGTTGCCGATAAATACGAAAAATCCGATAAAGGTTCCAAGCAGAGAGTAATCGATTTGGAGTAGGATTTTTCGGTCAAGGATTATCAAATAAATTAGTACAATCGTAAATACACTCCATGCCGGAATGACATCGGCCACACAAAGTAAGCAAAGGAAAAACAATATTCCATAAAGCAATGAAGGTAAAAGTGCAGGCTTGCTTGATGTATCAAGTGTTAAATCTGTGAGAGTGTCTTTTTTCATTAACATGCAGGCGAATAATAAGCAAATGCCGGCTGCAATTGTATAGGGCAACATTAGCAGGAGAAAATCAGCAAGTGACATTTTGGATTGTGTAAATAAATAAAGATTTTGTGGATTCCCCATAGGGGTTAACATGCTGCCAAGATTTGCTGCGATTGTTTGCAATATCACAATTGGAACGAGCAGCGTTTCACGGTTTGCAATGCGAAGTACGATGACAGCAAACGGAACAAACGTGATAAGTGCCACATCATTTGTGATGAGCATACTAAAGAAAAACGGGAGAAATACCAATATGCATGCAAGCTGCCTTGTGTTTTTTGTACGGGATAGTGTGCCGGAGGCAACAAGCTGAAACAGTCCAAGCTGCTTGTAGCCCGCCATGACGGCCATCAGGCAAAATAAAAGCATCAGCGTGTGGCTGTCGATATAATCGAAATATTGTCTGTCCGGATGCACAAAGCAGGCGGAAATAAGTGCCAGTGCAAGACTTACGACCAATATAGTTTCTTTTTTTACAAATCCGATTATTTTCTCTTTCATAACAATCCTCATAATATCGCAATTTTATCTGGTGGTTACACTTCGTGCGCAAGATATTTTATCACGGTCGAAAAATGGTTTCAAGTGCGGAAAAATATTGTTTTGTCGTAGACTTTATCATGGTGGTTTGCTATAATAATTCACATAGTGTTTCGTGTTAAAACGATATGTAAGGAGGAAACGTATATGGGAAAGATTGTCAGTTTTATTCTATGTATTGTCATCGGAGGTATATCCGGCATGATTGCAGGCAAAATTATGGATTCTGAGGGTGGTATGGTTCGCAATATCGTGCTTGGTATTATAGGAGGTGTAGTCGGCAGCTTTGTACTCGGATTGATTGGTATTTCCGGTAGCGGAATTATCGGTGGAATTGTAGTATCTGTATTCGGTGCATGCCTGTTGATTTTTTTGGGAAAGAAGTTTTTATAACGAAAGAAAACCGTTTCATACGGAAGAAAGAGGGAGGATTTTATGGAAGAGGTTATTGAGTATATTCCCCAAATGTATGACAGCTTTTGGGCATTGATTCCGCCGATTGTAGCGATTTTACTTGCGCTTATTACAAAAGAGGTATACAGTTCTTTGTTTGTAGGTATTGTATTGGGCGGATTATTCTATGGTGGTATTTTTACGTCTGACTTCAGCTTTGAGCGGTCGGTGAACCATATTTTTAATGATGGTATCGTAAGTGTGTTATCTGATTCGTACAACGTAGGTATCTTGGTATTCCTTGTGATTTTGGGTATCATGGTATGCATGATGAACAAAGCGGGTGGATCCGCTGCATTTGGTCGTTGGGCAAGCACACACATTAAGACAAGAGTCGGCGCACAGCTTGCGACCATCGCACTCGGTGCACTCATTTTTATCGATGATTATTTTAACTGTCTGACAGTCGGTAGCGTTATGCGTCCGGTGACGGACAGTCACAAGGTGTCACGTGCGAAGCTTGCGTACCTGATTGATGCAACGGCAGCACCGATTTGTATCATTGCACCGATTTCCTCCTGGGCTGCAGCCGTAACCGGATTTGTTGACGGAGAAGACGGATTTTCTGTATTTATGAGAGCTATTCCGTACAACTATTACGCGATTCTTACGGTCGTTGCGATGGTTTGTATAGTAGTTATGAAGGTTGATTTCGGGCCGATGCGTCGTCACGAGTTAAATGCGATGAAGGGTGATTTGTTTACAACACCGGATCGTCCGTATACGAATGCTGATGCAGAAGTACCTTCCCCAAGGGGCAAGGTTATTGATCTTGTATTCCCGATTGTCGTTTTGATTGTAAGCTGCGTTATCGGTATGATTTATACAGGTGGCTTCTTTGAGGGAAATAGCTTTATTTCTTCCTTCTCGGATTGCGATGCATCTCAGGGACTTATGCTTGGCAGCTTCTTTGCTTTGCTTATTACGATCGTATTCTACCTGTGTCGCAGAGTATTGAAGTTCAGAGAAACCTTCGATTGTATTCCGGAAGGCTTTAAGGCAATGGTGCCGGCAATTTTGATTTTGACATTTGCATGGACGTTAAAGGCTATGACAGTCAGTCTTGGTGCAAAGGAGTTTGTTGCGGAAATCGTTCGCGGTTCGTCGTCAGGTCTTATGGGATTTTTACCTGCAATTATATTTATTATTGCATGCTTGCTTGCATTTGCGACAGGTACATCATGGGGTACATTCGGTATCCTGATTCCGATTGTCGTTGACGCATTTACAAATGATCCGACGCTGATGATAATTTCGATCTCTGCTTGTATGGCAGGCGCTGTCTGCGGAGATCACTGCTCACCGATTTCGGATACGACGATTATGGCATCTGCGGGTGCGCAGAGTAATCATATCAATCATGTTTCCACACAGCTTCCGTATGCAATCAGTGTTGCGATTATTTCCGGTATTACTTACGTAATTGCCGGGTTTGCAAAAAACTGGTATGTGCCATTGTTCCTTGGAATCGTTCTAACAATCGGTATGTTTACATTGATTAAGAAGGTCGGTAAGGATGCCGGTGGAGAGAATACGGTAGAATAGGAGTAACGAGTAAACAGTATGAAAAATTTGAAGGGTAGTCTGATTTTGCTCATGGCTGCACTCATTTGGGGAACGGCGTTTGTCGCACAGACAAGCGCCGCTAACTCTGTACAGACATTTACAATGAATGCGAGCAGGTCACTAGTGGGTGCGTTGTTTTTACTGATCGTGATTGCGATTCGCGATATGGTAAAACGGGCAAGAGGTAAAACGGGCGACAATGATTTAAAACAGGATAAGTTATCGGAAAAGACATCATGGCCGGTTATGGGCGGTATCTGTTGCGGATGTATGCTGTTTTGTGCCATGGGATTCCAGCAGGCAGGAATCGGTGCATATCCGGAGGGGATTGCGATTGCGGGACGATCCGGATTTTTGACTGCAACGTATGTTGTTATGGTTGCAATTTTTGTTCAGCTACGAGGAAAAAAGTTGCATCCGTTTGTTCTGATGTCGATTGTCGGAACGATATTTGGTCTGTATTTACTTTGTATGTCCGGTGGTTTTTCACATTTGTATTTTGGAGATTTGCTCGAAATTTTATGTGCGGTTTGCTTTACGGGACATATTCTGGTTGCGGATCATTTTCGTAAGGTGGACAGTATCAAGCTGTCTTGTTTACAATTTCTTACGTGTGGTATATTATCAGGTGCGGTTTGTCTTTTTACCGAGTCGGTAAGTGTCTCTGCCCTTTTGGATGCGGCAGTTCCGATTTTATATGCCGGTATTATGTCCAGTGGGGTTGCATATACCCTGCAGCTTGTAGGTCAGAAATTTGCGGAGCCTGCGGTAGCTTCGATTGTGATGAGCTTAGAGTCGGTGTTTGCTGCACTTGCAGGATGGGTGATTTTGCATGAACGTATGCAGACACGGGAACTGATTGGATGTATACTCGTATTCGCGGCGGTGATTTTGGCGCAGATACCGGAATTTTTGACAAAAAAGAGTGATGAAACGGAGTAGGAAGCGATGCAGACGGCAAATAAGATAAATTACATAGGGGGATTGAAAAGTGGTGTCCCAATTGCCATGGGATATTTTGCGGTATCCTTTACGCTAGGGATCGCAGCGAGAAAGGTCGGCATGACTGCATTTCAGGCGACGCTGATGAGCTTTACAAACAGTACCTCGGCAGGTGAATTTGCGGCTCTTTCGACGATTGCGGCGGGTGCGTCTTATCTCGAGATGGCTGTGATGCAGTTTGTCATCAATCTTCGTTACATGCTGATGTCCTGTGCGTTGTCACAAAAAATTGACCATTCATTTTCTGTCATTCATCGTTTTTTGATGGGATTTGGTGTAACAGACGAGATTTTTGGAGTATCGATATCGGTCAACGGAAAACTAAATCCGTACTATACCTATGGTGCTATGAGTCTTGCAATACCGGCTTGGTCGCTCGGCACGATGTTTGGTGTGTTAATGGGAAGTGTGCTTCCTTCGAATGTTGTGAGTGCGCTCAGTATTGCACTTTATGGAATGTTTCTTGCAATTATAATTCCGCCGGCCCGTGACAATTTGATTCTTACAATTTTAGTACCGGTGTCGATGGCAATTAGCTATGCATTTTCAAAGCTTCCGTATCTGAAAGACATTTCGGCGGGAACAAAGGTTATTATCCTGACTGTTTTAATTGCCGGGGCTGCTGCTGTTTTATTTCCGATTAAGGAGGATGATACAGATGCAGAATAACGTTTATATTTATATTGCTGTGATGGCGGTCGTTACATATTTGATTCGTGTGCTGCCGCTTACGCTTATTCAAAAAGAAATTAAAAATAAAACAGTTCGTTCGTTTCTGTATTATGTACCGTACGTTACGCTTGCCGTTATGACATTTCCGGCCATTTTGGAGGCGACGGATAATGTGTATGCGGCATGGGGCGGTTTTTTGGTAGCTGTAGTGCTTGCATGGATGAAAAAGAGTTTGTTTCAGGTTTCAATCGCGGCCTGTATGGTTGTATTTGTGCTTGAGATTATGTTGTAGAAAAACGGATTGTCGGAATTTTGATAAATCCACTTTCTGGCAGTATTCTTTATTTGCAATCATTCCTGTTTTAGGATATAATATAACATTATGAAACAATGGAATAGGTGTGCGCCGCATTCCTGAAAAGAGGTAGGCAAGTGGTAGAAGAAAAAAAAGTCAGGCTTATGACAAAGCTGGCAATCTATGAAAAAAAACAAAAACATAAAGATATTTCCGTAAGCCGATTTTATAAGACGGATTACGTTCGGTATAACGTACTAAAGAGTATTGTTGCTGCGACAATTGCATATTGGATGATTGTCGGTATCTACATATACCTCAAATTTGAGGACATTTTGGCTAAACTCAATGAGGTGGATTATTTTGATTTGATGTATAAGGTGCTTGGAACTTATGCGTTTGTTTGTGTTGTATATCTCATTTTTACGAGTGCAGTTTATTATGTGAAGTATGAGTTTGCAAGACCGGGACTTACCGAATACAATTCCAATCTTCGTGATTTGATTGAAGAGCTGGGAGGACCGAGCCATCGTCGTAAGCCGGTCAAGGGTAAGCTGGTATCAAAACATCAGGCTGCAGTTGTTCCGGAAACAGAGGAAGGCTTGGAACAAAGTCCGTATGTACCGCGTGACAGAGAGGGAAAGGTTAGCAGAGTTGCTATGGTTATGCAGAAGCAGGCAGAAGCAGACAGACTTCGCGAGCAGCAGATTGTAGCAAACGTAAAAGAACGCAATGAAAGAATTGCAAACCAAAACAGACAACGTCTTTTGGAGCAACAAAAAAAGGAAATGCAGCAACGTGCAGTGCGCGAAAGACGAGAGCAGTTAGAAAGAGAACAGCTTGATCGTTTGCGTGCCGAAAATGAAGCGGCAATGCAGCGACAGGATTATCAGTATGGCAATAACGGGGATTCGGAAGGGAGCGATTTATAAATGCCGCAGGTTATGAAGGTGCGAGATGCGATTCGCGATTTTTTAAGAAAGTTTGATGAGATTACAATACCGGTACTTCGTTTTGTATTCTCTTACATATTGTTTACTTCAATCAACAAATTATTTGGATATTCAGAACTATTCGGCAGAGGAATTGTTATCTTTCTGTTGGCACTGATTTGTTCACTTGCATCGGACACGGTTGCAGTGCTGCTTGGCGGCGTTGTGATGATGATTAACGGTGTGAGTGTATCGGCAGAGATAGGCATTATGCTTTTTGTTGTAGTTATCTTGATGTATTGCTCGTATATGCGTATTTTTCCGGATTGCGCATGGGTACTTGCGTTTGTTCCGATTATGTTTATGTGGAAGCTGTATTTTGTGATTCCGGTCATTGTAGTGATTTTTGCGGGGGCAGCGGGCATTGTTCCGACGGTGTTTGGCGCATTGTTTTACTATATTGCAATGGCTATTCGCGAAATAAAGGATGGAAGCATGCTCGAAGACAAGGAGTTTCAGGCATACAATTATGTAATTGACAGTGTCATAAAAAATAAAGCAATTTTGAGTGTATTGATTGTCTTTGCTGTGGTTATCATGATTACATATATTCTTTACAAGCTGCCATATGATTATGCGTTTTATGTTGCTATTTTAGCGAGTGGGCTATTGAATATTCTCGTTTCTCTGTTGGTTGACGGTGCTACCGATGCCGGAATTTCTATGGGACAGGTCGTAGGCGGTTCCCTGCTTGGAATCCTGATAGGCGCGCTTGTTCAGGTGTGTAAGGGGCTTCTCGATTATGCTCACAAGGAGAATGTACAGTTTGAGGATGATGATTATTTCTACTATGTAAAGGCCGTACCAAAGTTTACATCAAAGAAAAAAACAGAGAAACCAAGTGTGTCAGATGTTGCAAAACAAGCTATGTCCGGTCATACACAGACATTAACAAAGGAAAACAAATCATCTGTTGCCCAGACAGAACAGCCACAGGTAAAGCAGACAGCTGCTGCGCAGCCGATGGCAAATCAGCAGATCGGAAATCCGCTTGCAGGTACGAATCCTGCGAAAAAGAGACCGATGAATCAAACAGAAAACTATCGTCAGGACGGGTATTATCCGAACGGACAGTAGAATATATAATGCTTACTGTAGGAAGAACGAGGGGGTTCTATGCATAAGATATTGACTGCATTACGATCATATTTTGATTGGTTTTATGTGCCACACATCACCATAACAGATGTTTTGGAGATAATTATTTTGTCATATCTCTTATATCATCTTATGCTTTGGTTTAAAAAGACAAGGGCATGGTCATTACTGAAGGGTGTTGTTGTGCTCGTAGCATTTATGGGAATTGCTACGGTTTTTCAATTGAATACAATGCTTTGGATATTTAAAAATGCGATTAATGTTGGTATTCTTGCCGTTATTATATTATTCCAGCCGGAGCTTCGCCGTGCATTGGAGGAGCTCGGACGTAAGAATATTATTTCCGAGGTGCTGATTCGGGATGATCGAAGCACAAAGGACGGAAGAATTAATGACCATACAATCAGCGAGCTGATTGCTGCGGCGATGGCCATGAGCAAGAATAAAACAGGAGCCTTGATTGTAATTGAACAGGATGTTGCACTTGGCGAATATGAAGGAACCGGCATCAGTCTGGATGCGGTTGTATCCAAACAGCTTCTTGTCAACATATTCGAGCATAACACCCCGTTGCATGATGGTGCTGTCATTATTCGAAACAACAGGGTGGTTTCGGCAACCTGTTATCTGCCGCTTACGAATCAGCATGATTTAAATAAAGACCTTGGAACGAGACATCGCGCGGCAATCGGTATTAGTGAGGTATCTGACAGTATGACAATTGTTGTATCGGAGGAAACCGGTATGATTTCGGTTGCTCAGAGTGGAAATCTGATACACAATATCGATACGGAAGGCTTGCGTAAGCAATTGGAATCTCTGCGTAAAAATACGCAGGAGAGCAGACGCTCCCGTGGAAGAAGGAAGGGAGGTAAGAAACGTGAAAAATAAGATTTTAGAAAATTTTGCGTTGAAGCTCCTTGCCGTTTTATGTGCAGTTTTGTTGTGGCTTGTTGTTCTCAATATTTCGGATTATACAGTAACTGTTGAGATTAAGGATATTCCGGTGGAACAGTTGAATGGCGACGTTTTAGAAGAACTTGATCAGATTTATGATGTTGAGAAGGGGGACACGGTTGATATTCTTGTCAAAGGGCGAAGATCAATTGTCGAGAGACTGGATGCAAATGATTTTATTGCAACGGCTGATTTATCAACGATGTCCATAACAAACACAGTTCAAATCTTTGTGGAGCCGAAGGATCACGGACTGAATGGTGATATTACGATTACGTGCGTAGATAATGCTATGACGCTTTCGCTGGAAGAAAAGATTACGGTTCAGTTCCCTGTTCGCATTAATGTGGTTGGAGAGGCAAAGGAAGGATATGCATATGTATCAACCGTTGCATCTCCGAATCTGATTACATTAGAAGGACCGAAGAGTGCGATTGGCAGGGTGACGGATATAGCGGTTGAGGTTGATATCAGCGGACGTTCCGATTCCTTCGAAACTATCGGCAAGGTGTATATGTATGATGCATATGGCGAGATTTTGGAAAACGACAAAATAATCTTAAGTGATACAGAGACAAAGGTTAATATGCAGATTTATCCGACGAAGACAATTGAAGTTCGGATTGAATTGGCCGGAAAACCGGCAGAGGGATATGGTGTGGATGAGGTACTGTATCAACCGCAGACAATTACGGTTGCAGGACCTTCGGATAAGACAAAGCAACTGAATGAGCTTGTTATCCGTGATATTTCGGTAAACGGGGCAAGTGATAGTTTGCAAACTACGATTGACTTGGCGGATTATTTGCCGGAGGGGATATATCTGGCACAATCAAATTCCGAGGTAGCAGTCAATGTTTCAATTGAAAAACAAATACAAAATACGGTTTCAATGACTGAAAAAGATATCACTCTGACGGGAAAGCAGAGCGGTTGTACGTATACGGTTTCTTTGTCAGATGATTTCAAACTCACTGCAGTCGGTTTGCCAAAGGCGATTGAGACACTGTCGATGGAGGATATTCATCCGGTTATTGATTGTTCGACATTGAAAAACGGAGACAATATAGACGTTAAACTTATTTTTGAGGACCTGGAGGGTGTTGCATTTACAATCACAGGAACTGTTGATGTATATGTGAAAGATGTAAAGGGGAATTGATGATGACTGTTGCATGTGAAAAGGAAATTGAGAAACTGAATCAGGCAATCCTTGAGTGCTCTTCCATTGTTTTTTTTGGAGGTGCAGGAGTGTCGACAGAGAGTGGAATTCCTGACTTTCGAAGCGTTGACGGATTGTATAATCAAAAATATGATTATCCGCCGGAAACGATTATCAGTCATTCATTCTATCAAAGAAATCCGTCAATGTTTTATCAGTTTTACAAGGATAAAATGATTTATACGGATGCAAAACCCAATGTTGCCCATATGAAGTTGGCTGAGTTGGAACGGGCCGGAAAGCTTAAGGCAGTGGTTACGCAAAATATTGATGGACTTCATCAGCTTGCGGGGAGCAAGGAGGTACTGGAGCTGCATGGATCTGTCCATAGAAATTACTGTACCAAATGCGGAAAGTTTTTTGACCTGCAGTATATTATTGATTCTGACGGAGTACCGCTTTGTGATGAATGTAAGCGGGTGACAGCGGAAGATGTGAAGATTACGATAGCGGATCCGATTATTAAACCGGATGTTGTGCTTTATGAAGAAGGCTTGGATAATCGTACGCTGACCAAAACCGTTCAGCACATTTCAATGGCGGATATGTTAATTATCGGCGGTACATCCCTTGCGGTATATCCGGCAGCGGGCTTGATTGATTATTTCAAAGGTAAATATTTGGTTGTGGTTAATATGCAACCGACACCACGTGATCAGCATGCGGATATTGTTATCAATGCAAAAATCGGAGAAGTATTTTCGAAGATCACAATATAAAAAACAAGGAGCGTTTTCCAAGATCGTTGGATGACGCTCCTTGTTTTTTGTGAGAGTAAAATTAGTGACTTCCGGTGGAACCAAATCCTCCCGTACCGCGTACGGTGTCAGGCAGTTCATTTACTTCCCGGAAGCTTGCTGCAAGGAATGGTGCAATGACAAGCTGTGCAATACGTTCATTTGGTTCAATGGTAGTGGCAATCGATGAATGGTTGTGAAGTGCAACCATTACCTCACCGCGATAATCGGCATCGACAACGCCGACTTTGTTCGCAGGGGCAAGTCCTTTCTTTGATGCGAGACCGCTGCGCGCATATATGAGTCCTGCATATCCCTCCGGTATTTCCATAGCAAGTCCGGTAGGAACCAGAACAGTTTGTTGTGGTTGGATGGTAATGTTTTCATCGATGCAAGCATAAAGGTCTGCACCGGCAGCATATGCTGAACCATAGGTTGGAATAGTGGCTTTTTCTTTCAGTTTTTTTATTGAAACCGGAACACTCATGACTCGATTCTCCCTTCTTGATCCCAAAGTACTAATTCGTTTGACGCTAAAGATGCTTTTACATTAATAATGCGCTGGTTTGAGGAACCGCGAAAACGAAGTGATAAATCCTTCTTGGATTCCACAAATTCTCCGTCAACCAATATGTCAATATAATTCAGTATCTCTCTTGTTTCAGGCCATTTTACCATCATAGAGCCTTTGATGTCTTTTTCAAAGTCATAACCGGTGTAGCACCAAATATCCTTTTCGGGATAGATAGCTCTGACGCGACGAAGCAGTGGTAACAGACATTGTTGATTGCTGTATTCAAAAGGCTCACCGCCGAGCAGAGAGAGACCTTTGATGTAGGACGGCTTCAGATATTCGATAATTAAATCTTCTTCCTTTTCGGAAAAGAAATTTCCGTAATTGAAATCCCAGGTTTCCGGATTAAAGCAGCCTTTGCAGTGATGTGTGCAACCGGAAACAAATAGGGATACACGAATCCCGGGACCGTTGGCTACATCAATGCGTTTAATGTCACCATAATTCATATGGAGAATCCTCCTATTTCATAATTTGTTGTAAAAGAAACAGGCGGTACCCGATAAGAACGTGCCGCCTGTAAAATAGATTCGTATTGATAAGCTTTACAGATGAAGAACACGAGCTTTGATTTCCTTTGTCTTACCGACATTCCAGAAATTTTCTCCTAAATATCCACATGTTCTTCTTGTAACATTCATCTTTGAGTGATCCTTGTTTCCACACTGCGGACATACCCATTCGTTGTCATCATTGACAATGATTTCACCATCATAATCACATACATGGCAGTAATCTGATTTTGTGTTAAATTCTGCATATTGAATATTATCGTAGATGAAACGGACAACTTCTTCAAGTGCATCTAAGTTATGACGCATATTCGGTATCTCCACATAAGAGATTGCACCACCGGAGGAAATTGTCTGGAATTGACTCTCAAAGCGGAACTTACTAAATGCATCAATCTTTTCACGTACATCCACATGATAAGAGTTTGTGTAATATCCTTTGTCTGTAACATCCGGAATTGTTCCAAAACGTTCCTGATCAATTCTTGCAAAGCGGTAGCAAAGAGACTCGGCAGGTGTACCATAAAGACCAAATCCAAGACCGGTTTCTTTTTTCCAGGTTTCGCATGCCTCGCGAAGGCGCTTCATGAGCTTGAGTGCAAACTCCTCGCCGACAGGTTCGGTGTGACTTACGCCGGTCATAAGCTTTGTTACCTCGTAAACTCCAATGTATCCGAGCGAAATCGTTGAATAACCATCCTTAAGCAATGGATCAATCTTTTCTCCCTTTTTGAGTCTGGCAATTGCGCCGTACTGCCAATGTACCGGACTTACGTCAGAGGTAATACCGAGCAGTGCTCTGTGACGACACATGAGTGCTTCAAAGCAAAGCTCCAATCTTTCATCAAGCAATTCCCAGAAACGATTCATGTCGCCCTTTGCAACAATACCAATCTGAGGAAGGTTTAAGGATACAACACCCTGGTTGAAACGACCTTCCCATTTATACTGACCGTTTTCATCCTTCCAAGGAGAGAGGAAAGAACGGCATCCCATACAAGAGAATACATTTCCTTCGTAGTTTTCACGCATTTTCTTTGCGGAAATGTAATCCGGATATAAACGCTTTGCAGAACACTGTACGGCAAGACGGGTAATATAATCATATTTACCACCCTTTAAGCAGTTATGTTCGTCGAGTACATAGATTAATTTTGGAAAAGCAGGTGTGACATAAACACCCTTTTCGTTTTTGATGCCTTCTAATCGCTGACGAAGAATCTCAGCAATAATAATGGCATTTTCTTCTACATATTCATCGTTTGGATCAAGATTTAAGAATAATGTAACAAATGGTGACTGACCATTTGTTGTCATCAAAGTATTAATCTGATATTGGATTGTCTGAACACCGGAACGGAGCTCATCGTTCAAACGCTCCTGAGCCATACTTTCCAAAATTTCATCATCAATTTTATCACCGTATTCCGCAACGAGCTTGTCTTTATACTTATGATAACTCTTGCGGAGATATTTTCCGAGGTGCTTGATGTCAACAGACTGCCCACCGTACTGACTGCTGGCGACGGAAGAAATAATTTGTGTCATAACTGTACATGCAACCTGAAAGCTTTTTGGACTTTCAATGAGCTTTCCGTTCATAACCGTGCCGTTATCGAGCATATCCTTGATGTTAATCAGGCAACAGTTAAAAATAGGCTGAAGGAAGTAGTCGGCATCATGGAAATGAAGCACACCTTCCTCATGCGCCTTGGAAATTTTTTCAGGTAACAAAACACGCTTCGTCAAATCCTTCGATACTTCGCCGGCAATCAAGTCACGCTGGGTAGAAGCAACGGTTGCGTTTTTGTTTGAATTTTCTTCCATAACATCCTTGTTACGGTTCTGAATTAAGCTTAAGATGGAGTCGTCCGTTGTGTTCGCTTTACGAACTAACTCTCTTGTGTAACGATAGATGATATATGTTTTTGCGAGAACAAATTTTTTCTCGTCCATTAATCGTTGCTCGATAATATCCTGTATATCCTCAACAAGCATTCTGCTACGGTTTTTTGCTTCGATTCCCTGAACGATTTCTTCAATTTTTTCTTCGGTGACCTTCTCGCAAGGTTCCACCTCGGCATTTGCCTTCTGAATGGCGATGATGATTTTTGAACGGTCATAGTTTACGGTGTGACCGTCACGCTTAATTACCTTCATAAATAATCTCCTCTTGTATTTCTTTAATTATTCCCCACACTTTGGTATTATAACACTATATATTGGGCTTGTCTACAAAATATTGTAAAAAAAATAGAAAAAAACACAAGATATGGTAACATAATGTGATACTTGTGTGAAAAGCAGAAAACATCTTTATTTTTTTAAAAAAATGTGGTATAAATGCTATGTCGATTATAACACAATATATTTATGGAAGGAATCAGTTAAATATGAAGAAGGTAAAGAAACTTGGAGTTGTTCTCGCAGTTGCCATGAGTATGACAATGCTGGCAGGCTGTGGAAAGACAAAACAGAAGGACGTGATTAATAAATATGCCGATATGTGTGTGCTTGGTGACTACAAGGGAATCGAATATCATCCGTTGGTTGCCGAGGTTGATGTGGCAGACATTCAATATGAAGTTATGCAGCTTATGGCAAGTGTTGCAGCTGAGCAGCCAATCGAATCCGGTACGGTTGAAAGTGGAGATGTAGTTACGATTTCCTTTGACGGAACGATTGACGGAGCTGCCTTTGAGGGCGGTAGTACACAGGGACAGACAACAGAGCTTGAGCTTGGCAGCGGACGTATGATTCCGGGCTTTGAGGAAGGTATCATGGGACATGAGGTTGGAGAGTCCTTCACAATTGATGTCACGTTCCCGAATGATTATTATAATGAAGAACTTGCAGGCAAGGATGCACAGTTTGCGATTACAATTGCATCTGCTGTTCGAAAGATTATGCCGGAATATAACGATGAGTTTGTTGCTGCAAATACCGAATACAAGACGGTTGAAGAGTATGAGGCATCTATCCGTGAGAGTCTTGAAACGCAGTATAAGGAAAATATGGATTCTTACAACAAGAGCAATATAACAACAACGGTTGTTGCCAATGCCGAAATCAAGGAATATCCGGAAAAGGAAATGCAGGAAATGCTCGATGAGACTATGGAAAATGTCAAGACAGAGGCAGAGGCATACGGATATTCTATTCCGGATTACATTAAAGCACGTTATGGTGTAAGCACAGAGGAAGAGTTCCGTCAGAATATTTCAGACATGATTAAGGAATTCATGAATGAAAAGATTGTACTTTGTGCTATCGCGAAGGCTGAAAATATTTCAGTATCAGACGATGAAATCAAAGCATATAAACAGGAGATGATGGAAAGCGGCGGATTCCCGGATGAGAAAACCTTTGACAGCGTATATTCCGATGAGGATGTTATGTATTATACACTTGCCGATAAGGTTGTAAATTATCTGTATGAACAGGCTGTTCCGGTAGATGCCGTAGAAACATCAACAACAACGGATGCAGAGTAATTATGCATAGGCAGTAGAAGGTTGACAATACAGGTCATAAGTGATATGATACGCATTGCAACACGCAGTTGTGGCGGAATTGGCATACGCGCATGATTCAGGTTCATGTCCACTTACGTGGGTGTGGGTTCAAGTCCCATCAACTGCATATTAACCACCGAAATGAAAGTTTCGGTGGTTTTTTTGTCTTTCTTTCTTTGGTGTAATTTGGTATAATAATATATCATTTATTTTCGGAGAATGCTATGGCGCAACAAAGGGTAATAAAAGAATTGCAAAAACTGAAAAAAGATGAATTAAGAGACCTGGCACTTGCAAATCAGGCACAGTTTACGAATGAGCTTCCGCAAGGAATCGGTGAGAAGTTTGAGCTTATTGAGCTTCGGGCAGGCAAATATAAATACTACCGGCTTGTACCGAAGGAAAAGTTTGCGGGAACTTACATTGTTTATTTGTACGGGAATGGTTTGTCAGGGTATATCACGCCGGAACACTGGAAATTTATTGTGCAAATGGCGGTTGATACAGGTTGTGGTGTGTATATACCATACTATCCGCTGGCACCGGAGCATTCCTGTCAGGAAACTTTTAGTATGCTGCGTCAGATGTATAATGATGCCACGCGAAGTTTTGATGTGGATCGCGTTGTTTTGATGGGCGATTCGTCCGGCGCCGGACTTGCACTCTCGCTTGCGATACTGGCGTGGAAGGATGGAATGCGCAAGCCGGATCAGTTGATTTTGTTTTCGCCGGTGCTTGATACGGAGTTTTTTGATCGTGCGATAGAGCAGACGATACTTCGAAGTATGGATAAGGAAACAAGATTTTTCTATAGCTTTGAAGCTAAGGAATATATCAATACCTATTGGGTGCGCGACTATGTTGCACGTACAGAGTATACAAGTCCTTATTATGAGGATTACACAGATTTGTGCGATGATGTCGTTGTATTTTCCGGCAATAAGGATTTATTTGCGATATATGCCAGCTCATTTTGCAAAAAGGCAAAGAGTCAGGGTGTAAATACAAGATATTTTGAATTTGAAGGTGAAACGCATAATTTTATGATTTATTCCGAAACGGAGAATCAAAAAAATGCGTATGCATATTTAAAGGATATATTATGTGATACGTATCAGCACTCGTTACGACGTTTGTATCCGTTAAAGCTTTTGTCTGATTGGACAAAACGGTATCCGGAGATTATTAGTGATGCTTGGGCATCCAAGTTTATATATGATCATCAGTTTAAGTTTGATGGTCCGTGGACCGATATCAGCGAATACCAAAACCTGATTATGGCGGGGAGTCAGGCTGCACTGGATGAAAAGGTAAGACGATATATTAACCAGTTTCCAAATTGTACGGTTGTTCATTTTGGATGTCGCTTAAGCAGTATGTTTCGACGTTTGGATAACGGAAGAATTCATTGGTACAGTGTTGACGTACATAATATTATGTCGGTACGCCGTTCTATGTACGGAGAGCAGGCAAGGGAAAAGACAATTTCGAGAGCTGTCTATGATTTTTCATGGGTGGATGCGATTCAATGCCAGCGAAACAAAGGGATTATTTTTGTATGTGATGATACGTTATCCTATTACAAAAAATATCAGGTGCATACATTACTTGATATGATATGGAAACGTTTTCCGGGGGCCGAGCTTGTCATGACAGCCGGTACGAATGGTGTAAAATTCTTTGCGAATAAACATAGCGCAAACAACCTGAACAGTCAGCGAAAGCTGCTTGTATCCGTAAATGACGCGGATAAGCTGTTTAATGATTGGCGTACGGACTTTCATGTACTTTCTGAGGAGCCGGTGTCAAAATACATTGGAACTCAAAAAGGGGTAAAGCTTCGGACTAAAATTGGTCTTTGGTACAACAAGATTACATACAATCATAAGATTATACATGTCAAGCTTGGCGGCGAGGCTTATGATGTATCGGTATAGTGATATATAGGTGAGAGAATGTTAATAGCAAAGAATTTGGTAAAAGAATTCGAAAAAAATGAAAAACATAATCGCAAGGTGATGTTTCGTGCTGTAGATGATGTTTCAATCACACTTGAACAGGGAGAAATTGTCGGGATTTTAGGACCAAACGGTGCAGGAAAAACGACGCTGTTGCGTATGCTCGGAAACTTGATGCAGCCGACAGGCGGGGAGGTCTTTATCGGAGACGGAGAACAACGGTTGTCGGATGAGAGACAAATCAAGAGATGTATTGGGTATCTCTCAGGAAATACAAAACTATACGGACGATTATCCACGAGAGAATTGCTTCAGATTATGGGAGATATCTATGGCATGGAGCGAAGGGAGACAGAGACTCGCATTGAGGAAATCGCCAAGGTGTTGCACATGGAGCAATTTATCGATAACCGAATCGAAAAACTGTCAACGGGACAGACACAGAGAGCTTCAATATCAAGATGTTTAATTCACAGCCCGAGTATTTATATTTTTGATGAACCGACGCTTGGACTTGATATATTAAGCAGCAATGCAATTATTGATTTTATGAAGAGGGAAAGAAAAAACGGCAAGGCGATATTGTACTCGACACATTATATGGAGGAGGCAGAACAGCTTTGCGATCGTATTATTTTATTGGCATCCGGCAAGGTGATTGCACAGGGAACGCTGGAGGACTTAAAAGAACAAACCGGCGGAGAAAACCTTAGAGAAGTATTTCGAACTCTTGTTGACGAGGAGTATGAACAGGATGAAAAGCAAGATAATTAAAAGCTTATATAAAAAGGAAATATTAGATGTCCTTCGTGATAAGAAAACAGTAATTATGATGCTGGTTATTCCGCTTGTCCTGTATCCGCTTTTGTTTGTGGTCGGGATGCAACTTATGGTACGTGTTTCGACCGGGATGGCAGAGCATACGTACAAGGTATCTGTTATCGGCGAAGATGAAGCGCTGCTTGCGGACTTGATGGAGTCCTCAGCCGAGGAAGGGGATTCGTTTCGGCTGGTTGCGGTGGATGATCCGGAGGCGGCTCTGCTAGCAGAAGAAATTGATGCATATATCATGCAGACGACCGTAGACGGAAAAAAAGCATATCAGATTTATTATTTGTCTTCCGTAACCAATTCAGGATATGCGATGGATCTTTTGACCAATATGCTACGCAGATATAGCGGTGTACTCACCAAGGAGCGGATTGAGGCGGCTGGCCTTGATCCGGAATATATTTTACAGCCAATCGGAATAAATTCAAAGGACATTTCAAGCAAAGAGGCTTCGGCAGGAAGTATCCTCGGTATGATTTTGCCGTTTATGCTTGTTGTCAGTTTGCTGCTCGGGACAATGTACCCTGCAATTGATACAACGGCAGGGGAAAGGGAGCGTGGCACGCTCGAGACAATCCTCACGCTTCCGATATCGAATAATGAGTTGATTTTCAGTAAGTTTCTGACGGTTGCAACGATTGGCATTGTTTCGGCATTGCTGAATATTATTGCAATGTGCGGTGTCGGAGTATACATGTTTCATATGGTAGAACAGGTAAATGGCGCGGATACGGCATTTGATATGAGTCGCTTTCTTCCTGCAATCCTGATTGGTGTACTGTGCGTGTTTGCATTTGCAGTGTTTATCAGTGCAATGTCCATGTGCTTTTGTGCATTTGCAAAAAGTTACAAGGAAGCTAATAATTACATGACACCGCTTATGTTGATCGTTATGTTTGCGTCGTTTGGGAGTTTTTTGCCGAATGTAACACTTACCAATCATATGGCACTTGTTCCGGTTGCCAATATATGTTTGTTGATTCGCGATTTGCTTGCATTTAAAATCAATATCGGGATAACCTTGATTGTCCTTACATCAAATGTAATCTATGGTGTTCTCGCAATCCTGTTTCTTGGAAAAATATATAAGAGTGAAGCAATTTTGTTCGGTGACGGTTCGACTTCTGTTCAGATTTTTGAGCGAAGAAGCAATCTGAAAAAGGGTGGAGTACCAACACTTGGAGATGTATGGCTGGTTCTTTCGGTGACCGCCGTGGCAATCATATATATTGGTGGAAGTATAGCATTGAAACATAGTGTCGGAAGTCTGATTCTTACACAGTTTTTCATCCTTTCTTTACCGGTTGCTGCAGTGCTTTATTCCAAAAAGGATTTTGCACGGACATTTCGCGTAAAGGGATGCAGCTGGAGGGCGTTTGTCGGTGGCGGGATTATGATTGCCGGAGCAATTTGTCTTGGTGTAATTGTTACGGCACTTGCAGAAAAAATATTTCCTGAAGGTGCAAAAATGCTGCAGCAGACTTCGGGTTCGCTTGTGTTTGGAAGCTTCTTTAAGACGCTTCTGCTGGTTGCGATACTTCCTGCGGTTTGTGAGGAACTTATGTTTCGCGGCTTTGTTTTGTCTGCGTTTGAGGCAAAGCTTAAGCCGGGGGTGGCAATCGCATTGTCCTCTGCCATCTTTGGCGTTTATCATATGAGTATTGTACGATTCTTTCCGACGATGCTGCTTGGGGCAATTATTTGTTTTGTATCCTACAAAACAAAAAGTATTTTCCCGGGTATAATGATGCATGCAATGAATAATGCATTATCGGTTGTGGCAATGTTTTATCCGAAAGCGGTCTGCCGCATACTGCCTGTGCTTATGAAGCAAACGGTAAACGTTAGGGACGGATGTATTCTGCTTGCAGCAGGGATGATTCTTTGCATAATCGGATGGCGGATTGTTGGTTTGGATAAGAAGGCAGGTTGCAATTCATAGATTTGATATGGTACAATGATAAAATAACAGACGAAGGAAAATAAGAGACTTATGAATAATAAAATTGCACGTTTTGCTTTGACGCTTGCATGTATATTTTTGTTGATTGCCATTGGGTTTGTGATTGGAATCAATGTGAAGGTTCGTGACAAAAACAAACCGAAGATGCCGGAGCAAACGGTAAAAACATGGGAGCTTTTGACAGACGATTTAGCGGTTGCGATTGACAACAACTTTTGGCAGTTTGCAAGAGCAAGTTATATACTAATCGGGACACCGCCGGATTGTCAGTTTTACAAAATTGTAGATGAGGTTCCGAGACATCACTATGATGTAGAACAATTTTTTGCCGAGGACAATGGACTTTATTATTATCATACAGCGGATGGGGGCAAAAAAAGCAAGGTTGCAATCGATGTATCTGCATATCAGCCGAGCATTGATTGGGAACGTGTGCGTGCGGCGGGGGTTGATGTCGCTATGATACGTGTGGGATATCGTGGATACGGATCCGGTAAAATGGTTGAGGATGACACGTTTCAAAGCCATATAAACGGCGCACTTGCGGCAGGACTTCAGGTCGGTGTATATTTTTACTCGCAGGCCATAAATTACGAGGAAGGTGTGGAGGAAGCACGTTTTGTGCTCGGAGCAATTCGTGATTTCAACATAACGTGTCCGGTTGCGATTGACACAGAGTTTTTGGATGTTGAGGATGCGAGAACATATAATCTTGATACGGATGCAAGAACGGATGCGGTAGTTGGTTTTTGCGAAACGATTCGTGCGGCCGGTTATGAGCCGATGATTTATTCCAACCGAAACTGGTATGCACAAAATCTTGATATGACACGTCTGGGTGATTATTCACTTTGGGTCGCTCATTACTCAAATCAGCCGGATTTCCCGTATCAGTTTATCGGGTGGCAATATACAGGAGACGGATCGTTGTATGGCGTTGACGGGCCGGTCGATTTGAACGTTTGGTTACAATAGCAAGGCAGGATAGCAGTTCAATGGATGAAATGTAGGGATGGAACATATGAGAGAATGGTTTTTGACGTACGATTATGTGGCGGCTTTTATGTTGTTAATCATAATTTTGTGGTATTTTTGTGAAAAACGGATACCGCTTCGCAATCATATTGTATTCTTCGTTTTGATATTTACGTCGTTTTTGTCAGATTGTATGGAAATCATTGTTACGCAGATGGCAATGACCGGAAGGTATCAAAATGGCATTACGTTTTGTATGTTAAGTGTACAAAAATTGATTTTCAACCTTATACCGGTTATTTTTGTATATTATGTGTTATCGCTTGCACATGTGGATGCAAAAAAACATCCGTTTCTTAAGCATATTTATATTTTTGCTGTGATACTTGATTTCATCATTTACGGAAGTAATATTTTTACACACTGGGTGATGCATGTAGAGGGTGATATCTGGGTGCGCGGAATCGGAAGCTTTATCATATACGGAATTGACCTTTGTTTTCTTGTAATCGGTTTTGTCAGCATCGTACGACATGCCAACCGCTTTTCATTTTTACGTCCGATTACGATTTTGATCAATGTTTTGATTGGTGTGGTTGCCGGTGTGGTTGAAGTACAATTAAAGATTCCGATGTTGCATCTTGCAATTGCTTTTCTGTGTCTTTCTTTATTTTTCTATCTGCAAAATGAAGGGAATAAGATAGATGCCGTTACAAACCAGTTTAATCGAAGTGTGTTTGGAGAGTACGTGGAAAGCTGCTTCAAAAAAGAAAAAAAGTTTGCGGTGATTGCCGTTGCCATGGATGATTTTAAGTTCATTAATAAGACCTATGGTGTTGAAAACGGTGACAATCTGCTAAGACAGGTAAGTATGTTTTTTGAGAGTCTGCGTGTTCATAAATATGTATTTCGACTCGGCTCGGATAATTTTTGTATTGTGCTTGGGAAGGATATTGAGAATGCGAGCTTGCAGGCACAGATTATAGAGGAGCGATTTAAGCATCCGTGGTTTAGTGATTCACATGCCAGTATTATGATGTCGGCTTCGATTTGCTGCGCATCCTGTCCGAGAGACGCAGGTTCCCTTGGGGAGCTCATCGAGGTGTTAGATTATTCAATGTCTGTTGCAAAAAAAACAAATAAGGGAAAAATCACACTGGTAGAGGATATCGATCTCGGAAAAATCAAGATGGATAAAGCCGTTGAACGTGCGGTTAAAGTTGCGATGGATAGGGATGAACTCATTGTTCATTATCAGCCGATTTATTCTGTGGAAAAAAATGGTTACAATTCTGCAGAGGCACTTGTTCGTTTGAACGATAATAAACTCGGATGGATATCGCCGGAGACATTTATTCCGATTGCGGAAAAAAACGGATTGATTGTCGAAATGGGCGAGATGATTTTGGAGAAGGTTTGTCGTTTTATCAGAGATAGTCGGTTGATGGACAGCTCGATTGAATATATTGAGGTAAATATCAGTCCGTTGCAGCTTGTACAGATTGATTTTGCGGAACGCGTACAGATGATTTTGGAAAAGTATAACGTATCTCCGAAGATGATTAATATGGAGGTAACGGAAACTGCTACCATGGGAAATTCAGAAACAATTATGGAGAATGTCAGACGACTCGTTGACTATGGAATCCGGTTTTCATTGGATGACTATGGTTCGGGGCATGCAAACATCGACTACATTAACCGCATGCCGTTTTCAATTATTAAGATTGACAAAGTGATTATCTGGGATGCGTTTAAGGATGATAAGGCGGGAATCACACTGAAATATACCATCGGTATGCTCAATGCGTTAAATCTTTCGATTGTTGCAGAGGGGGTTGAAACAGTGATGATGCGTGACCGGCTGATTGAGCATGGCTGTCATTATATGCAAGGATGGTACTATTCCAAGGCGGTTGCGGAGGAAGAATTTGTCAAGCTGATTGGTCTGGCATAGACTTACATGTTCCATAAGCCGTATGCAGGAATATTGAGAGTCGAAGCATGAATGGAAACCGGCTCCAATGATATCTTGAGACTGATTTTTGTATTCGGATTTTTGGCACAGAACGTTTTTATGTTCTGTGCCTTATTATTTGGAGAGAAACGGATATCTACCGGTATGGCACCCTGCTCACCCTCGTATACAAACGGCACACGTGCGGTTGCACCGGATACCCAGTAATATAAATATCCGACCTTGGCTGACAGTTCTTCAAAAATAAACTGTTCGGCAACTCCTCCGTTACATTCTGCAAAAAGCTGCTCCGGAGAAAGTGTGCGGTCAATTGGTAAATCATAAATTGCACGTAAAAGACCGTGATCGATACAAAACAGTTCAAAGGATTTTATATCGATATGCTCCTCCAGAGGAAGTGTGCCATCCTTAAGACGGGGAAGCATACGCACAAGACCGAGATCACAGAGTCCTTGTACGGCTTCACGATATTCTCTGGCTCTTGCATTTTCGTCAACAAAGCGGTACATAAATTTCTTGTTTTCATGCGCAAGCTGTTTTGGAATGCTACGCCAGATTCTGCGACAGCGTTCGGCCCGTGCATAGGAGAAGCTTTGTTTGATCAGAGTATCATAGCCGGAAAGAAGCTCCTTTTGCATCGGGCGAATCATATCGTAGTCCTTGTTCTTTAAAAAGGCGTGAACTATACCGGGCATTCCACCGATAAGCATATAATCGCGGAGCATATTGGTGACAGAACGAAGCCCCACCGGATTTAGCGGAGTTGATTTATGATTTTCGATCGCTGCAATCAGCGGATTGGCTTTGTTGGCAATCATATATTCCTCAAAGCTCATCGGACGCATGCGCAAAATACGGAATACGTCTACATAATGGTATTCGTATTCCGAAATCTGCATGGAATCCGAAATCATGCAGAGATTGTAATTTCGATGTTTTTTTGCATAGGTATAGAAAAAATAAGCGCAGTTCGGGATGCTTTGAAGTCCGTCAAAAATAAGAAGAGTTTTTTCGGGAACAAAATCAGGGGCATTTTCGGAAAGATATGTATCCAACAGTTGGATACGTTCTTCTTCGGAAAGTCCGAATTTGTCAGAGAGTATATCGGCGATTTTCGGTTGCTTTGGAATGTCAAAGTACAACTGCGCATCGAAAAAACCGGTTGCAAAATCACGGATTGTCCACGTTTTTCCGACACCTATGGCACCCTTGATGTCTAATATTTTTCGTTTCGGTTCTTGAAACCAGCTTGCCAGATCATTAATAATATTTCGATACATGGTTGTCCCTCTTTTCCTTTGAATAATATTATAATATTTAATGTTTACTCTTTTTTTAAATCAATAAGCTTATACATTTATTGTATGTGATTATTGATGTTATGTCAACAAAAGAACGCTGTGATTGCAAAAAAACATTCAAAAAATATTTATAGATTTTGTTGTGTATTTGTGCGGTTGGGTGCTATAATATATGCGGACAAAATTTGCCTTGAGAAAAGAGGATTTTATTATATGGGTAAAAAATGGAACAGTAATTACATAAAGCTTGGTATTACGATTACAATATCACTTTGTGCATGTATTGTGTTTGCGGAGGTTATAAAAGGGTGGAAAGGAATTGTCGCCTATTTATCCAAGATTGGCTCAGCGCTTACTCCGATTGCAATCGGTATTGTGATTGCATATTTGCTGAATCCGGCTATGATCGGTATTCGGCGCGGATTGGCATATATTATATCAAAAGCAAGAGAAAAGGATTATGATGATGTATACCGTAAGGCAAAGATTCCGGCACTTATCATTTCGCTTGCCTTATTTCTTGGATTGGTTGTCGGTTTTTTGTGGCTTGTTATTCCGCAGATTATCACAAGTCTCAATGATCTTGTGGAAAAGGCACCGGGATATTTTGAAAGTGCCCAAAGCTGGGTTCAAAAGGTATTTGCCAAAAACGACATGCTTGAAGGTAAATTCACGCAGGCAATAAAATATTTTCAGGAGAATGTATTTGATATTTTCAAAACTACGGTTATGCCGAATATCGATACAATTGCGATTAAATTATCCTCCGGTGTTATGATCGGTGTAAAAGCAATTCTAAACTGTTTTCTTGGATTGATTGTCACGGTGTATCTTTTAGTTAGCAAGGAAACATTACTTGCACAGGGCAAGAAGATGATCTATTGCATATTTTCCCGTAAGACAGGCAATAAGATTATGCGTGGTGCGGCTTATGCAAATTCTGTCTTCGGTGGATTTATCAATGGTAAGATTATTGATTCCGTGATTATCGGAATATTATGTTTGATATTTACATCCGCGGTTGGATATCAATATGCGGTGCTTATTAGTGTCATTGTCGGGGTGACCAATATCATTCCGTTCTTTGGACCGTTTATTGGAGCGGTTCCGGGCGCGCTTCTTGCGCTTATGGATGATCCGATTATGATGGTTATATTTGTAGTCTGGATATTGATCCTGCAGCAGTTTGACGGCAATATTTTAGGACCGTTAATTCTGGGGGATACAACAGGCCTTTCCAGTATATGGGTGCTGATTGCGATTTTGGTTGGCGGCGATTTGTTTGGAGTTAAGGGAATGATCCTTGGTGTACCGGTATTCGCATGTCTGTATGCATTTTTTGCAGTTCTTCTCCGGGATGGTCTTCGTAAAAAGAAGCTGTCCTCAGATACGGAGGATTATTACCGTTTGGTTGGATTTGATGAAGAAACGGATGAACCGATTTATCGTGACCGTCACGAAAAACGTATGAGTCTTCGTAAGAAACGGAAAAAGGAGCTTCTGTTTGCGCGATTTAAGAAGACCATGAAGAACAAGGAGGGTGTTGTGACAGAGGATGATCCTTATGGTGAAATTGACCATTCCTTTGATCGGGCACTGGAGCAATTTATGGAAGAACAGGAACAGGATGTGGAGAACAAAGAGAAATGTCTTGCAGACGATACAGATGACAAAACGAAGGATCGTATTACCAAATAACAGAGCAAGAAGTTAAAGGAGGATGTAATATGGCAAAAGGTAGTTATTCTACAGAACAGATGTTGCAGTGGATGGGCTATTTTTCAAAGACCATGGAGGTGAGCCCGGAAAAAATAAAGCTTCTGGATATATGTGGGAAAATGAAGAATGTAATTCCGTTTATTGAGACACATAAGCGTGTGATTGTGTTTGCGGATGAGATACATGAGGACATTTTCTATGAATTTTGGGAAGCCGGTTTTGGTGAGTATGACATGTGGTATGGTGTCGGTATCGAAGAAGCCGGGCAGGTTAAGCATGTCAAAATCAAAGAAGTCATCAATCGAAAGATTACAGGACCAACCGTTATTTTTATTCTCAATGAAAATACGAGAGAGTCCTATCGAATCGGTATGAAAAACGAGATGTTTTCAAAGGGGCCGATTAAGTATGTCGGAAAGGAAATACGTGCGGTAATCATGAGTTTGCTTGGCGTGGATTCGCAGGATACAATTTGTCTTGTCGATGCGGAAAGTATTGCAATCGAGGCAGCGTTTGTTGCGGGTGACGGCACGATAATTTGTGTTGAGAACGATAAGGGTGCCAAGGAAACGATGGAGGATAATGTCAAGCAGTTTGGTGTACATAATATTATCATTATTCCGGATCTATCCAAGGAGTCTATGGACAGTATTCCGGTTCCGCGTCTTTCTTTCATTGTTGCAAATAAGCATCTTGAGGAGGATATTGTTCGTCTGATTGCAAAAAATCCGAAAATGCAATTTGTAATTTACACATTGGAGCTGGATATTTTATCCAAAATCAAGCCGCTTTTTGAAAAGTATAATATCGGCAACATGGAAGTGATGCAGATTACGGTTTCAAAAACAGATAAAAACAGTGTGTTTGTGAATCAGCCATCTCCGTGGCTCATTACAGGCGAGGTGTTATAATGGCGCTTGATCATTTACCAAAGGATCCGATGATGCTGTTATCCTTCGTCAACACGACGATGCGGGATGATGGTATTGATTTGGATGCACTTTGTGCCAGGTTTGGTGTAAAAAGAACGTCGATTGAGGAGACACTTGACAAGATAGGATATACTTATAATAGTATGCAAAATAGATTTCTATAAATGGAGGATTTTACAAATGGCCAGTAGTTACAATCATAAGCTGATTGAAGGTAAATGGCGAAAGAATTGGGAGGAGAAACCAATTAACGTCAATGATGGTAAAAAACCTAAATATTATTGTTTGGATATGTTCCCATATCCGTCCGGAAACGGTTTACATGTCGGACATTGGAGAGGATATGTTATTTCAGACGTATGGAGCAGATACAAGCTCATGCAGGGACACTATGTGATTCACCCGATGGGATGGGATGCATTCGGTCTTCCGGCTGAGAACTATGCAATCAAAAATGGTGTACACCCAAGTATTTCGACAGCTTCCAATGTTGCAAACATCAAGAAGCAGATTAACGAAATTGCAGCAATCTATGATTGGGATATGGAAGTAAATACAACGGACCCGGAGTTTTATAAGTGGACACAGTGGATTTTTGTTCAGATGTTCAAGAAGGGGCTTGCATATGAGAAGCAGATGCCGATTAACTGGTGTCCTTCTTGTAAGACGGGTCTTGCAAACGAAGAGGTTGTTAATGGTAAATGTGAGCGTTGCGGTGCGGATGTTACAAAGAAGAATCTTCGTCAGTGGATGTTGAAGATTACGGCATATGCAGAGCGTTTGCTGGCAGATTTGGATAAGCTTGATTGGCCTGAAAAGGTTAAGAAGATGCAGAGCGAGTGGATTGGAAAGTCTTATGGTGCTGAGGTTGACTTTAAGGTTGACGGTATGGATGAGACAATTACAGTTTACACAACAAGACCGGATACATTACATGGTGCAACATTTATGGTACTTGCTCCGGAACATAAGCTTGCTGCTTCTCTTGCTACACCGGAGACGAAGGATGCTGTAGAAAAATATATTTATGAGGCATCTATGAAGTCAAACGTAGACCGTATGCAGGATAAGGAAAAGACAGGTGTATTTACAGGCAGTTACGCAATTAATCCGTTAAACGGTAAGAAGACTCCGATTTGGTTGTCGGATTATGTCTTGGCAGATTATGGTACAGGTGCGATTATGTGTGTACCTGCACATGATGACAGAGACTTTGAGTTCGCTAAGAAATTTGATCTTCCGATTATCCAGGTTATCGCGAAGGATGGCGTGGAAATTGAAAATATGACAGAGGCTTATACAGATGCAGTCGGAATCATGATTAATTCCGGCGAATGGAATGGTATGGAATCTGCGGTACTTAAGAAGGAAGCTCCTATGATGATTGAAGAGAAAGGATTTGGAAAGAAGACTGTAAATTACAAGCTTCGTGACTGGGTGTTCTCTCGTCAGAGATATTGGGGTGAGCCGATTCCGATTGTTCATTGTCCGGATTGTGGCGCAGTTCCGGTTCCTGAAAATGAGTTGCCGCTTCTCTTACCGGATGTAGAAAGCTATCAGCCAACCGGTACAGGTGAATCGCCACTTGCTGATATTACTGAGTGGGTAAATACAACCTGTCCGTGCTGTGGTAAGCCTGCAAAGCGTGAAACAAATACAATGCCTCAGTGGGCAGGTTCATCCTGGTATTTCCTTCGTTATGTGGATAGCAAGAATAAAGAAGAACTTGTAAGCCGTGAAAAGGCTGATAAATATCTTCCGGTTGATATGTACATCGGAGGTGTTGAGCATGCGGTTCTTCACCTGCTTTATTCAAGATTTTATACAAAGTTCTTATATGATATCGGCGTTGTTGATTTTGAAGAGCCGTTTAAGAAGCTGTTTAATCAGGGCATGATTTGCGGTCGTGATAAGGTGACAGGTGCTGCAACAAAGATGAGTAAGTCACTTGGAAATATCGTATCACCGGATGATATCGTTCGTGATTATGGTTGTGATACGCTTCGTATGTATGAGCTTTTCATCGGACCGCCGGAGCTTGATTCAATTTGGGATGATAGCGGTATTGACGGTATCTATCGTTTTATTAATCGTTTCTACAACATGGTAGTAACCAATATGGAAAAGAATGTTGCTGAGACAAAGGAATTTGTAAAGCTTCGTAACAAGATGGTGTTTGATATTACACAGAGACTTGAACAGTTCAACCTGAATACTGTAATTTCCGGTTTTATGGAGTACAACAATAAATTTATTGAGCTTACAAAGACAACCGGTGTTGATGTGGAAACATTAAAGACAATGGTACTTTTGATTGCACCGTTTGCGCCGCATATCGGTGAAGAACTTTGGGAGCAGCTCGGCGGAACAGAGACTGTATTCCATCACCCATGGCCGGTATGCGATGAGTCTGCGATTAAAGATGATGAAAAGGAAATCGCAGTTCAGATCAACGGAAAGACAAGAGTTACGGTTAATATTTCCGTGAATGATGACAAGGATACTGTAATTGCCAAGGCAAAGGATGCGTTGGGAGAGCGCTTAACAGGAACCATCATCAAAGAGATTTACGTACCGGGTAAGATTGTTAATATTGTTGCAAAATAACATAAAGTTTGTGCAAAGACATTCATTTAAGGAGAGAAGATGGGAAAAAATATACAAGACAAGAAATCTGTGTTTGTATTCCAGGTAAATGATTCACAGACAGCATACCAGCTTATTATGTCATTTCTTAATACTTACAAGTTTGTATATAGTGAAAAGGGTGGGACTCCGCACTATGAGTATTATGATCATATTACGGCAAAGCGTATTTTTGAGTTCTACTTCAATGGACCACAGATAACGATTTATGCATATTTGCGTAGTCCGAAAAATCCGATGCCGATTGATAAGGGAGTCGCAGGTGCTGCCGTTAAAAAAGAGTATATGAATAATTTGCGTCCGCTTTTTGAAGGATTAACCCGATTGACAATGAGCGGAAACTATATGGCAAATTCTGCAGAATCCGCGGCATACGGACAGCAGGTTATGCAAAATATGAATGCTGAAATTAAAAATAATTCAGATATTAATGCAGGAAATATGGCAGTTATGGCATTTGTGCTTTCAATTATCGGTGCCTTTTTATGCTTCTTTGGTTTTGTTTACGGAGTTGCAATTTTATTCATAGAAGTATGGGCGGCAATTGTAGGTTTGGAGTCGAATAAGTGGCCGCTTTCCGTTGCAGCTCTTTTGCTTTGTGTTGCATCGATTATTGTTTGCGTATCTGCGTATTTATAGGAGAATGTGCATAATTCCATTATCGAAAAATTAAGATAAGAATCCCTTCACCATGTTGAATTTCGTTTTTTCTGCAGGTGAGAGGGATTCTTCTATTATATCCATAAGAAGAGCAGTTTCTTCTTTCGAAAAGTTCATGTTTCTGCGGTTTAATTCCTGATTGATTTGCATAATTTGCGGCAACAATTGTTCCATGGAATATTGTTTGCTTTGCTCGCTGATTTGTTTTAGTATTTTTTGTTTTCGCGGATCAATTCGGTAAAAACGAGGGTCGTCATAAAAATTCATATATATACTCCTGATTGATTTAATTCGGTATTGTGTTATGTGACGGATGAGTGTATTTTATTCATTTTCGTTTAGAATATCCATAACAGAGTCGTAGAGATTGATATGTGACGCATTCTTGCTCTGTTGTTGACCTTCGGCAGCTTTATTTGTCGTATCCATCATTTGCATCATCCGCATCATCTGTGTCATTTGTTTGAGATTTCCGGCATATTGTGCCGGTAACACGTTGCATAGACCGGTAATGAAATCCTGACTGTCTTTAGGATGACAGTCGAAGCCGCATTCAGCGATGTATTCAGGGTCGTTGAAGCAGTTTAAAAGTGCCATAAGTTCCTTGTATTTAATAAAGAGAACAAGCATACGCTTCATAGGATAATCCACAAAGGGAACAAGAGCCTCCAACATGGAAAGGGAGGAATTACCGATTAATCTGTCCAGGGGATGAAAGGATTCCGTTTGCATACAGTTCTCTCATAATCTTATTCTATAGAAATATATGACAGGTTCCGCAAATATAGAATAGAGAGCCTGCACCGCAGACTCTCGTCGTCTTATGATTAACAGCCGCAACCGCAACCGCAGCCGCTGCGAGAGTTGTTTCCGCAACCGCAGAAGAGGAGAATTAATATAATCCACCAGCACTCGCCGCAACCGCAACCGTCATTGTTGAAAAATCCACCGCCGTTGCCACCGCATCCGCCGCAGAAAAGAAGAATTAAAATAATCCATATACAGGAATTGTTGCCGCCGAAACCGAAGCCGCATGAATTTCCACAACCGCAACCGCACTGTGTTGCTGATAAATCGCTCATAGGTTTACCCCCATTTGATTTGTTATAGTTTATATTATGCAATAGCTACGGAAGTGTTAAAAAAACTGCAAATTGGGTTGATTCGTATTTTTAGAAATGATAAGATAAACCCAGATTGTTGAGGAAGTGGCTATGAAAAATAAACGATTTCACATGTTTGTCATTAAAAATACGATAGCGATTACATTACCTGCAATAGGTGTGTTTTTGGTGCTGATTTTTATGTTTATGAAATATCCGGTTTTTGATCGTGTCCGAACAAACAAGATGGGTAATATTGAGCATGTAGGTGATCGGCTTGCTACATCGTACGCTTCTGATACACGTAATGTAGAATATACTGCACATGATTTATATTACACAGGATTTCAATATCATGTGGATGATAAGATGAAGGGCGCTTATTATTATTCGATTCAGGGAGATGAGCTGCTCCTGTATTTGGTTGAGACAAAAGATCCGAAAATCCATATTGACAAGCTTACGGTCAAGGGACGGATTGTGAAGGATGCTTCTTCGACCGAGTACATTATGAGTCAGCTGGCGGCGCAAAGTGGCATGGATGTGCAGCTTCTAAAGCAGTATGCCTGTGTATATATCATTAGTGAACCGGATTACCCACGGGCATTCATTACAATGCTTTATGTTATTTTTTTCTTACCGGTTGTATTATGCATTTTGATTTTTTCATATACGTTGCTTGTCTGGGTGCAACCGGCACTTCATTCTCAGGTTCGCCAATTGGCAGTTTACGGTGACCCGGCTGTGATTATAAAGGAAATCAATGCTGAACTTGCATATCATTTACTGTTCCATTACAACAACATCTATATTACGGATAATTATATGATTATCAGTCATATTACCAAGACGGAAGTTATCAAATTGGACTATGTAAAGTATTTGTCAAAAAATCTCGTTGAGAAAAAGCGGCTGTTTCATAAAGATGGGTTTGTGTATCGTCTGACAATGTCCAATCCCGATAAGCTGTTTTGCGAGGTTGATTTCACAAGCGAGGAACTGATTGATCAGGTTGTTTTCTATATTCGTGGGGAAAAGGCTTGACACAAGAAATTGGTGTGATAAAATAAAGGAGTTCGTAACATAAGAATATTTTAGAGGCATTGAAGGTGCAACAAGGATTTCGTTTATCTATCAGAGAGTTGGAGTCATAGGCTGGAAGCTTCAATTAGAACATGCGATTTCTCATTTTCACACCGGAGCCATGTGTCTGAAGAAGGTACAGTGACAGCTGTTCAAAGTAGGACATATCGTAGGTGCACGTTACGCACATGAAAGAGCGGTTGCATGTTTGGCAACCGAAGCAGGGTGGTACCGCGGATTTGATTCGTCCCTTTATGGGGGCGTTTTTTTATTGCATAGAACTTCGCAAGTGATGGGCAGGCTCCCAAACAGCATATTAACGGATGGAGGATTTAGCATGAAAGAAAAGTTACAGAGCATTAAGGAACAGGCGCTCGCACAAATTGCTGAGGCGACCGATGCAGAGATGTTAAATGACATCAAGGTCAGCGTACTTGGTAAAAAAGGTGAGCTTACGCAGGTGTTAAAAAGTATGAAGGATGTTGCACCGGAGGATCGTCCGAAGGTTGGTCAGCTTGTAAATGAAGCACGCCAGATTATCGAGGAGGAGCTTGCAGAAAAATTAACAGCGATCAATCGGGCAGCCCGTGCGGAAAAGATGAAGCGTGAGACAATCGATGTGACACTTCCGGGAGTAAAGCGTATTACAGGACACAGACATCCAAACCAGATTGCGTTAGAGGATTTGGAGCGTGTATTTATCGGTATGGGATATGAGGTAGTATCCGGTCCGGAAATCGAGTATGACAAATACAATTTCGAATTGTTAAATATTCCTGCAAATCATCCGGCAAAGGATGAACAGGATACCTTCTATATCAATAAGGAGATTCTTCTGCGTACACAGACATCTCCTGTACAGGCACGTATTATGGAGCAGGGAAAACTTCCGATTCGTATTCTTTCTCCGGGAAGAGTATTTCGTTCGGACGAGGTGGATGCAACTCATTCACCATCCTTCCATCAGGTAGAGGGTCTTGTTGTAGATAAGGGGATTACGATGGCAGACTTAAAGGGCACCCTGGATCAGTTTGCAAAAGAATTTTTTGGTGAGAAGACAAAGACAAAATTCAGACCGCACCATTTCCCGTTTACAGAGCCGTCTGCAGAGGTTGATATCACATGTTTTAAGTGTGGCGGAAAAGGTTGTCGTGTATGTAAGGGTAGTGGATGGATTGAGATTTTAGGCTGCGGTATGGTACATCCGAACGTGTTAAAGATGTGTGGGATCGATCCAAATGAGTATTCCGGATTTGCGTTCGGAATCGGTCTGGAGCGAGTAACACTCTTAAAATATGAGATTGATGATATGCGTTTGCTCTATGAGAATGATGCAAGATTCTTAAATCAGTTTTAAGTAATTCGTAGGTTGTGATTACGCGTATGAGAATAAGATAGAAAGGTTGAGGTATATAATATGAATACACCGATTTCATGGATCAAAGCATATGTTCCGGATTTGGATGTGGATATCCGGGAGTTCGTCGATAAGATGACATTATCCGGTTCCCATGTAGAAAGCTTTGAGCAGAAGGATAAGAATTTAAATAAAATTGTAGTAGGTCGTATCGAGAAGATAGAGAGACATCCGGATGCGGATAAGCTCATTGTATGTCAGGTCAATGTTGGCACAGAGACGATTCAGATTGTGACGGGTGCTCCGAATGTCCGGGAGGGGGACCTGGTTCCGACTGTATTGGATGGCGGTAAAGTTGCCGGCGGACATGATGGTTCTCCGCTTCCGGAGGATGGCATCGTTATCAAAAAGGGAAAACTTCGTGGTGTAGAGAGCTTTGGTATGATGTGTAGTATTGAGGAACTCGGTTCCTCCAGAGATTTTTATCCTGAAGCTCCGGAAAATGGAATTTATATTTTTGCAGAGGATTTTGGAGTAAAGCCTGGTGATGATGCGATTGCCGCACTTGGATTAAACGATGCGGTTGTTGAATACGAGATTACATCCAATCGTGTAGACTGTTTCTCTATGATTGGTATGGCAAGAGAGGTTGCAGCAACCTTTGATAAGAAGTTTTATGCGCCGGAGATCAAAGTAAAGGGCAGCGGCGGTGATGTAAATGATTATGTATCTGTCGAGGTACAGGATACCGATTTATGTCCGAGATATGTTGCAAGAGTTGTTAAGAACTTAAAGATTGGTCCGTCTCCAAAGTGGATGCGTGACCGTCTTGCTGCGCAGGGAATTCGTTCGATTAACAATCTTGTCGATATAACAAACTACGTGATGGAAGAAATGGGTCAGCCGATGCATGCATTTGACCTTGATACAGTTGCAGGACATAAGATTATTGTACGTCGTGCTAAGGACGGAGATACTTTTGTTACATTGGATGGTCAGGAACGTAAAATGGACAAGGATGTTCTGATGATATGTGACGGCGAAAAGGAAATCGGAATTGCAGGTATCATGGGAGGCGCAAACTCTATGGTAACAGATGAGATTAAGACCTTATTGTTTGAGGCTGCCTGCTTTGACGGAACCAATATTCGTCTTTCTTCCAAGCGTATCGGTCTTGCGACAGATGCGGCTGCAAAGTTTGTAAAGGGGCTTGATCCCAATCTTGCGATGTGTGCCATGAATCGTGCATGTCAGCTGATTGAAGAGCTTGGCTGTGGCGAAGTTGTAGATGGCGTGATTGATATCTATCCAAACCCTGTTGCCGAAAAGGTGCTTCCGTTTGAACCGGATAAGATGAATAAGCTGCTTGGAACAAATCTTGATGCGGATTTTATGCTTTCCGTGTTCAAGAAGCTTGAACTTGTATATGATGAAAAGACAAACACATTGACGATACCGACATTCCGCCAGGATTTAAATTGCATGGCAGACCTAGCAGAAGAGGTTGCAAGATTTTACGGATATGACAATATTCCGACAACACTGCCGCATGCTTCCGCAACAGTTGGTAAGAAGAGTTATGCGGAATACATCAATGATGTTGCAAGAAATGTTGTTGAAAGCAACGGATTTTCCGGTGGTATGTGCTACTCATTTGAGAGTAAAAAGGTATTTGACAAGTTGCTTATCCCGGAAGATTCAATGTATCGTCAGGCAATCGAAATTATGAATCCGCTCGGAGAGGATTTCTCAATTATGAGAACACTTCCGTTAAACGGACTTTTGACATCGCTTGCAACAAACTATAATCGCAGAAATAAGGATGTTCGTTTATATGAGCTTGCTAACGTATACATTCCGAAGGCACTTCCGTTAACAGAGCTTCCGGATGAGTATATGAAGCTTGCACTTGGTATGTATGGTGCCGGGGATTTCTTTACAATAAAGGGTGTTGTGGAGGAGTTGTTTGAGAAGCTCGGGTTTGCGGCAGAGGTTGGTTATGAGCCGACAAGCGAGCATGTTTTCCTGCATCCGGGTCGTCAGGCGGATATTACAAAGGGTAAGCTTTCACTTGGCTATATCGGACAGCTTCATCCGGAGGTTGCCGACAATTACGGTATTAAGACAGAGGTTTATATTGCAGTACTTAACATGGACGTTGTCGCAATGATTTCCTCATTTGATCGTAAGTATGAAGGTATTGCTAAGTTCCCTGCGGTTACAAGAGATTTGAGTCTTGTTGCAGATAAGAGTATTTTTGTCGGACAGATCGAAAGCGTAATCCGTAAATGTGGCGGAAAGCTTTTAGAGTCATACAAGCTTTTTGATGTATATGAGGGAGCACAGGTTGCAGATGGCAAGAAGTCAGTTGCATATTCTCTTGTATTTAGAGATAAGACAAAAACACTTGTGGATGCAGATGTTAATCCGATTATTGAGAAGCTGTTAGCAGAACTTGGCAAGCTTGGTATTGAAATTAGAGCTTAGGATAAAAATATGACGCTGAAAGATTTTTATTATGATTTACCTGAAAATTTAATTGCGCAGGATCCGTTAGCGCAAAGAAGTAATTCCCGCCTTATGGTACTTCATCGTGAAACGGGAGATATCGAGCATAAGCATTTTCGGGATGTGATTGAATATTTAAATCCCGGTGACTGCCTTGTTATCAACGATACGCGTGTCATTCCGGCACGTTTGATTGGGGAAAAGGAAGACACCGGTGCTGCAATTGAGGTGTTACTACTAAAACGTCGTGACGACAAAACATGGGAAACACTTGTGAAGCCCGGCAAAAAGATGCGTGTGGGAGCGAGGGTTTCGTTTGGGAACGGCAAGCTTACAGGTGAGGTTGTCGATATTGTTGAGGAAGGTAATCGCTTGATTCGATTTTCCTATGACGGCATTTTTGAGGAGGTATTAGACGAACTGGGTCAGATGCCGCTTCCGCCTTATATTACGCATAAGCTTGAGGATAAGGAACGTTATCAGACGGTATATGCAACACATTCCGGCTCGGCAGCAGCTCCTACGGCAGGACTTCATTTCACAAAAGAACTGCTTCAGGCAATTGAAGAGAAGGGTATTCGGATTGCACGTGTCACATTGCATGTAGGACTTGGAACATTCCGGCCGGTCAAGGTAGACAATATATTAGAGCATCACATGCACAGTGAGTTTTATATGATTGATGAAACCGCGGCAAGTATCATCAATGAGACAAGGGCAAATGGCGGAAAGGTTATCTCTGTAGGAACTACAAGTACACGTACACTTGAAACAGCCGCCGAGGAGGATGGAACGATTATAGCCGGTAACGGATGGACGGATATATTCATTTATCCGGGATATCGTTTTAAGGCAGTGGATCGATTGATTACAAATTTCCATTTGCCGGAATCCACACTGCTTATGCTCGTTTCGGCATTGTACAATCGGGAAAGTGTGTTAGAAGCATATAAGATTGCGGTGGAAGAACAGTATCGCTTCTTTTCATTTGGAGATGCCATGATTATATTATAGTAATTTATCAACAATAAACAGAAGGGAGAATACAATGAAAGCATTCGGAAAAAAAATTCGTTTATTTCGGCGTAATCTGCCTTCTGTTATTATATTTGAAATTATGTATAAGCTGCTTTTGTTTGCAGTATTTACTCCTTTTTTCTACGCGTGTTTCAATTTTTCTATTTCGGTTGCCGGAATAGGTTTTTTAACCCCGAAAACATTAAAAAGATATTTGCTCTCGCCGTCCACATACGTGATAGCATTTTGTTTGCTGTTTGTATTTGCACTTTTATTTTTGATGCATATTTCTGCTTTGATTTATGCGATGGAGGCTTCCTATCGTAAGGAACGAACGAATTCGGTTTATATGCTTTTCAAAGGCTGTGCCAACGCATTGCGCGTTTTTAATGTTCGAAATATCGGTATGATCGGATATTGTATCCTCATTTTTCCGCTTGTCGGAAGCGTGATTATTACAGGTTATTTGTTCAGTGCCAAGATGCCGGAATTTATCATAGCGTTTTTAATAAATCATCGATTTTTTGTTGCAGGAGTAATTATCGTATACTTTATTCTGGGTATTTTTGTATCACGGAGAATTTTTGCGGTAAATTATTTTACAATCTATAAGATGGATTTTAAGGAATCTATGCAAGCCAGCAAGCGGATTGGCAGACGACATGTGGTTGGCTTGACAATTGGACTGATTTTATTAAATATTGTGTTTATTGTAGGTCTGATTCTGTTGGAAGGAACTTTGATATCCCTGATAGCAAAGGTGTTACGGCGTATGATCTCATACAAAAAGCTTGTGTTTGTGATTACGGTAGTGATACAGATTGGATTTGTCTTTTTGTATATGCTTGTATCAATAGTGGCAATTCCGTTTATTTATTCATATATATGCCATCGTTTTTATGAGTGGGATCAGGATGCGCTTTATGTCAATGTAAAAGAAATAAAAGAACGAAAAAGAAAACATAAACCGATTACAGAGGAACAAAAAAACAGACGAAATCGTATTACGACGATTGTCGTTGTCGTCATCAGTATTATTTTAAACGGCTTATATATACATTTGGCAGTAAACAAAAAAATGAATCTTAACATGTACAGACCAAACCGGGTTTCGGTTGCAGCGCATCGCGGAGATTCCAAAAATGCACCGGAAAATACGATGGCGGCATTTCGTCTTGCAGTAGAAAATCAGGCGGATGTAATAGAGCTAGATGTCAGACAGACGAGAGACGGAAAATATATTATCATGCATGATGATAGCTTAAAACGTACAACCGGCCTTGACCGAAAGGTCGGAGAGGTTAATTATGAATATATAAAGAAACTTGAGGCAGGCAGTTATTTTTCAGAAGAATATCGGGGAGAACCGATTCCGACCTTGGAGGAGGTGCTCGAATTTGCGATCGAGAATGACATCGAGCTTAATATTGAATTGAAACCGGCATACACAGATCAAAACTACGAAGAGGGGATTATTGCACTTTTGGAGCAGTATGATTTTGTGTCAAGCTGTGTTGTTGCAAGTAGTGATTATGACGTATTGCGGAAGGTGAAGGAAATAAATTCGGATGTTAAAACGGTTTATATCGTCCATATAGCATTTGGCGGAGTCGGTGAACTGGAATATGCGGATGCAGTGAGTGTGCGATATAATTATATTAGTGCAAATCTGGTAAAAAATATGCATAAGCAGGGGAAGGATATCTATGCATGGACCGTCAATGGGGAGAAAATGATAAAAAACTTGCTGTTGATGGATGTAGATTGCATCGTGACAGATAATCCGTATAACACGAAGGATGTTATATATAATGCGAACGATACCATCCTCAGCGATTGGCTTGGCACACTTATTGACGAATATTAAATTGAAAAATATACTGTAAGCAGCCGCACAAGATTGTCGTAATCCTTTTTGTGTGCAAGCTCAGCTGCGGAATGCATTGCAAGAATCGGGATGCCGATATCCGCACTCTTGATTGGAAGATAAGAGGACATGATTGGTCCGAGTGTTTGTCCGCCCGGCATGCCGGAACGGTTTACCTGTCTTTGGAATAAAATGTCATTTTGCTTGCATAATGCTGCTACTACGGCGGACGCTTCACTATCGGTTACATAACGTTGTGAGGCACTTGATTTTAATACAATACCGTTTCCTAAAATGATATCATTCGTGATATCATTTTTTTCTAAATAATTTGGGTGTGTCGCGTGTGCAACATCAACAGACAGATTAAAGCTGTTTGCTAAGAGCTGTCTGTCCGGGCAAATTCGTTCCAACAGCTCCCGAAGAAGCATCGAATCGGCTCCCTGCTTGGAGCGACTGCCGATTTCTTCATTGTCAAAGAACGCTGCAACTGCTGTAATATTTTGGTTTGAAATTTGTGTAATAGCATTTAATATTGCGGATACAGATGAGATGTTGTCGATGCGGGCCGATGACAGAAACTCATTTTTTAATCCGATTTCTTCCGGGGAACCGGATATATATAAATATAAGTCATAATCCAAAATCGATTCCGAACATACATCTAAACTCTCGGCAATGTAACGAAGCAAAAAGCCTTCCGTAACCTGTCCGCCGTTTAGTTCGTCGTCGGATAATGAACTTGTACATGAAAGAATCGGAATTAATTCCTTTTGTACATCGAGCTCCTTGGACTTGTCATGGTCTAAATGCGGAGCCAGATTTGGAATCACAAACAGTGGTCTTTTGGAATCAAACAGTTTTACGCTTGGTGAAAATGGATTGTCCCCGGCTAATACGACCTTTCCTGCCAAACCGAGCGGACGGTCAAACCAGGTCTTTGAAAGAAGACCACCGTATGGCTCGACATTGATTTGCACATAGCCTTTTTTTGTAATTTCCGGATTGGATTTGATTTTTAGCATTGGAAAATCGGTATGTGCACATGCGATGCGCAGTGCACTGTCTCCGGTTCCCATTGTCCAGGCAAACAGCATGGAACAAAATGGGGAAACCATATATTTTTTACCCGGAATAAGCTCCCAGGAAGTGTCATATGAAAGCTCTGTAAATCCGTTTTCCGATAATATTTTTTTACATGCTTCAACAACATGAAATTGTGTTTTTCCTTCTGATAATAATTTTATTAATTGCTGCATGAGTGAATACTCCTTTCTGTGTTGCAATTATTTATATGTTTTATTTTTATTATGTTCCGACTCCATAATTTTATCATAAAATTATTTTTTGTCTATCAGTGTGTTGTTTGTTGGGCATAATATAAATGAGTTCATGAAATCATCGTTGTATTGATTTCTTATATAGTGTATACTATTTGCATTATATACAATTATTGCAAATGAGGAGAGAAACATGAGCGAAGAAAAGAAGGAAAAAGTGACAAAGGAGCCGAAGGAAGCAAAGATTTATCATGCGCTGATTTCATTTGGTATTCTTGTATTTGCCATGGTAGTCGGCATTATGAAATATAAAGTCGATGTGCATATTCCGATGTTTATCGGCGTAATTGCGGCTGCTTGTATGGCACTTTATCTTGGGTATGATTGGGATACAATTGAGACTGCGATGAAGGATGGAATTTACAATGCGTTACAGGCAATTATCATTTTATCGATTGTCGGTATTTTGGTAGGTGTGTGGATTTTGGGCGGAATTGTACCGGCTATGATTTATTATGGCTTAAAAATATTAAGTCCATCAATCTTCCTTGTTGCTGCTATGCTTATTTGTTCCGTAACATCCCTTGCAACAGGTACTTCATGGGGGACTATGGGAACAATGGGTCTTGCCCTTATGGGTATTGCGGTAGGTCTTGATATTCCTGCACCGATGGCAGCGGGTGCCATTATTTCCGGTGCATATTTCGGTGATAAGATGACACCAATTTCTGATACGACTAACCTTGCACCGGCAATGGCAGGAACAGACGTATTTACGCACGTAAAGTTCATGGTATTACCGACTGCAATTGCATATGGAATCAGCTTGGTATTATACGGAGTTCTTGGATTTGTACATTCTTCTTCCGGAAGTGCGGATATGAGCGCAGTGCGTGAGATGAGCAACGGACTTGCTGAGAATTTCAATATTAGTCCGATTTTGCTTTTGCCTCCGGTTATTGTTATTGTGGCAGTCGCCATGAAAATTCCGGCGATTCCGGGTATTACACTCGGTATTATTTCCGGTCTGATTATTGGTATGATCACGCAGAATAATGCAAGCTTTGGCGAAATGCTTGACTGTGGTATGAATGGCTATTCCTGTGAGACAGGTATTGAATCACTTGACAGCCTGCTTTCATCCGGTGGACTTATGAGCATGATGAGTTCGATTTCACTGACGATTATCGCAATGATGTTTGGCGGTATTATGGAGCGTACAAAACAGCTTGAGGTGCTTGTTTCAAAGATTGTACGTATCGCCAAAAAACCGGCATCTCTGGTCGTCACAACAGAGGCGACCTGCGTAATGTGTAATGCACTTATGCCTGAACAATATATTTCAATCGTTGTTCCGGGTAGAATGTATGCACAGACCTATAAAGAAAAGGGATTGCATCCGAAGACATTATCAAATGCACTGGAAAGTGCCGGTACGGTGTCTTCCGCTTTGATTCCGTGGAATACATGTGGTGTTTATATTCTGGGCGTTCTTGGGGTATCAACCTTCAAATACCTTCCGTTTGCCTTCTTTAATCTGATTACACCATTTATTGTAGCGATTATGGCATACATGGGTTATACTGTTGCTGATTCGGACGGATATCGTCTGACAAAAAAGGCACAAAAGAAAAAGAAGCTTGCGATGGAACAGCAGACGCAGTAGGAAAGTTTATATGCTTGATTTTTGTGAAATCCTGTATTAGAATAAAAATATCTATTTGAGAAAAATTAAAAATATAATCGGAAAAGGAGAAATTAGTTATGGGAAAGATTGTAAAGGGACTTGTTAAGTTCACAGTGGCAGCCGCAGCAGTTGGTGGTATCTGCTATGCATTCAAGGACAAAATCAAGGAAACTGAAGTATACAAAAACAATAATGTAGATGAGAAAATCAACAAAGTCAAGACTACGATTAAAGAGAAGATGCCAAAGGTATTTGATAAGGAAAAGGATATTGTTGATGAAAATGAAATCTTTGTAGAAGATTGTGCTGAGGAAGGCGAGAGAGGATATGTATCACTCGACGGAGAGGCTGCAGAGGAGACAGAGGTTTCCGATGCGGCAGAGGAAGAGGATGCTTCGGAAGCATAGTTTGACGTTGGAACAACAAACATTTTTGTTTGGAATTGAAATTAGTAAAGAGGGAGTCATTCATAACGGATGCTCCCTCTTTTCGTAGAGGTTGGAGTGGATTTAGTTATAGGGAGGATATATGCTTTTAATTGGAGAGGTTCATGAATTATATGTTTCGAATCGGTATTCCTGTTTTACATCGGGATACTTTTCACGATCAACCTTACTCATAAACATTTCATAAGGTCTCGCACATATTTTAAATGGTGCATACATTCCCTGATAGATGACGAGCGGTTCACCGGTTTCTGTATGGCTTGCAAATGCAAGTACCTTATAGAGATATTCGCTGGTCGCATCATCGACCCACTCTCGTTTGAAATGCTTAACAATATCGCCAACTTTGATGCGGGAATCATCAAAGGTTGGAATTCCGGTTTTGCTCGTTACATTTACACCACCATACCAGGTGCTGTCAACAGTAAAGATATCTCCAATATTGTACTCTAAAGAATCCGGATTGTTTTTGTTGATAATTTTAATTTGATCTGCCAAGGGGAACCTCCTAACTTTTATCGAGAGGATATTGTAGCTACAATCCTCAAAGCTATTATAGCATATTGTGTGTGCCCAATAACAAAAATATAATAAAATAGTAAATTCCATAAATAAATACGGGCAATTTCGTATTATTAAAAACTTATGACTGACAGTTTTTTGTCGGTCATTTTTTCTTGACCTTGACACCATGTCATGCATTATGCTCAGGTTATACAAGTTGTGGAATGAGAAAAAGGGAGTAGATGAAATGCGTAAATTAGAGAGTATCGGAACAGCAATCTATGAGGACGGAAGGTTTCATGTTGTGATTCATGCGAAATACCGAAAGGGCTTGCACAGAATTGATGATTTCAGTCATTTGCATATGGTAGGTGCCACAGAGGGCGGCGAATTCACAATCATAAGCGGAAAGGTAGCATCACTTGATAAGAATAAGGGGATGATTTGGCTTACAACCCGGAGAAACCGACTATCCCGTATGGATGACAGGTTCGATGTATTTGATATAAAACCGTATATGCCGAGCGAGGATTATGCGATAACGACGGATTGCGGAACGAAACATACGGTACTTGCGATTCAAAAGGATGAAAATGGATATCAGATGGAAGATTGTGGCGAGATAAGAAATACAAAGGGTGTTACGTATTTGCAGTTTCGTGATAGTATACAGATGCCAAAGAAGCTTTCGGAATATATTCATGTAGTCTGGTGGTTTGATAAGTTTGAGGACAAAAGATATGTCAGTGGAAGAGGCTATCGAAATATTTGAAGCTGACAATGCTTCGCTTGCGAAGAAATGTCAGCTTCTGAAAAAATTTGGTCTGTCTTATTTGAAACTTGGGCAATCAACGGGCGAGCTTTCCGGCGGTGAGGCCGCAAGAGTAAAGATGGCAAGCTGCCTGATGAGTGCGGATGTGAAAAATACGTTGTTCTTACTCGATGAACCAACGAGTGGTTTGCATTTTTCTGATATCGACCATCTGATTGCTTCATTGTATGAGTTGATTGATTCCGGAAATACAGTCGTTGCAATCGAACATAATAAACGGTTTTTATCAGCGGCCGACTATACGATTACCTTAGGTCCGGGCGCCGGAGACAAGGGCGGTTACATTTTGCAGAGTCTTCTCAAATCTTCATAGAAGGTTGGGTAGGAGATATCTACACATTCGCTGCCAAGAATTTCAGTTTCACCATCTGCGATTAGGGATGCAACAGCAAAGCTCATTGCGATTCGATGATCTAATTTGCTATCGATTGTGGCACCATGGAGAGCTTTGCCTCCATGGATAATCATGCCGTCGTCGGTAGCTTCGATGGAAGCACCCATTGCAGAAAGGTTTGATACCATAACGTCGATACGGTTGGATTCCTTTACCTTAAGCTCGGCAGCATCCTTGATGATTGTGTCGCCTTTTGCTGTTGCTGCCATAATGGCGATGATTGGAATCTCGTCGATTAAGGTTGGGATAATGTCACCGCCGATTTCGCAACCGTGTAAGGATGTGGTTGAAACTGTAATGTCTGCGACTGGTTCTCCAACACCGCCACCCTTGGATTCAAGCTTTATGTTTGCGCCCATCATTTCACATACGCGAAGAATACCGTCACGTGTTTTGTTAACACCGACATTTTTGATTGTGACACATGAATTTGGTGTGATAAGACCTGCTGCTATGAAGTATGCGGCGGATGAGATATCGCCGGGTACTTCGATTTCCTGTGCATAAAGCTCAGATGCAGGAGTTACGGTTGCTGTACGTCCGTTTGTCTTAATGTCTACGCCAAACGATTCAAACATAAGCTCTGTGTGGTTACGACTGACAGCAGGTTCTGTTACAGAAGTGATGCCGTCTGCATATAAGCCTGCAAACAAAATTGCGGATTTGACCTGGGCTGATGCAACGGGTGAATCGTATGCGATGCCGTGCAGCTTAGAACCGGTAATAATAAGTGGTGCACAGTCGTTGTTAAGCTCGCTCTTTATATCCGCCCCCATCATGGAAAGAGGGGTCATAATACGTTTCATTGGGCGCTTTTGGATGGATGCATCACCATTTACACGACATGTAAAATTTTGGGCTGCAAGTATGCCGGACATAAGTCTGGTAGTAGTTCCGCTGTTGCCGACATCTAATGTATCAGCTGGTGCTTTTAAACCTCGCAGACCAAGACCTTTCACTGTAACAAGGTCACCATCGTTTTGGATTTGGACACCCATCCGGCGAAAGCATGCAATCGATGAAAGGCAATCGGCACCCTGCAAAAAACCTCGAACAGCGGTGGTTCCTTTTGCGATGGAACCAAGCATAATGCTTCGATGAGAAATGGATTTGTCACCCGGAACAGTAAGTTCACCGGACAATCCGTTTACTTTATTAAATATCATATTAATAATCTCCTTATTGTAGGATAAATAGCGTTATAATCCATGGATTATCATATACTATTTAACGCGTTAAAGCAACAGATTTCTGCTGGATATACTTCCATCAAAAAGAAATGTCCACATCGCCGTTTGATGTATTGATAGAAATGACTTTTGGACCAGTGCCGCATTTTGTTTGGTTTTCGTATGAATCATCCCCAATTGTAATGTCGCCGTTTGATGTATATGCAGAGATTGTGTAATCATCCATAGAACCCGGCAAATTGATTAAAACATCGTCGTTTGAAGTAGTAAGCGTTGCGTTACTATCGATGTATGTATCTGAAAGAACAATGTTGCCGTTGCTTGTTGATGCAAGCAATTCATTGCAACCTACATTTGTGACAGATATTTCATCATTACTTGTTGTTGCATCGATATTTGGACATGTCACATCTGCTATATGAATCTTGCTGTTTGATGTTGAGGCATTTAGTCTGTCTAAACTGCTGTTTGCTAAAGCAATCGTCAGGTTTGCATTTGATGTCATCAGTTCAAAGTTGCCATAAACATCTTCTGGTACAGTAATTTTGACATATTGCTTGACATTGCCATATTTTTTAGACACACTGCGGCTGTTGTGTGGCTCCTCAATTTGTACGAGTAATGTGCTGACATCTGTTACATCATGTGTGACGGTTTCGTCTTCATAAATTACAAGAGCCAATTCAATGCCATATTTACCATTTGTTGAAGGTTCAATTTCGACGTTTGCATTTGAAATATATATAGAAATGTTTTTAAAAGCAGGAAGGTCATCGTTCGCATATTCATAAAGCTGCTGTTTTTCGGTTGATGCGTCTTGACTGTTTACTTTCACATTTGTGGAAACACGCTTTGTTAAATGAATGATGAAATTGGTAGCAAAAGTCAAAAATATAATGAAAGCAATGGCGGATATTGTGATCGCACAATAGAAACGAGTACTTCTTTTACGGAGCTGCTGTTTTTTTGAAACATCTTCTCCGCTCTCTGTCAGGAATTTTCGGGCAAGCTCTTCCGGTGAGCCAAGTTCTCTTATTACCTGTTCTGTATTTTCTTCTCCTGCTTCGTCAAAGTATTCACTGTAGTAATTGAGTGCATCCGCACAATCGTCAATATTTAATCGAATGAGTGCAACATTTAATTCCTCTAAATATTCTTTCTTAGTCATATAAATAACCTCCTAATATGTTATCAATGTTTTGTTTGTACTGTTCCCAGTCCTTGCGATATTCATAAAGCTTATTACGTCCCTCTGCGGTAATTGAGTAATAGCGTCTGTTACGACCGTTAAACGGCATATCATATGTTGTAACGAAGGCATCCTTTTGGAGACGACGTAATACCGGATAAAGAGTTGATTCAGATACCGAGACAACGGTCATAATCTTTTGGGTCAATTCATATCCGTAAACATCAGATTGGCTTAATACAGATAATACGCATGCATCAAGTAATGCGGAACTGATTTGAAATGCCATAGACTTCCTCCTGTTTTTTAAATTGTTGTTATGCTATTGGATGAACAATACTATACGACGTATAATATTGTTTGTCAACAGATATTTAAAAATGAAAAGACTGGACAAACGTATCTATCCGTGAAATAATATTGTTTTAATAGTAAATACTAATCAGGAGGATAATATATGAAAAGACCGATGACGGAAAATGAAAAGAATTTCTTTCAGTGCGCGCTCATTATGTGTTTATGCGGTGCATTGTTACTTGTATTAAAGTGGAAAGTTGTAGCGATAGTTGTGTTTAGTTTAGCAGCTGTTATGGCAATTATTGGGGTATGTATGTTTATTTTCGGCGAGGGAGATAAGGAAGAAGAGGATGTTAAAAAAGATACCTCTGTTTCGGATTTTCTTCGTATGGAAGGACTTGCTTCCAAGAAAAATCAGAAAAAATAGGAGCATGATATTGGAAACAAAACAGAAATATTATGAAGAATTGCATAAAAAGGTACAGGAACAAAATATCGGACTGAAGAAAAAGTATTCGGGGATTGCGACTTTACGTGCGATTGTTTTTTTGATTGGTGTTGCGATGCTTCTTGTTGGATATAAGGATGATATGATTGCTGCGGGCATCATCGGTCTGATTATGATGGTGGTATTTTGCTATCTTGTATGGTTGCATTCGAAGGTTGAAATTTCCATGCGTACCGGTGAAAGCAAACAACTTGTTTTGGAGCGTATGCTTGCGCGCTTTGGCGAGGAGTGGAGAGAATTTGATGAAAACGGAGAGGCATATGTAACCGCTTCTGATACGGTTGCGCAGGATATTGATTTACTTGGAAAAAACTCGTTGTATCAGCTGCTTTGTGTATGTCATACGGAAAGCGGAAAACAAAGGCTTGCCGAAACAATGCGCTTATCCTCTTTTGACGAGAACGAGCAAAAAAGAAGAAGTCAGGCGATTATGGAGCTTGCCTCTAAAATGGATTCCTTTGGGGTTTCCTTTGAGACAGCCGGCACGAATATGGCATCAAAGAAAAGAAAATTCGATGAAGCAGCGTTTGAGCAGTTTTGCAAGGATGAGACGTCGTGTAAACTATCCGGATGGGCAAAGGCACCGGCAATTATGATACCATTTTTATTCTTTGGTTCTCTTGTTTTATGGCTGACCGGAGTATTTGGATATGGACTGCCTCTTGCGACCTTTTTGATTTTGCTTGCATTCACATGGATTACAAGGACAAAAACGGATGCGGTAATTGTTCCGCTTTGTCGAATCAGCGATTATTTGGATGAGTATCTTTCCATGATGCAGGTGCTCGAAAAGGAGACCTTTGAGTCAGAACTTTTAAACACAATGAAAGCGACGATTTGTGATAAGGATGGCGCACTTGCAGCTTTTCGTGCGTTACGAGGCATATGCCAGGCATACAATGTATCGTTTAATCCTCTTATCCACCAAATTTGTTCCGGTACATTGGGATGGGATTATCAATTGGCGCAGATTGCATCCGGCTGGAAACAAAAATACGGAAAAAAGATTGGAAATTGTTTTTCGGTGCTGGGTGGTTTTGAGGAGCTTTTGAGCCTTTCGGTAATTGGGGTAATCAGGGATACACAGCCGGCAGTTATTACAAAGGATGAAGCAAAGACCTGTTATCTTGCCGTTGAAGACTTGTATCATCCGCTTATTTCACCGGATAAGGTGCAGGCAAACAGTGCATCCTTAAACGCAGGAATTACAATTATTACCGGATCAAATATGTCAGGTAAAACAACCTTTTTGCGTACACTTGCAATGAACCTTGCTTTGGCATATATGGGTGCTCCGATTTGTGGTAAATTGCTTGAGGCAAGTTATATGAAGCTGTTTACATCTATGCGTGTGACGGATGATGTAGCACACGGAATCTCAACTTTTTATGCTGAAATTATATGTATCAAAGCAATGGCAGATTATCGTGAACAGGAAAAACCGATGCTATGCCTGATCGATGAAATTTTTAAGGGAACTAACTCGGCAGATAGAATTGTCGGTGCAACGGAAGCAATCAGACAGCTTGCCGGTGATTGCTGTATGACAATCGTTTCCACACATGATTTTGAGCTTTGCGAAATCAGTGACAAAGACGGTAAAACGGCGACGAATTATCATTTTGAGGAATATTATGAAGACAGTGAGGAGGGCTCTAAGCTACGGTTTGATTACAAGATTAAGCCCGGTCGCTGTACCACTACAAATGCAAGGGCTATTTTGCGCATGGCTGGCTTTGTTGTGCAATAAGTATAAATTAATGTGAACAATTTGTGAAAAAAGTTTAGTATATCATGCACAATGCCAATTATAAGTTTTTACCAAAAAAGGCTGTTGCATTCGTTATAAAAATGGGGTAAAATTGTATTAGTTATAATGTATGTATAAAAGGGGGTACGTATTATGGCATTACCAGCAAATATTACGACAGGCTCTGATAATAACGTGCTGTCCATAGCAGCATCAAATAACAAGGGTCTGCTTATCCGTTTCTTGAACGAGCAGGTTGAAGATGGATTTTATACGCTCGTAATTGATTATCTGAAGGATAGTAATTTTGACCTGGAAGGTATGATGGTTGATGATGAGGTAAAGGCGCAGTGTACAAAACTCTATGAGTTAGGTGAGTTCGTTGATACCAACATTAAGGCAACCGGACGTTATGAGATTGAGGAGTGGCTTGAGCCGTTATTCCGTTTTGTATATGGGGATATTGAGCCGACAGATATTGATGCACCGGTTAGTACATCCGGAATTTATCGTTATAGTATCTGGTTACTTTATCTTTATCAGAGGGAAAAGTTCTCGGAGGCAATGCGACTTATTGGCGAACGTATTGCACCGCTTCTTATCAATGTCAGTTATCAGATTCTTGAGGATGATGACCGTCCGAAGAACTTTGATAAGGCAATTATGGGATACCTTGATTTGATTCATGTTATCATGGAGATGGGGATTCCGGCATCGTCTGCAAATTCAGACGCATATATGAATAATCTTGAGGTACTGTTTGATTATGTTGTAGAGGATCCTCATGTCGGCAATGATTACAAAATTCAGTTCAGCATCGGGTTGTTCAATGCATACATCAATAACAAGGATTATGACAAGGCGTTTGAGTTCTACGGATTAAATGCAGAGTATATTCCGATTGATAATATGTCAGTCTATGAGAGCTTTAAAGAGCTGATCCGCAATACAACATCTGCGCAGCATACAAGTGTGTTGAGTCGTAGCGTAATCAATGCGATTTCAAAGCAGGAGATATACAACAAGCGAATCGATTCATTGATTGCCGAAGTATCAGGCTTTGTTAAGAAGGTATATCAGTATATTGAGAATGAGCCGGATATGAAGCGTAACATCCAGATTCTCGGTACCGGTTCTGCTCTTAAGGATAAGGCAAATGTATTCGAGGGACTTTATGAGTACAACCTTGTATTCTACGAATGTGGAATTAAGGATATCGTAAATCACGATATGAGTAACAATTCATGGGAAGAAAAATACGAGACCTTGGATCTTCTTTATACGACATTAAATGTTATTTTTGACGGTTATAATGTATATGAGATTTCTAACAAGATTGAGCATCAGTATGTGGAGCTTACATGGATCGGTAACTATGTAAATGCTAACCCGACACTTCTTAAGCAGTTCTTTAGTGTGAAGGAAAAGATAAAGGCGTTTAAGGTTCGTAAGAATTCTATCCTTGAGAAGTCAAAGACAAATTACGAAATCAAGCAGATGATAGATGACAGACAGAAGGCAATCGTCTTTATGGCGGCAGAGGATATGGTTACAAACGGTCTTAACAGCGGACGTATCAATATTATCAATAACAATTACGATCCGAAGAAGGCCGAGCAGTACTTGATTAAGACATATGCTGCCATTCCCGTGCCTGCAAAATACAAAAAGACAGATGCACCGGTTACCGGCGGAAAGCTGTTTGGTAAGTCTTCCGCACCTGCAATTGATAGTGACTTAAAGAAGCTTCTTGCAGATACAAAGATTGAGGAGATGTTACTTAAGTCTGAGTGGCTTTGGTATCAGTTTGAGGACAAGGGTAACGATAAGCAGACACCGGAAGAGAGTACATACAGTGTTGTATGCCTGATTAAGGTAGTTGAGAAGCTGATTGACCGCAAGGGTGGTTCTTCAAAGGCTGAAAGTTCACCAAACAAGAAGGTTATCATCACAAAGACCGGTAAGGTTATCGAGCTTTCTGATGAGGGTGCTCAGTCACAGAACACCAATACATCGCTTGCACCGACTGTCATCGAAAACATCAACAATATTGTTGTTGCCTTGAAAGACAAGTCCGATGAGAATGTCACATATGTACAATCGTATATCAATGACTGGTTAGATACAGTTGTAGATGCAAAGCTTGAAAAGAATGTAATGCTTCCGCTTTACGAGGCAGAGGAATTACGAAATAAAACACTTCAGGTGATTAAAAAGCTTAGAGCAGATTTGTTGTAAAAGGGGTTTAACCTTTAGAGGATGGAGGTATCGAAAGATACCTCTTTTCCATTTAATCCAATTTTGGAGGAGTTTCCGATGCGCGTTGATTTTCATATAGAGGAAGAATTAAAAAAGATACCGAATCATCCGGGCGTATATATTATGCACGATGAGACAGATGCGATATTGTATGTGGGAAAGGCTCTCAATCTTCATAGTCGTGTTCGCCAATATTTTCAAGCAGGACATGGTCACAACAATTCCGGTAAAATTGCACGCATGGTTTCTCAAATTGCGTATTTTGAGTACATTTTGACGACATCCGAAATGGAAGCGCTTGTTTTGGAGTGCAACTTAATTAAAGAGTATCGACCGCGATATAATACGCTTATGACAGATGATAAGGGATATCCGTATATTCGTGTTACGGTGGAGGATGCGTATCCGAGACTTCTTTACAGTCACACAATGAAGCGGGATAAATCAAAGTACTTTGGACCGTTTACAAACGGAAAGGCGGTAAAAGATATTATCGAGCTTTTGAATAAGCTGTTTCGTCTTCGGACATGCGGCAAGCATCTTCCAAAGGAGATTGGAAAGGACCGGCCGTGTCTGTATTATCAAATCGGACAGTGTACGGCTCCGTGCAATGCATACATTTCCCAAGAGGATTATCGAAAGAATGTGGAGGATGCACTCTCATTTCTCAATGGAAATCATAAGGAGATTGTTTCCAAGCTTCAGACGAAAATGAAGCAGTATGCCGAAGAAACAGAGTTTGAAAAAGCAGCGGAAACAAGAGATCTGATAGAAAGTATTCATCATATAACAAGCAAACAGCAAATGACAACTTCCGGTGCAGATGATCGGGATGTGATTGCGTATGCTGCAAATGAAACGGATGTTGTTGTAACGGTGTTTTTTGTTAGGGATGGAAAACTACTTGGCCGTGAGCATCATCATATGAACGGAAATGAGAATGATGATCCGAGTGAACTGTTGACTGCATTTGTAAAGCAGTTTTACTCGGGTACGCCTTATTTGCCCAAAGAAATCTATATTGAACAGCCTGTGTATGAGACAAAAATAATTGAGGATTATTTGTCAAAGCGCAGGGGAAATCAAGTGCACATTTTTGTTCCGCAAAAGGGAGATAAGCATAAGCTTTTGGTTTTGGCAAAGGAAAATGCAAATATTGTGCTAAAACAGGATATGGAACGCTTGAAGCGACAGGAAAAACGCACAATTGGAGCGACAAAGGAAATTGCCGAGTTGATTGGAATCGAAAAGGCGGATCGTATGGAAGCGTTTGATATTTCCAATATATCGGGGACCCTGTCCGTTGCTTCAATGGTTGTATTTGAGCAGGGACGTCCGAAAAAAAATGCATATCGAAAGTTTCGTTTGCAGACCGTGATTGGTCCGGATGATTATGCGTCAATGAAAGAGGTGCTGAGCAGACGATTTACGGATGCGAAGATGGATATCATGCCGGATGTGATTATGATGGATGGCGGTAAGGGACAGGTAAACATTGCACTTATGGTACTTGACAGTCTTGGGATTGACATACCGGTTTGCGGTATGGTAAAGGACGATAATCATAGGACGCGTGGGTTGTATTTTAACAATAAAGAGGTTAGTTTTCCAAAGGGCAGTGAAGCAATGAACATGATTACAGCATTGCAGGACGAAGCCCATCGCTTTGCAATTGAATATCATCGTCAGCTTCGAAGCAAGCATCAGGTGCATTCGATTTTGGATGAAATACCGGGAGTCGGAGCAGCCAGACGGAAGGCATTACTTACACATTTTAATAATGTAGACAGCATAAAAAAGGCATCTGTTGAAGAACTGTCAGAAGTTCCCGGTATGCCAAAGAGTACGGCAATTGCCGTTTATAAGTTTTTTCACGGAGAATAACAGATAGAGGAGAGTAACATGTTTCGCAGATTTTATCCAAGGGAATATTATGATTCTACCTATTCCATTGATTTTCAAAAGTATTATCAAAAGGGATATCGAGGAGTGATTTTTGATATTGACAACACATTAGTTGAGCACGACGCTCCGGCGGATGTGCGCGCAATCGAGCTTATTAAGAATCTTAAGAAAATTGGATTTTCGGTATGCTTTTTGTCAAATAATGATGAGCAGCGTGTCGCAGATTTTAATAAAGAGCTTGGTGCATTTTATATCTATAAGGCAGGGAAACCACTCGCCAAAGGATATCGTCAGGCGATGAACCTTATGGGATGTGATGAGAACAATACCATGTTTGTAGGCGATCAGATTTTCACAGATATATGGGGCGCGAATAATGCCCGTGTCAGGAGCGTCCTTGTGCAACCGATTGCAAAACACGAGGAAATTCAGATTGTATTAAAGCGAATTCCGGAAAAACTGATTCTTAGATGTTATTTGAAGAAGCATAAGCTTCGGACGAAGGAAAAGGATTAAGGAACCCGGACTTGTGTAATTTGAAAAGAAGCTGTCCGAAAACAGCTTCTTTTCTTGTAATAATATTTGTTTTATCTTGAACATTTGAAAAGTAATTCTTCCCAACGTCGGTCAACCTCTTCCTGATATTGAACAAGGAGCTGCTCGTTTTCCGGCTTGAAGAGATGCTTGAAACGACCTTGCGGACGAAGGAAATCCTCAATCGGAAGCTTCTTCTTCGGTTCATAGTTGAGAATCCATTTTCCGTCAACAACCTCAAACAGTGGCCAGTAGCAGGTGTCGACTGCAAGCTTACAAATCTTCATAATATCCGGTGTATCGTATCTCCAACCTCTCGGACATGGTGCCATGACATTCAGAAATGCAGCGCCCGGGGTGTAGATTGCTTTTTCTGCCTTTTCGTATAAATCCTTCATCGTGCCAAGCAATGTGGATTGTGCAACATAAGGAATGTCGTGATTGGCAATGATGGAAGCAAGATCCTTACGATTTTGCATTTTACCATTTGACTCGGATCCAATCGGTGTTGTTGTAGTATCTGCATACATTGGGGTGGCAGATGACCGCTGGATACCGGTGTTCATATATGCACCATTGTCGTAACAGACATAAACCATATCATGATTTCGTTCCATGGCACCTGACAGAGACTGAAGGCCGATATCGTAGGTACCGCCGTCTCCGCCAAAGGTAATAAATTTATAAGTGTCTGTTACTTTGCCTTTTTTCTTAAGTGCATAGTATGCAGTTTCGATACCTGAAAGTGTTGCGCCGGCGTTTTCGAATGCGTTATGCATGTAGCTGTCTTCCCAGGCAGTGTATGGGTACATAAAGCTTGATACTTCAAGACAGCCGGTTGCATTACCGATAACTGCCTTATCCTCAGGCTTTAAGGCACGAAGAACAGTTCTTACTGCAATTGTACCGCCACATCCGGCACACATTCTGTGTCCTGGAGCAAGACGCTCTGGTTTATTCATTACTTCTTTAAAATTAAATGCCATTTCGTATGCTCCTCCTTACTTTCTGAGACCGATATATTTAAACTGTACAGGTTCGGTCTTCTTGTCTGCAATATCCTGTAAATCGTTGAAAATCTCTGTAGCTGCTTCAACTGTATAATCACGTCCGCCGAGTCCGTAGAAGTAGTTGACGGTATCGATGGAAAGCTTTGCGTCAAATAATGCGGACTTTACTTCGGAACCGAGTGGACCGCCGTACGCAGAGAAGCTTTCCGCACGATCCATAATTGCAATCGCGCGCACGTTTTTCAGTGCGGTTGCGATTTCCTCGCCCGGGAACGGACGGAATACACGAATCTTCAATACACCGGCCTTGATGCCTTGCTCGCGAAGACGATCAACCGCATCCTTGGTTGTGCCGGCGGCGGAACCCATAATTACAATGACAAAATCAGCATCTTCTGTTTTGTATTCTTCAAAAAATCCGTATTTTCTGCCGGAAATTTTTTCAAACTCGGAAGCAACTTCTAAAATTACTTTTTTTGCATTTTTCATAGCAAGCCGCTGATTCATTTTTGTTTCCATATAAAATGGAGAATTTGCATAAGGACCAACTGCCATCGGCATTTTTGCATTTAATAGGAATTGCTCCGGTTCATAGTCACCAACAAATTTTTTTACAAGGTCATCTTCGAGCAGTTCAATGTTTTCGACAGCGTGACTTGTAATAAATCCATCCTGGCAGGCCATAAACGGCAGACGTACATCCGAATGCTCTGCAATACGGAATGCTTGAATATAGTTATCATAAGCTTCCTGATTATTTTCCGCATAAATCTGAATCCAGCCTGCATCTCTGGCACCCATGCTGTCGGAGTGGTCACAGTTGATGTTGATTGGACCGGTCAGTGCACGGTTTACAACAGCCATGACAACCGGAAGTCTGTCGGAAGCGGCAACATAAAGAACCTCCCACATGTATGCAAGACCACAAGAGGAGGTTGCCGTGATAGCTCTGGCTCCTGCAGCGCAGGCACCCATTGTGGCACTCATGGAGCTGTGCTCAGACTCGACCGGAATAAACTCGGTGGTGCATTCCCCGTTTGCAATAAAGGTGGATACCATCTGCGGAATCTCGGTGGATGGTGTGATCGGGAATGCCGCCATTACATCAGGGTTTATCTGTTTAATTGCATGTGCGACTGCTTCGTTACCTGACATTCTTTCACGAATAGACATCTTACATTCCCTCCTTCATAGTGATTGCTCCAAAACTGCAAACACGCTCGCAAATACCGCAGCCCTTGCAGTGGTCATAGTCAAAATCTTCACGTTTGCCGTTTGAAACCGGAATGGAGCTATCCGGGCAAACAGGTGTACAAAGTAGGCAGTGTGTACATTTCTCCCAATCTACAACCGGAGTCTGGGTGCGCCATTCGCCGGTGTTAAACTTGCGGGAACCGCCACCGCCGTAAATCTGATTTCCCGGAGTAATGTCATAGTATGGACTGTGTTCGTTGATTTTGTTGATATCGGTTGCCTTTGACATTATTTCACCTCCTGAAATGCAAGCTTAAGTGCGTTCATATTGCCTTCGATAACCTCGGGCTTCTTTGCAAATTTATGATGATATGAAGTCTCCATCTGAGATAAGAAAACATCCTGATCCATAATGTTAGCGACCTTTACAATGGAAGCAAGCATTGGTGAATTCGGAAAATACTTTCCGAGTGTTGACATGGATACTTCGCGTGCGTCGATGACATAAACAGCACCTTCGTAGCCGTTTAAGAGCGGAAGGATTTCCTCTTTTGGACGCGCTGTGTTAATAATGATTGCACCATCTTTGGATAAACCATGTGTTACATCGACTGCATGTAACAAAGTTTCATCTACGACAACGACATAATCCGGATTATAAATGTTGGAATGTACTCGAATAGGTTCATTGCCGATTCGGTTATATGCGGTAATTGGTGCGCCCATACGTTCCGGACCGTATTCCGGAAACCCCTGAACATACATGCCGGTGTTAAAGGCGACGTCGGCAAGCAACAAGGCGGCTGTTTTTGCACCCTGACCGCCGCGACCGTGCCATCTAATCTCGATGTTTTTTTTCATTGAACTGACTCCTTCTTTAATAATGCAACAAAAAATAATTTCTAAAAACCCAGCTAATTATACCATTTGGAGGTAAAAAGTAAAGAGGGTTATTGACAATTCCTAACAAATTATTGACAATTCCTAACAAATTATATTATTTCTTGAACAATGCTGTCGAAATTGTTATAATCAAAAATGGTTTTATTGAGGATTTGATAGTATGAATATAATTTAGGAGTATCGATATGGAGAAAGACGAAAAGGAAATTAAAAAGCAAATCGATGTGGTACTTGATGAGGCAACCCAGTCGATTGTAAATGAGATAAATGACATGGTAAACCAGGCGAAGACTTCTTCCGAGGAGTCGGATACAGAAACCGAAAAAGTTGAGGGAGCGTTCGAGTCAGAAGGCGAGGAGAACGCAGAGTCAGAGGATGAGGGTGAACCTGCGGAGGAAACCGAGGAAGCATCTGAGACAGAAGCAGGAGAAGAAGCAGAGACTCAGACCGAGGAAGTGGAGGAAACAACAGAAGAAGCACCCGAAGAATATGAGTCTGAGTCCGAAACCGAAGAGGAATACATGACTCGTGCAGAACGAAAAGCTGCAAAAAAGGCGACAAAAGAAGAAAAAAAGAAAACTGCGTTAGAGACATCCATGGCAAAGAGAGAAGCCAAAAAAGCAGATGTTAACAGAGCATCCGGCGGTCTACGCGGATTTGGTATTATTACGATTATACTGTTTGTTGTTGGAACCGGTTTAATTGCCTTTTTGGTTTGGTATATGATGTTTGCACCATCCTATGTGAAGGATAATTCAGCGCATACGGAATTTGTTTATCCGGAAATATCGAGCAACAGTGATGCGAGCACTTGGGAAAGTCTTGTACCGGTTGGATATACATCCGATGCAACGCCTACAGATGCAACCGAAACTGATGCAGAAAATCAGGCGGACGATACCCTGCAGGATGACGAAACGGAAAATGAGGCAGAGGAGTAGGAGGTGCAATTATGAAAAAAACATGGAGAAATATCATTATTGTGTTTTGGATTCTGATTGCACTGGAAGGAACAGCTGCGTTTATTGTGTTGAATCCATATTTCAAAATTCAACGTTTGTTTGAAGGCGTTGAGGCGGGTAACTGGCAGGTTACACAGGAAAATTATGACAATTTAAACTATAGCCAGCAGCAAAAGGTTCAAGGTTATTTGGATGATTATGCGATACATTTGTGTGAACAGTATCTAAAAGAAAAAGTAACTTACGAACAGATTGCGGCTTCCTTTGATGCAATTAACAGCATTGATGAGACGGGAAAGATTATGATAACCTACATGCCAGATGTTACTTATAATGAGTTCAAGAAGGATATTAAGGGAATCGAGGATGCAAATCGTGCTTTTGACAGCAACAAGGCATTTGAACTTAGCAAACAGCTTCGCGCGGTTCGACTACGTATTGACAATACATCGAAAGAACAAGCGTTGATGGAAATGCTGAATGAGACCTATGTAAAATACCTAAATGAAGAGATGACTTCTGAGCAGGCGTTGGCTTTTGCGGAGACATTGGCCGGCATGTCATATACGGATGCGGCAGAATACATCACGGTAATCAGCAACAATATTGCATGTGTGGAAGAATATCGACAGATTTATGCCGATGCGCAGGCAGCGTTTGATGATGAGGACTATTTTAAGGCGATTGAACTTTTGGAGCTTGCAACTCCGGATTCGCATGATACGAAGTATCTTGCCTCGTTTGAAAATCTGCATGAAGAAGCCTATTCGACCGGAAAAACATATTATACGGATTTGCTGAACGAGTATGTTCAGACAGGAATGAAGGTTGAGGCTGTGAGTCTTATGGAAAAAATTTCTGAGTGTTATGGGGATGAAATTGATTTAACTTCCGTAAAACAAGATATGGCAGATGAGTGGCAGCTCGCATACATTGATCGAATGCTTGATGAAGAGGCACGTAAAAATAATTTGTCAGGTTTTGAGACCGGACGTTATATTTTGGAACGCTATGACAGACTGAAGCCGGATTCGGTAGTTTTGCATGATATTGACGGAAACGGTATTCCGGAAATGTTTTTATTTAGCAGCAAAGATGTCGGCAATGATTATATAGGCTGTTATATTTACACTTACAGAGAAGGTGAATGTAAGTTTGTTAATTATGTCAATGTAAAGAGTTTTTGCAGAGACAGCTATTTGATTGGTTATCCGATTGCATTTAGCAGAGATGGCGGAGATGAAGATAGTTTGGTACAATATGACGGAGCAAACCTCACGCAAATTTCATATGTGCAAAAGATTGGTGAGACATATTATGTAAACGGTGAAGAAACCGATGATGTTGATTATTTATCAGAACGTACAACGATTCTTGCACATGCGGATGCATACAACGTTGGAAATTCAAAGAGTGCAAGTATCGAAGAAGGCGAAGGCTTTATTCTGGCATACTAATATATTTATGGAGGCAAAATTATGATTCAATTATTTGAAACAGGTGCGTATCTTTTAAATGGTTCCGAGCTTGTTGCGGATACGCAGGATGCGGCAGCAGTGCTTGCATCTAAAGGTATCAATGTGACAAAGGACGAAGCTGCAAAAAATACAATGGCATACGGAATTTTGGCAGCACACAACACATCCGACAATATGGAGCAGTTGAAGATCAAGTTTGACAAGATGACATCTCACGATATTACATTTGTAGGTATCATCCAGACTGCAAGAGCTTCAGGACTTACGGAGTTTCCGATTCCTTATGTACTTACAAACTGTCACAATTCACTTTGTGCGGTCGGTGGAACAATTAATGAAGATGATCATGTGTTTGGACTTTCGTGTGCAAAGAAATACGGTGGTGTATATGTACCGCCTCATCAGGCTGTTATTCATCAGTACGCACGTGAAATGCTTGCAGAGTGCGGAGCTATGATTCTTGGATCTGACAGTCATACCCGTTATGGCGCGCTTGGTACAATGGCAATCGGCGAAGGCGGCGGAGAACTTGCAAAACAGCTTTTGAAGAGAACCTATGATGTCAAAAAGCCGGGCGTCGTCGCAATCTATTTTGACGGAGAAGTTGCGAAGGGGGTTGGACCTCAGGATGTCGCACTTGCTATTATCGGAGCAACCTTTGGTTGTGGATATGTGAAGAATAAGGTTATGGAATTTGTTGGTCCGGGTGTTGACAAGCTATCAGCAGACTTCCGAATCGGTGTTGATGTTATGACAACAGAGACAACCTGTCTTTCTTCAATTTGGAAAACGGATGATGAAATCAAGCAATGGTATGAAAAACATTACAGAACGGAAGCTTATAAGCAAATGGCACCGGGAACGGTTGCTTATTATGATGGTGTTGTATATGTGGATCTTTCAAAGATTAAGCCTATGATTGCAATGCCGTTCCACCCGAGCAATGTTTATACGATTGATGACCTGAAGGCAAATCTTATGGATATTCTGGATGACGTTGAAAAGCGTGCACTCGTTTCTTTGGACGGCAAGGTTGATTTTACATTGAAGGATAAGGTTCGCGACGGAAAACTCTATGTTGAACAGGGAATTATCGCAGGATGTGCGGGCGGTGGATTTGAAAATATTTGTCAAGCGGCAGATATTATTCGTGGTAAATACATAGGTGCGGATGAATTTACATTATCCGTTTATCCGGCATCAACACCGATTTACATGGAACTTGCTAAAAATGGTGTGTTGGCGGATCTGATCGGAACAGGTGCGATTGTAAAGACGGCATTTTGCGGTCCGTGCTTTGGTGCGGGAGATACACCTGCCAATCATGCATTCAGTATCCGTCATTCAACAAGAAACTTCCCGAATCGTGAAGGCTCTAAGATTCAGAATGGTCAGATATCTTCGGTAGCACTTATGGATGCTCGTTCGATTGCTGCTACGGCTGCAAATAAGGGTTATTTGACATCTGCTACAGATTTAGATGTTGAGTATAAGGGTCAGAAGTATTTCTTTGACCGTAGCATCTATGACAATCGTGTATATAATGGTGTCGGTAAGGCAAATCCAAATGAAGAAATAAAGTTTGGTCCGAATATTAAAGATTGGCCGGAAATGATTGCTTTGACAGAAAACTTAATGCTTAAGGTTGCATCGGTTATCAACGACCCGGTTACAACAACCGATGAGCTGATTCCGTCAGGTGAGACATCCTCCTTCCGTTCAAACCCGCTTGGTCTTGCTGAGTTTACGCTTTCAAGAAAAGATCCGGAGTACGTTGGACGTGCAAAGAAGATTCATGAAATTGAGCGTATTCGCGAGTCCGGTTCATGTATGGGAGAGGCAGATGCATCGATGCATGATGCCATGCATAAAGTAAAAGAGATGTTCTCGGATGTATGCAGCAAAAACACAGGTGTGGGCAGCACGATTTTTGCAGTTAAGCCGGGAGACGGTTCCGCACGAGAACAGGCTGCTTCCTGCCAGAAAGTGCTTGGCGGTTGGGCAAACATTGCAAAAGAATATGCAACCAAGAGATATCGTTCGAATCTTATCAACTGGGGTATGCTTCCTTTTGTTATGGAGGAGGATTATCAGTTTTCTGTTGATGATTATATTTTCATTCCGGGGATTGCTGCTGCAATCAGAAATAAGGATGAAGTAATCAAGGCGTATGTAGTAGGTGACAACATGAAGGAATTATCACTTACACTTGGCGACCTTACAGATGATGAGAGAGATATTATCCTGGCGGGCTGCTTAATAAATTACTACAAGGAAAATTAATCCGAATAATGAATGAGAGCTGTCGCAGTGATGCGGCAGCTTTTTTTGTTGCATAGGAAAGTGCTTCACACATCCTATGCAATAAAAAAGACACTTCGTGTCAGGATGCGCACTCGCGCGCGAAGTATATGTTGCAAAAGCAACCGCGCTCGGCGCGAGAGTCTTGCAGGTGTAATTTGTTGGGAAAAAAACACGAAAAAATCATGTAAAGTTTAATGTGTGGTTATAATATGAGTGGAAAGCTGTATGGGATTATGATATAATGGCGTAGAAATGCAAAAGCAGAAATGTCGCATAAAATTGACGTGGGGAGGTGTTGGTATGGCACATATATTTTGGCTTATCGTTGCGGCAGTCATGATTGTTTTGGAGATTGTTTCACTCGGACTTACAACAATCTGGTTTGCAGGAGGTGCGCTTGTGACCGCGCTTGTTGCATGGGCATTTGAAGCACATTGGATTGTTCAGGTTCTTGTGTTCGCGATTATTTCGCTCGTACTTTTGATCTTTACAAGACCGATAGCAAAGAAACATTTGATGAAATCAATTGAAAAGACAAACGTTGAAGGCTTGATTGGAACCGTTGGATGTGTTACGGCAACGATTAACAACATAAAGGCGGAAGGAACCGTAAAGCTTGACGGAAAAGAATGGTGGGCAAAATCGGTTGATGATTCGGTTATTGAAGAGGGAACGCTGGTTGTTGTTAGGCAGATAAGCGGTGTAAAACTGATTGTTGAAAAAAAATCAGATGAAGAGAAGTTGTTTCGTGAATAGGAGGATGGAATATGTTATTGTCAGGAATTACATTTGGGCAAGGATTAGGAATTTTTATTTTATTTTTGGTGATTGTGATTGTGGTCGGTTCAATTCGTATCGTTCCGCAGGCACATGCTTATGTTGTGGAGCGTTTCGGAACCTATCAGGCAACCTGGTCAGTTGGTTTCCATGTAAAAATGCCGGTTTTTGATAAGATTGCACAGCGTATATCGTTGAAGGAACAGGTAGTGGATTTTGCACCGCAGCCGGTTATTACAAAGGATAACGTTACGATGCGTATTGACACGGTTGTGTTTTTCCAGATTACGGATCCAAAGCTTTTTGCATATGGTGTTGAGCGTCCGATTATGGCGATTGAGAACTTAACAGCGACAACACTTCGTAATATTATCGGTGATATGGAGCTTGATGAAACATTGACATCAAGAGAGACAATTAATACAAAGATGCGTGCAACCTTGGATGAGGCAACCGATCCTTGGGGGATCAAGGTAAACCGTGTGGAGCTTAAGAATATTATTCCTCCGGTAGCAATTCAGGATGCGATGGAAAAGCAGATGAAGGCAGAACGTGAGAGAAGAGAACAAATCCTCATTGCAGAAGGTGAGAAAAAGTCAGCGATTCTTCGTGCGGAAGGTCAGAAGGAGTCTTTGATTCTTGCGGCAGAGGCTGAGAAACAATCTGCTATTTTGCGTGCGGAGGCAGCAAAGGAAGCAACGATTCGTCGTGCGGAAGGTGAGGCAGAGGCGATTCTTACCGTACAAAAGGCGAGTGCAGAGGGTATTGCATTTTTGAATGAGGCGGCACCGGCAAAAGAGGTTCTTACCTTAAAGAGTCTGGAGGCGTTTGGAAAGGCTGCGGACGGCAAGGCAACAAAGCTTATTATTCCGTCGGATATTGCAGGAATAGCCGGTCTTGCATCTTCGCTTACAGAGATTGTTAAGGATACAAAAACACAAGAATAAATTATTAATAGAAAACACAAATTTGGAGGTCACTTATGGGCATGCGGGAGTTACAAAAAAGCGCATTGACGGAGCTTATTGATTATAGTCCTAAAATAATTCTTGGAACGAAACAGGTGATTGATGAATTGCGAGTTACAAAGAAGCAGGATACAGAGGAGCTGTTCAATCTTGTAATTCAGGGAATTAACTGGGAAATAGAAGTTTTTAATAATTGCGAACCGCTTATCAATTCGACCGAAAAACGAATCGATAAGGCAAAAATGGCTAAGGCGGTTGTCCGTCTTGGCAAGGTGCTTCAGGAGAAGGATGATATTAAGATTGCGGCATGCTTGGATGTCGATTTTATGCCTTTTTTGAAGGAAATGGAAAAATCTGCCATAGAAATCTGTCAATAATAGGATTTTTTTAGTACATTTTACAACAGAATGCGAAAATGTAAAAAAAAAATTATAAAAAATACCTAAAAACATTTGAATTTTTACGGTTAGATGGTATAATTAAACTATATTATGCTAAAAGGGGTGACAATATGATTAAAAAAGAGATGATAGCAATGCTTTTAGCAGGTGGGCAGGGTAGCCGCTTGGGAGTTTTGACATCTAAGCTAGCCAAGCCAGCAGTTGCCTTTGGAGGAAAATACAAGATTATTGATTTTCCTTTGAGTAACTGTATTAATTCCGGTGTTGATACGGTTGGTGTGCTTACACAGTATAGACCGTTACGTTTGAATCAGCATATTGGAATCGGTATGCCTTGGGACCTTGATAGAAGTATCGGCGGAGTTACGGTGCTTCCACCATATGAGAAGAGTACGAACAGCCAATGGTATACCGGAACAGCAAACGCAATTTATCAAAATATTGAGTATATTGATTATTATAATCCGGAATATGTATTGATCTTATCCGGTGATCACATCTACAAGATGGATTACGAGGTGATGCTTGATTTCCATAAGACAAGCAAAGCGGATATAACGATTGCTACATATCAGGTGCCGATGGAGGAGGCAAGCCGTTTCGGCGTTGTGATTACAGATGAATCCGGATGCATTAAGGAATTTGAAGAAAAACCGGAGCATCCGCGCAGCAATAAGGCATCGATGGGTATTTATATTTTCAATTGGAAGCTGTTAAAGGAAGCCCTTACGATTATGAAGGATGAGCCGTCTTGTGACTTCGGTAAGCACATTATTCCGTATTGCCATGAAAACGGCAGTAAGATATGTGCGTATGAATACAAGGGCTATTGGAAGGATGTCGGAACACTCGGCTCTTATTGGGAAGCTAATATGGAGCTTGTTGATATTATTCCGGAGTTCAACCTTTATGAGGAGTTCTGGAGAATCTACACCAAGAGTGATATCTTACCTCCGCAGTATATTGATCCGTCAGGCTCCGTTACAGAGGGTATTGTCGGAGAAGGAACCGAAGTTTACGGTACGGTAAAGCATTCTGTTATCGGCTCCGGTGTTACAATCGGTAAGGGTGCGGTTGTTAAGGATTCTATCATCATGAATGGAGCTGTGATTGGTGACGGAGCAATGATTGATAAGGCAATCATCGCTGAAAACGTTGTTGTCGGTGCCAATGCAATGCTTGGTGTCGGTGAGGAGGTCCCTAATGAATTTGCTCCTCATATTTACTCTTTCGGACTTGTCACGGTTGGTGAGAATTCCGTAATACCTGAAGGCGTTAAGATTGGTAAAAACGTTGCAATATTTGGCGAGACTACCATTGACGAGTATCCGGACGGCTTGTTAAAGAGCGGTTCAAGCATTATAAAGGTAGGTGAATAATATGAGAGCAATAGGTTTGATTTTAGCAGGTGGAAACAGTAATAAGATGGGCGAGCTCTCTGCAAAACGTGCAGTTGCAGCTATGCCGATTGTGGGCAGCTATCGCGCAATTGATTTTACACTTTCCAATATGGCAAACTCTCATATTCAGAAGGTTGCCGTATTTACACAGTACAATTCACGTTCGTTAAATGAGCATCTGAATTCATCAAAATGGTGGGATTTTGGCAGAAAGCAGGGGGGCTTATATGTATTTACCCCGACTATTACAGCGACAAACAGTTATTGGTATAAGGGAACGGCAGATGCATTGTACCAGAATATCAATTTTTTAAAGGCCGCACATGAGCCGTATGTAGTAATTGCATCCGGTGACGGAATTTACAAGATGGATTATAACAAGGTATTGGAGGAGCATATTGCGACAGGTGCCGATATCACAGTTGTATGTAAGGATATTCCGGTTGGAGAGGATGATATTAGTCGTTTTGGTATCTTGAAGCTTGCAGATGACAACCGTGTAATCAGCTTTGAGGAAAAACCGCTTGTTGCTGAGACAAATACAGCGTCCATCGGTGTATATGTTGTCAGAAGAAGACAGCTTATTGAATTGTTGGAGGCGTGTGCAGCAGAAGGCAGAAGCGATTTCGTAAATGATATTCTTGTACGCTATAAGAATGTTAAAAAGATTTATGCATATAAGCTTGATTCTTATTGGAGAAATATCAGCACAATCGATTCTTACTTTAAGACTAATATGGATTTCCTGAAGAAGGATGTGCGTGATTACTTCTTTAGACAACATCCGGATATTTACTCGAAGGTTGAGGATCTTCCGCCTGCAAAGTACAATTGTGATGCGGTTGTGAACAACAGCTTGGTTGCGAGCGGATGTATTGTCAATGGTACGGTTGAGAACTCAATTTTATTCAAAAAGGTATATATTGGAAATAATTGCGTGATTAAGAATTCCATTATTTTGAATGATGTTCATATCGGTGACAATTCATACATCGAGAATTGTATTGTTGAGAGTCGAGATACCTTAAGAGCGAACACGGTTCGTACCGGAGAGCCGGATCAGATTAAGGTTATTGTAGAAAAGAATTTCCGATATGCACTGTAAACGATAGATATCAAAGGGGGGTTACTATGCAGATTACAGACGTAAGAGTTCGTAAGGTTACCAAAGAGAGTAAGATGCGTGCGGTAGTTTCGATTACAATTGACAATGAGTTTGTTGTTCATGACATTAAAGTAATTGAAGGTGAGAAGGGATTGTTCATAGCGATGCCAAGCAGAAAGGCATCGGATGGAGAGTATAGAGACATTGCGCATCCGATTAACTCAGATACAAGAGATAAGATTCAGAAGCTGATTCTTCAGGCGTATGAGGAGTCATTAGCTGAGGAAACTTTGGAAGGATAATTTGGTGATGTTTGGGGCTGCCCGTAGGACAGCCCCTTTTTTCCAGTATGAGGCAGCAAAAATTATCAGGAGGTTTGTATGGAAGAATACAGCGTAACTGTCACAGACTTAATTAATAAAATGAATTTGGTGAATCATACACCGGATATTGATACGGATAAGATATTGATTCAGGATCCGAATATTAACCGTCCTGCTGTACAGCTTGCAGGTTTTTTTGAGCATTTCGATGCTGCAAGAATACAGATATGCGGTAATGTTGAGCATGCATACATTGCCAATATGCACACAGAGGAAGAAAATCGCGAGATTTTTGAAAAATTGTTTGCATATAAAATTCCGGCGATGATATTTTGTAGAAATTTGCAGCCATATGATTTTATTATCGAAGCAGGAAATCGTCATGGAATACCGATTTTGACAGATTCGCAAGGTACGACTTCGGATTTTGTGCATGAGGTTGATCGCTGGCTGCATGTGGAGCTTGCTCCGCGTATTTCCATTCATGCGGTTTTGGTAGACGTATATGGTGAAGGCGTTTTGATTATGGGCGACAGCGGTATCGGAAAGAGTGAGGCTGCACTTGAACTCATTCGAAGAGGTCACCGACTTGTTTCGGATGATGTCGTGGAAATCAAAAAGGTCAGCAAGGAAACTTTAGTCGGTACAGCACCTGATATACTAAGACATTTTATTGAACTTCGGGGAATCGGTATTATTGATGTTAAGACGATGTTTGGTGTAGAATGTGTAAAGGAGACGCAGACGATTGATCTTGTTATTAAGCTCGAGGAGTGGAACAGAGATGCAAATTATGATCGTATGGGATTAGAGGATCAATATACCGAATTTTTAGGAAATAAGGTTGTTAGTCATTCGATTCCGATTCGACCGGGACGTAATATTGCGGTAATTGTTGAGTCGGCAGCGGTTAATCACAGACAGAAGAAGATGGGATATAATGCGGCACAGGAGATGTACAATCGCGTGACGCAGAATTTCGTAAAATAGAGGAAGAGAAAAGGAGATTATGAAGATGGCAAAGTACGTATTTGGAGTAGATATCGGAGGAACTACCGTAAAGCTTGGATTGTTCACAGTAGACGGAACGCTTGTAGATAAGTGGGAGATTCCGACAAGGGTTGACGAGGGCGGAAAATATATTCTTGGCGATATTTCGGAGTCAATCGATGACAAGCTTGCCGAAAAGCTCATTGATAAGGAGGAGGTTGCAGGTGTTGGTATGGGCGTTCCGGGACCGGTAAAGGAAGACGGAACAGTGCTCCGTTGTGTAAATCTCGGTTGGGGCGTATTTAATGTTGCGGAAGAAATGTCACGTCTTGTCGGATTTCCGGCAAAGGTTGGAAATGATGCGAATATGGCTGCACTTGGCGAAATGTGGCAAGGCGGAGGAAAAGGCTATAAGGATATTGTTATGGTTACACTCGGAACCGGAGTGGGCGGTGGTATTATCATCGGAGGAAAAATGCTTTCAGGTGTAAATGGTGCAGGCGGAGAGATTGGGCATATTCGTGTGAATGAAGATGAGACTGAAACATGCGGTTGTGGTTTAAAGGGATGTCTTGAGCAGTATACGTCTGCAACCGGAATAGTACGTATGGCCAATATTGCAATTAACAATTCCGATCGTCCGTCTTCTCTTCGAAATGTACAGTATATTTCTGCAAAGGAAGTATTCGATGCAGCGAAAAACGGAGACGAGCTTGCTGCAGAGCTTGTAGAAAATCATGGTAAGTGTCTGGGAACGGCATTGGCTCAAATCGCGTGTGTTGTGGATCCTGAAATCTTCGTTATCGGAGGCGGGGTTTCAAAGGCCGGAGAAATTATTATCAATACAACCGAAAAGTATTTCAAGGAATATGCGTTCCATGCATGCAGAAAGACAAAGTTTGCGCTTGCAACGCTTGGCAATGATGCGGGAATTTATGGAGGCGCATGCGCGGTTTTAGAGGAGTAATTGTGTAAATAAGCGAACATTATGCCGTTCTTTCAAAAAAATTGTATATTTTTTTACATTGTGCAAACGAAATCCGTATTGTATATTTATATCATGATGGATTTCGTTTGTTTTTTTCGGGGGTTATTTTATGAAGGATCGATTAATTGGTATTGCATATAAAGAAAATGAACCGTTAGACAAACACACAACTTTTCGTATTGGTGGTCCTGCACGTTTTTTTGTTATGCCGAAAAATAGAAAAGAAATTGTACAGGTTGTGAAAGCGTGTAAGGAAACAAAGATGAAGTATTTTTTGCTTGGAAACGGAAGCAATGTTCTTTTTATGGATGAGGGATACGATGGCGTCGTGATACAGATTGGAGACGCTATGAATAAAATCTCATTAGATGGACAGACAATATACGCAGAAGCCGGGGCGATGCTCGGCAAGGTGGCGATGATGGCAAAGGATGCTTCACTTACAGGCATGGAGTTTGCGGCAGGCATTCCGGGAACGCTCGGCGGAGCCATTGTTATGAATGCGGGTGCTTACGGTGGTGAGATGAAGGATATTGTTGTATCAGTCGATGTGCTTGATGAGGATGGTACACTTCACACATATTCATGTGAAGAAATGCAGTTTGGATATCGTACAAGCAGACTTTGCGGAAAGGAGTTTGTTGTAGGAGCTGCAATTGCTCTTTCACAGGGGAATAAAGAAGACATTGTCGGACGTATGGATGAGTTGAAAAATGCCAGAATTACAAAGCAACCGCTCGAATATCCGAGTGCAGGCTCTACATTTCGAAGGCCTGAAGGTTATTTTTCCGGTAAATTGATTGAGGATGCAGGTCTTCGCGGAGTTTCAATCGGAGGCGCAATGGTGTCAGAGAAGCATTGTGGATTTGTGATTAATCATAATCATGCCACAGCAAAGGATGTACTTACGTTGATTGCATTTATTCAAAGAAAAGTATATGATACGTTTCAGGTGAAATTGGAGCCGGAGGTGAAGATTATACAATGAGATTTGTGATAGTGACAGGTATGAGCGGTGCGGGTAAATCAACAGCCTTGCACACGCTTGAAGATTTGGGTTTTTTTTGTGTGGATAATCTCCCGGTAATGTTGATCCCGCGTTTTGCAGATATCGCACATGATGATAAGCTTGAGGTTGATAACGTGGCAATCAGTGTGGATATTCGAAGTGGCGATGCATTAGGGCAGTTGTCAAAATGTTTGGATGAGATGCATGAGTCCGGTTATAATTATGAGATTCTCTTCTTGGACGCGAGTGAACAGGATCTCGTAAAACGATATAAGGAAACGCGTCGGAGCCATCCGTTGTCAAGAGGCGGGAGAATCAATGAAGGTATCGCGATCGAACGAAGCAAAATCGATTTTTTGAAGCAACGCGCTGATTATATTATTGATACGAGTAATTTGCTCACGCGAGAATTAAAGTCAGAGCTTGACAAGATATTCGTTAAGGGTGATGTATATAAAAATATGATTATTACGGTCATGTCGTTTGGGTTCAAGTATGGCATACCAAGAGATTCGGATTTGGTGTTTGATGTAAGATTTCTGCCAAACCCATATTATGATCCTACACTTCGTCCGCTTACGGGAAATGACACACCGGTTGCGGAAATGGTTAGAGATTGCGAGGAGTATGAGCCGTTTATTAATAAGCTTACGGATATTATTGCATTTCTATTGCCGCAATATCAAAAAGAAGGGAAAAATCAGCTTGTTATTTCTGTAGGCTGTACGGGAGGAAAACATCGCTCGGTAACAGTTGCAAATGAATTGTATAAGCGGTTTGGCGAGATGCCGTATACGGTTCGGGTTTGTCATCGCGATATTACGAAGGATCGAATTGTAAAAGGAGAATAAAGGGATGTCGTTTTCAAGTCAGGTGAAAAAAGAACTGATTGCTCATATTAGCGCTGCAAGACATTGCAGATTGGCTGAGCTTGCCGCACTTGTTATGATGTCCGGTGTGCTTTGTGATGAAGTCTGGTATCCGGATGAAGAAAATACATTCGCAGGGGAGAAAATCCGAAAGTTGTCGCATGTACTTGAATGTGACGTGAATGACGTTGATTCGCGTCTTGCGATGAAGCTTACGGTAACCACGGAGGGGTTTTTGATAAATCCGATGCTTGTTGAACGAAGCTGCTGTAAACAGGCGTTTGTGCGAGGTGCCTTTTTAGCAACCGGATCGGTTACTGATCCCAATAAGGGATATCATTTTGAAATTGTCTGCAATACAAAAAAACAGGCAGATATGTTGTTTCAGATGATTGAAAGCTTCGGGCTGTACCCGAAACAAATCGAGCGTAAAAAATACATTGTCGTTTATCTGAAAGACGGATCGGCGATAGTAGATATATTAAATATCATGGGCGCACATGTGTCGCTTATGGATATGGAAAATGTTCGTATATTAAAGGATATGCGGAATCATGTTAATCGAAGAGTAAACTGTGAAACTGCGAATATCAATAAAACAGTGAATGCTGCACAAAAGCAGGTACAGGATATTTTATATATTCAGGAAACAAAAGGTCTTTCCTATTTGCCATCGCATCTAAAAGAGATTGCGATGCTTCGTGTGGAAGAGCCGGATATGCCGCTCAAGGAGCTTGGGGAATGCTTAAGCCCGCCACTTGGAAAATCAGGAGTGAATCATAGACTAAGAAAAATAAGCGAAATAGCAAATGAGCTAAGGAGGATTTAAAAAATGTTAAGTAAGTCAGTAACTGTGAAATTACCAAGCAATGCAGATGCAAGACCGGTTGCGGTTTTGGTACAGATTGCAAGCAAGTTTGACAGCCGTATTTTTTTGATCGAGAAAAATAAAAAGATCAATGCTAAAAGTATTATGGGTATGATGAGTCTTGGATTTTCCAATGGTGACATTTTAGAAGTGGAAGCAGATGGTGCAGACGAGACGGAGGCGGTTGCGGAGCTTGCTGCATATATTGAATCAGGCAAGTAAGTTTCTTGCAAAGCAGAGTATTTTATGGTACAATTTTCTTTATGATGAGGTTACAAAGGAGGTTGTCAAATGGGAAGGCTTAGCAGTATCTTGGGGAAGATACCGTTTTTGTCCGCAATCGGCGGAAAAAAGAAATCCACAAAGAGTAATGTTGAGTTGCAGTATGACAAGGCTGTAAATTTGATGGAAAACGGAAATGTCGAGGAGGCAGTCGAAATTCTCGAAAAAATTGTCGATATTTCGGTTATGGATTCCGCCTACAAGAGCTTTGGAGGCGATGCACTCAAGATATTAGGGGAACTATACGAAAACGGAAAACACAGCAACTGCAAGGTTGAAGTAGACAAGGCAAAAGCGTGTGTTTATTACGAAAAGTACATTAATATAAATAAAGACGGAGAAATGATTTATAAGCTTGCTAAGATGTTACTTGAGATTCAGAAATTCTCCAAGTCAATCACATATTTCGAGAAAGCAACGGAGTGTGGAATTAAGGCTGCTTACATGAACCTCGGTAGTATTTATGAGAACGGACTTAATCGTGTGGATCAGTACGGAAATAAGAGTGATTATGTAGTACCGGTTGATTACGAGAAGTCTATGCTTTGGTATAAGCGTCTTGCAGATATGGGAGATTCAAAGGCTCAATCTGCCTATGAGCGTGTAGAGTATGCAAGTAAGCACACGGACAGTATTGAATTTGAGGAGAAGGATAAGCTGTACACGGAGATTGCCGAGGCACGTCGTGCGAAGGGAAAGGAACCTAGATATAAGGCTATTGAGGCATCCCGTTTACAGTATCAGTATACATATGTGCACAATCAGGTGGATGGGTATATTCATAAGTTGCCAAAGGATTGGGTGAAGACAATCAATGAGCAGACTGAAGAAGAATACTACGCACCGAGCCTTACATACAAGGATTTTGCAATGTATGTGTCCTATGACAGCATTCCGAGAGATTCTAAAAAGACATTGGAAAACTACCTTCGATATTGTAATGATGCATTTGATGAGGAGCTACAGCTAAAGGCTTATATTACAGAGTATGCAGATGGAATTTGCACAACCTTCTATCACAAAGAGATGGAAAAGGGAATTGTTACATTTGCGTTCTATCAGGGAAAACGTCTTGCATGTATGAAGTTTGTATGTGCTTCCATGGAAATTATCGAGCAGTACGAAGAGATTATTTTTGAGACGGCAAACTCGTTTGCGTTTGTTGATCCGACGCTTGTCAGTGATCAGAGCTTAAACCGTAAGGATAATCAGTATTACAGTGAGGCAGTATACTGTTACTATCTTGAGGATTATGAAGGTGCCATGGTTGCGGCAAAGCAGGCGCTGAAACTTGGTAGTATCAAGGCGAGCTATCTGTTGATTGAGTTGTATTTCGATGACGACTCGCCATATAAGGATATTGAAAAGACAATCAGCTATGCAAAGCAGTTGTTTGAGGCGACGAAGGATCCGGATCTTGCATTCTTGCTCGGTAATATTTATGACCAGCATTTGAAGGATTATATGAAGGCATTGAACTGGTATGAGACGGCACATCGTCTTGGGCATAAGCGTGTCAGCTTCTATTTGGGAAGATTTTATTATTATGGTGTGTTGCGTACAAAACGCGATGGCGTAAAGGCTTTGCAATATTTCAGAGAAGCACAGTCAAACGGTATCCTGGAGGCTGAGGCATATATCAAGGATATCGAGGAACTTGGCAACGAGGATTTGCAGAGTGCAGTAGAAAAATGGGAGCGCGCAGTTGAGGCGGGAAGCAGTGCATCCGCACTTAAGGTGGCACTTTCGAAGCAGAGCCAAGTCTTCTATATTGCAAATTCATATGAGATTGAGAAGGCGTTTATCGAGGCATTGGAACTCGGTAGTTATCAGGCTGCTTATGAACTTGGTAAAATCTATCAGATTCAGGAAGCGGATGAAAATTATCGCGGTGAAATTCGCAGTCTCCAGTATTTTGAAAAGGCATATGATAATGAGTTTGACGGCTTTGACAAAGAGAACCTGTATAAGGTGATTGAATACAAATCAAGCAAGACCGATGATATTAATGCAAAGGTTGCGTACTATTTGCAGAGTGCGAAAATGGGCTATGTTCCGGCAGTTGAAAAGGTGATTTCATTTGTTGAAAAGGTCAACAGTGACATCGAGGGGCTCTATAAGGAATTGATTGAAATTGCAGAGACCGGTGATGATTCAGCGATTATAGCAATGAATAAACTTGAGAAAAAGTACAACGATCTCATTATTAAGAAGCCAACATCTGCGCAGAAGATCATCGAAAATAAATTCTTCCGTCTGTGTGTCCCGAAGGAGTGTACGGCGGTTATCAACGATGAAGGCGGCACGATCAAGTTTGCTGATTCGATTGTGGAATTTGCTGTTGCCGAAATGCCTGTCAATGCGGATGATGAGGAAAGCTATCTTAAGATTTACAAGTTGATTTTGTCAGAGTATTTACCGGATGATAATGCAGAGATTATTATTGCAAACTCTCGAATGATTGGTTCCGGTATGCGTGAGACAAAGAACAATATTCATACATATAGCATTCTTTTGATTAGTTCAAAGAATCAATATTTATTCAAGCTTAGCTCCAGAGACAGACGTGAGCTTATTATGTTCAAGGATAAGGTACATGAGATTGCAAAATCTCTCGTTGAAACCGGTGAGATTTATATTGCAACCGGTGAGGCAAGAAAGAAGATTGGTCTTTCGTTCTTGTTACAATCCAATGAAAGTGGTTTCTTATCCATTGGAAAGACAGATTAAATACATTGATTATATGGTATACTTCGGGGTAGGGTGTAATTCCCAATCGGCGGTGTTTGCACTATGTGCATGAGCCCGCGAGCCGTAAGGCATGACTCGGTGAGAATCCGTGGCCGACAGTAAAGTCTGGATGGAAGAAGTAAGGACGGAGAAATCCGCAAGATATCCCGAGGTATATATGCCTCGGGATTTTTGCTTAATAGAAAATGCGACCTTATAGCAAAATTGATATTAGAAGGGAGTCAGTTGCAATGGCATTTTGTGAAGCATATATGAAAGAAGCTATTGAACTCGCAAAAAGGGGAATTGGCGCGGTTAATCCGAACCCTTTGGTAGGGGCAGTTATTGTAAAGAATGGCAGAGTAATCGGAAGAGGATATCATCTTGCATACGGAAAACTTCATGCGGAACGTCATGCGTTTGAGAATTTGACGGAGGATGCAACCGGTGCGGAAATGTATGTGACGTTGGAACCGTGTTGTCATTATGGGAAACAACCACCTTGTGTGGAAGCCATTGTGGAGCACAAGATTGCGAAGGTTTATGTCGGTTCGGATGATCCGAATGAAAAGGTGGCCGGAAAGGGTATTCTATATTTGAAAGAGCATGGAATAGAGGTGGAAACGCATTGTATGAAAGAAGAATGCGATGCCTTGAATAATGTGTTCTTTCATTATATTACGAAGAATATTCCGTATGTAGTTGCAAAATACGCGATGACAATGGACGGCAAAATCGCAGCGTATACCGGAGAGAGTAGATGGATATCCAATGAGAAATCACGTGAGGTTGTGCAGAAAATGCGTAATGAATATGTTGGTATTATGGTAGGAATCGGAACTGTTTTGGTAGATAATCCAATGCTTACATGCAGGCTTCCCGGTGGACGAAATCCGATTCGAATTGTATGTGATACGAATCTTCGAATTCCAATCGATGCAAATCTTGTTACGACGGCAAACGAGATACCGACAATTGTTGCGTACGGAAATTGTGCAGATAATTTAGAAAAGAAAAAGCAGTTGGAAGATTCAGGTGTTATTTTACTGAAAATTCCGATGAAGGATATGCATATAGACCTTACAGTTTTAATGGAAAAGCTCGGAGAGAGGAACATTGATGGTATATTGCTGGAAGGCGGCGGTGATTTAAATTATTCAGCCTTTGAGGCAGATATTGTAAATGAAGTACACATTTTTATGGCGCCGAAAATATTGGGAGGAGCGACGGCTCGGACCCCTGTTCAGGGAGTTGGTTTTTCACATCCGGATTTTGCAAAAATTTATTCGCTATATAACATTACAAAATTGGACGACGATGTTTATTTGCGCTACATGCACAAGTAACGGAAAAGAGGGAAAAATGTTTACTGGAATTATTGAAGAGATCGGAGAGGTCAAGGCGGTACAAAATGGAAGACAATCTGCAAGGCTTACAATTAAAGGTGACATTGTTACAAAGGGTTCAAAGGTTGGAGACAGCATTGCTGTAAATGGTGTATGCTTAACGGCAACCTCAATTGAGGGGAATATGTTTACAGCCGATGTGATGGCAGAGACGATGCGAAGAACGGCTCTTTCGAAGCTTGTTACGGGAAGTCGTGTCAATTTGGAACGTGCCATGGCGGCGGATGGCAGATTTGGAGGACATATTGTATCCGGACATATTGACGGAACGGGAACGATTCGTTCTATGAAGCGTGAGGAAAACGCAGTGTGGGTTGAGATTGCTGCCGATGAAAAAATTTTGAGATATATAATTGAAAAAGGGTCGATTGCGATTAACGGAATCAGTCTTACGGTTGCGTATGTGGATGATACATGTTTCCGTGTATCCATTATTCCGCACACGGGTGCAGTCACAACTTTGCTTGAAGAAAAATCGGGGAACAAAGTGAATTTGGAAAATGATGTCATTGGAAAGTACGTTGAAAAGCTACTGCGTCCAACAGACATAAAAGATAAATCGTCCTCGGGGATGAATATGAATTTTCTTGCCGAGCATGGCTTTTTATAAGGAGGAAATAAAGCATGGCGAACTTTAACAGTATTGAAGAAATTGCAGCAGATTTATCAGCGGGAAAATGTGTTGTGATTTTGGATGACGAAAACAGAGAAAATGAAGGGGATGTCATTTGTGCGGCTGAGTTTGCAACAACAGAAAATGTAAATTTTATGGCAAGCTTTGCAAAGGGACTGATTTGTATGCCGATGGCACCGGAGTATACAGATAAATTGCATCTTCCGCAAATGTGTATTACAAACACTGACAATCATTGTACAGCATTTTCCGTGTCTGTAGATCATGTTAGTACAACAACAGGTATTTCTGCGTATGAGCGCGGTATTACAGCCAGAAGATTTGTTGAGGAAGGCGCGAAGCCGGAAGATTTTCGAAGACCGGGGCATATGTTTCCGCTGGAGGCGAAAGCCGGCGGTGTAATTGAACGTCCGGGGCATACAGAGGCTACCGTTGATTTGATGAAAATCGCGGGATTAAAGCCGGTTGGACTTTGTTGTGAAATCATGAAGGAAGACGGTATGATGGCGCGATATGACGACCTGGTGGAATTTGCCAACAAGCATGATTTGAAAATTGCGACGATAGAGCAACTGATAACATATCGCAAGGAGCATGAAGTATTTGTGGAATGTGTTGCCAAGGCAAAGATGCCTACACGTTACGGTGAGTTTACGATATATGGATATATTAATAAACTGAATGGAGAACATCATGTGGCGCTTGTAAAGGGTGATATCACAGACAAAGAACCGGTACTTTGTCGTGTTCATTCTGAATGTCTGACAGGTGATGCGCTTGGTTCTGCAAGATGCGACTGTGGACAACAGTACGATGCAGCGATGCGTATGATTGCGAAGGAAGGCAGAGGCGTTCTTCTTTACATGCGACAGGAAGGTCGCGGTATCGGTCTTATTAATAAGATTCGCGCATATGAGCTTCAGGATGGAGGATTGGATACAGTTGAGGCAAATCTGAAGCTTGGGTTCCCCGAGGATGCGAGAGATTATACAATCGGTACGCAGATTTTGGTTGACCTTGGAATCAAAAAGCTTCGTTTGCTCACAAATAATCCACTCAAAATTTATGGGCTTGCCGGATATAATCTTGAGATTGTTGAACGTGTGCCGATTCAGATGGAACCGAGTAAATATGATTTGTTCTACTTGAAAACAAAAAAGGAACGCATGGGTCATATTTTAGATTTATAAAAGGATAATCAGGAGGAAAACAAAATGAACACAGTTGAAGGAAAAATGGTAGCAGAAGGAATTAAAATCGGTATTGTAGCATCCAGATTTAATGAGTTTATTGTATCAAAGCTCATTGGCGGAGCAATGGATGGATTGCTTCGTCATGATGTAAAGGAAGAGGATGTGACAATTGCCTGGGTTCCGGGTGCGTTTGAGATTCCGCTTGTTGCAAAGAAGATGGCAAAGTCAGGAAAGTATGATGCAATCATTTGTCTTGGGGCGGTTATTCGTGGTGCGACAAGCCATTATGATTATGTATGCAATGAGGTATCAAAGGGCATTGCGTCTGTATCACTTGAGACAGAACTTCCGGTTATGTTCGGTATCGTAACAACCGAAAACATTGAACAGGCAATTGAGCGCGCAGGTACAAAGGCCGGAAACAAGGGCTATGATTGTGCACTTGGTGCGATTGAGATGATCAATTTGATGAGGCAGATTTAATGGAACAAAAAATTCTGTTTTTTGATATTGATGGGACACTTATTACAGATGATGGGAAACGAACCTTTCCGGAAAGTGCAAAGAAGGCAATTCGGATGGCAAGAGCATGCGGACATTTGACGTTTGTAAATACCGGACGCGTGTTTGTAAATGTCGACGATTTTATTCGTGATGCGGGCTTTGATGGCTATGTATGCGGTTGCGGCACGTATATTCTTGCGGACGGAAAGGAATTACTACATCATAAGCTGACAAATAAGCGTTGTGTGGAAATTGCCGAGAAGGCAAGAATATGTGGGATACAAGGTATTTACGAGCATACGGAAAAAATCTGTTACGATAGTCATGTCGATACAGCTGAGGCAAGAGAATTAATTGAATATTTTCGTAGAAATTACCGAAATATTGTGGATGATATTTATTCACCGGAGTTTATTTTCGATAAGTTTACGGCGTGGTATGATGAGGAACAATCGCGTCTTTCCGAGTTTATGAATTATGTTTCGGATTTTAATTGCATTATGCGTGAGGGAAGCTTTATTGAGGTTGTACCGAAGGGATTTTCGAAGGCAACAGGCATTCAGTTTATTTTGGATTATTATGGAATTCCACTTGAAAATGCATATGTATTTGGTGATAGCAATAATGATTTGGAAATGTTACAATATGTTCCGAACAGTATTGCAATGGGAGTATGTACACCGGAGGTTAAGGCGGTGGCATCCTATCAGACATCATGTGTTAATGAGGATGGAATTTACAGAGCACTTTTGCATTTCGGAGTGATTGAATGAACAAAAGAAAACGTGGACAATTGCATATTTTAGCGGTGTTGGTGCTCGGATTTTCCGTGGCAACCGTTGTTTTGTTTGCCGTATTGTTTGCACCTGCGGGACAAAAACGCATATTAAGCGGAAAACTGACGCCCTACAACGAATTGTGGGTTTTGAAAAACTATAACGGGAATGAGGATGAAATCATCACTTTGCCGTGTAGGAAACGTGTAAATGCCGGTGATACAATTACCATAATGGGAAAGGTTCCTCCGGATGTTGCAAAGGATACGGTGCTTGTATTTGATACAGAGTTTCAAAATGTTAAGGTCATGCAAAATGATCAAACAATCTATTCGTATGGTGTCATGAACAATCAGGGCCGAATGAAAAATGCGGTGCCCAACACGAATGTGGTCAAGCTTGTAGATGCGGAGCCGACGGACATAATTACCATTTATCTGACGTCTTCGTATAAGAAGTACAGTGGTCGTTTGCCGGAGATTTATTATGGAACAGAAGGTGCTGTTGCAACGGACTTATTCGTAAAGCATGGAATCAGTCTTGTAATCGCTGTGACGCTGCTTTTGCTCACCCTAATTTTTATGATTGCGGTTGCATTTATGAAGCAGGTAAACCTTGATAAGGAAAAGGTTGTTTATGCATTTATGTTTTCGTTTTGTGCGGCGTTGTGGTCGGTTGTGAAAAATCCCGTTTTGCAGCTTGTATTTTCCAATAGATACGCGCTTTATCTTTTGGAAATGATTCTTCTTATGCTGATGCCGATTTTGTTTATGCTGTATCAGAGCTGTTTTTCTATGCGAAGAAGATTTGTGAAAATTTTTGAAATGAGTGTTTATGTGTATTCGGTAAACCTGTTGGTTGGTGTCGTATTTCAGGCAATGTCAATCTGCGATTTTGTGTCATATATGACATTTACAAAAGGGCTCATTTTTGTCGGGCTGCTTGGACTGATTGCAGTGCTTTACATGGCAAAGGATAATTTTGACGATCCGACACTCAATACCAATCTGCTTGCCGGTGTAATTTTGCTCGGTGCATGGATGACGGAAGGCTTATTCTCTGTATTTCGCATTTATGCTGCATATGATGGTCTTGTCTTTATGGCAGGGTTATATATATATGTGATATTGATAACAATATCCATGCTGCGACATATTGTAAGAGAAGTCAACAGAGAGAAAAAAACGGTGCTGAACAATGTCAATCTTGAAAAAAAACGTCTGCTTTCCGGTGTGAATATGAATCTTGTGTATGGCGTATTAAACAATGTAATTCATAATTTGAAAGAAAGGGATTATGACGACAGTCGGCTTATATATGATGCGTCCATCTATATGCAAAATAGTTTGAAGGCCGTTACAGATACGGAGCTTGTTCCGTTCGAAAAGGAATTGGAATTCATTCGCGCATATGCGGGAATTGCAGCCGAGAAATATCCGGGATTGTCGTTTGTGATTGAGGATAAGGTCGTTAATTTTATGGTTCCGTTTCATACAATAGAGACGTTGGTTGAAAATGCAGTATTAAACGGTGCTTTGAAGTCAGAGACAGAAGGGAGAATCGTGTTGCGCAGTTATGAACGTTTAGATTGCTTCGCGATTCAGATTGTAGATAATGGTACTGGAATCGGACCGGATAAACGTTTTGCGGGCAAACCAAGCTATAAGGAGATTAAACATCGCCTCAAGACTATGTGTAAGGCCGGAATCGAAATAAAGACTAAGCCGGATAAAGGTACGATTGTAACTGTGAAAATTCCGAAAGAAGGATATATAATAAAGGAGTAGTGTCTATGACATTTTCAGAACAAATTGTAAATGCTATGGTGAAACCGGCATCCTACAAGGAACTGGTTCAATTAAAAAAAGGAAGATTTAAGTTGTTTGTTGTGGTGATTTGCCTTGTACTCGGTATCGTAACCTTTGCTGTTCCGACCGGAGCGCTTATTGCAAGCTTTGGAGGCTTTGAAAAGCTGTTTTCCAGACAACTTTCCACTTTGGAATTCCGTGATGGGGAATTGTCGCTTGCGAATCGTTTTACTATGAAAATAGATGATGTGACAATTCTGATTGACACAAAGGAGGCATCGGTTGGCGGAGAAGAGCTTAAGAGAGATGGTATCTACTTGGCGGTCGGCAGTCAGACAGCACAGCTTGTTTATACTCTTGCAGGGGAGAGCTTCCAATATCAGGTGATTCATCTTCCGGATTTGTTAGGGGAAGGCTTTAGTTGCAATACGTTGCTGAGACTCATTCCGTTTATATATGGATACCTCGTTATGGTATTCCTTTTTACGTGTCTTGGTTTCTTTTTAAAGTACGGATTGTTTTCTCTTGTAATGGGACTGTATATCAACAAAATCAACAAAGAAAAAAACCTGGGGCTTTCCTTTGGACAGGTGTTTATGATATGTTTTTACGGACAGACGCTCGGAATGCTTATCTCGAATTTTAATGCGGCACTTGGTCTGATTCCTCAGATTTTTGTATCGACAATTTGCATATTTATTTCAATTCGAATGATTACGGCATCGGTTGTATACATGCTAAAGGATGCCGAGTAATGTGTGAATCTCCTCGACGGACATTTTGCTTAGGTTGCTGTTGTGAAAACGGTGGTCAAATGTTACCTCTTCGACAAGATAAGTCGGAGGGGTATATTTTTTTGCGGTTTCTTCATCCGGGAATTCAATTTCGGCAATGATAAGTCCTTTGAAAATCCCTTCAAACACATCAAGCTCAAGTAAATAACCGTCCGGAAGCTTGTGAAGATAACGCCTTTTGGTAATGACATTGCCGCTTGCCTTTTGAAGAAGTTCCTCGTATTCCTTTTGTAAAAGAGGAAGCTCAAATTCCTGACGTGCCATCATTCCGGAGGATTTTACGGTTAGAATAAAGTTTGGATTTGCGGGCAGATTTTTTTCGATGGTTGCCTTCTTGCGCACGCGGATCACGGGACTTGTTTGAATATATGCCTGTTCTAATAATACACAAGGACTATCAAACACCTCGGCTGGGATGTTGGATGGGATGAATTTGCGTTCGATTTCCATAGCGGCTCCTTTCTGCCGGTTCCTGTTTCGGCTTGAAGAATTGATAGATATATTATATACTGAAAACATAGTAAAATAAACCTTTTACGGGAGGAAAAACGATGAGTAAAGTAAATATATTTTTTACAAATGGTTTTGAGGAGGTTGAGGCATTAACGGTAGTAGATTTACTTCGCAGAGCCAATATAGAAACTACAATGGTATCTGTAACCGGAGAGCTTATGGTGACAGGTTCTCATGGGATATCGGTACAGATGGATAAGCTATTTGAGGATTTGGATGATGATGCGGATATGCTTGTTTTACCGGGAGGACCGGGCACAAAGAATCTTAAGCAGCATGATGGTCTTATTGCGATGATTCGGCGATATGATGAGGCCGGAAAATATCTTGCTGCTATATGTGCGGCACCGACAGTTTATGGTGAGCTTGGACTTTTGGAAGGTCGCATGGCTACATGCTATCCGGATATGGAAGATGGGCTAAAGGGGGCAACACCGCTTTTAGACAGTGTTGTAATTGACGGTCGTCTCATTACAAGCAGAGGTGTCGGTACGGCAATTTCATTTAGCCTTGCGCTTGTAGGCATACTGACGGATGCAGAAACAGCACAGTCACTTGCGCATAAGATAGTATATGATGCAGATTTTGATATATAAGGAGTTTATGTTGTGATTCGAATAAAAGTAAAAGACATTGTGAAGGCTGTAAACGGAATATTATTATGCGGTGATCCGGATACGATAATTACAGATTTATGTTTGGATTCAAGAGAAATAAAGCAGGGAGACTTGTTTGTTCCGATTATCGGAAACAACCAGGATGCTCATAAATATATTGAAAAAGCATTGGAGATCGGTGCGGCAACTCTTACATCCAGACATAAGGGCGTTGTGATTGCCGATAAGCCATACATTCAGGTTGCGGATACGGAGAGAGCACTCCATGAAATTGGCTATTTTTTAAGAGAGTTTTATGATATTTTGTTTATCGGAGTTACCGGAAGTGTCGGGAAGACAACAACACGTGAAATGATTGCAACCGCGCTTGGCAGTAGCCGGAACGTCTACCAGACAAGTGGTAATTTAAATTCCACATTTGGGGTTCCGCTCACGTTGGCAAGAGCAACCGAAGGTGCAGAGGTCGCTGTACTTGAAGCAGGGATCGGACAGCCGGGTGAAATGGAGATTTTGTCGAGACTGATTAAGCCGCAAATTGCGGTTGTTACTATGATTGGTGTGGCACATATGGAGCATTTCCATACGAGGGAAAATATCCGAAAAGAAAAATTGGAAATCATAAATCATATGAGTTCGGATGGTGTGCTGTTTTTAAACGGTGATGATAAAATGCTTGCTGACGTGCGAGGTGATATTCCGGTTCAGACATTTTATTATGGCACAGAACCATGGTGCGAGTATCGTGCGGAAAATATTCACATGGAGCATTATCGGTATGTATATGATTATGTACATGGAGATAAGAAGGTTACGGTTACAATCAATGCCTTGGGCAGACATAATGTGAGCAATTCTCTGGCAGGTATGGCAATTGCTGATTATATGGGACTTGATATAATAAAAGCAGCACGAAGCTATGAAACATTTCAGGGGCTTCGCCAGAGATTATTGCAGATACCCGGGAAGTACACAATTATTGATGATACATATAATGCAAGCCCGGACTCAATGCGGGCAAGTATCGACGTTCTCTCGGATTTACCGGACAGCGGGCAGAAGATTGCCGTGTTCGGAGATATGTTTGAGCTTGGAACGGATAGCGAGAAGTATCATTATGAGATTGGTCAGTATATGGTCGGAAAAAAGATCGACGCACTTGTTGTGGTTGGTGAGCTTGCACAAAATATCATGAAGGCGCTTCAGGATGCGAATTCATCCATCAAATGCTATAGCTTTAAGGATAACGGAGAGGTTGCACTTTATCTGATGTCTGTTATGATGCCGGAGGATGTTGTGCTGATTAAAGGCTCACATGGGATGCATCTTAATGAAATTGTCAGCAATTTAATGGGATAATTTTTTTGTCGAATCAAAAATACTGTTTGACAAACTTAGGACAGCATGTTATAGTTAACTCGATAATAGTAATGATTACTATTATTGAATGTAATTCAGAAAATGAAAGGGGACAAGACAATGAAATATGTATGTAGCGTATGTGGATATGTTCACGAAGGAGATGCTGCACCGGAGAAGTGTCCACAGTGTGGAGTACCGGCGTCAAAGTTTAATAAAGTTGAGAGTGATGAGCGTGTTTGGGAGGCTGAACATGTATTAGGCTGTGCACAGGGAGTGGATCCTGAGATTGTTCAGGGACTTCGTGACAACTTTAATGGGGAGTGCTCAGAGGTAGGTATGTATCTTGCAATGTCAAGAGTAGCTTTCCGTGAGGGATATCCTGAGATTGGACTTTATTGGGAGAAGGCTGCTTTTGAAGAGGCAGAGCATGCTGCAAAATTTGCAGAGCTTCTCGGCGAGGTAGTTACGGATTCTACAAAGAAAAATCTTGAGATGCGTGTTGAGGCTGAGTGTGGAGCAACGGCAGGAAAGATGGCGATTGCAAAGAAAGCAAAAGAGCTTGGACTTGATGCTATTCACGATACCGTTCATGAAATGGCCCGCGACGAGGCTAGACACGGCAAAGCATTCGAAGGATTACTTAAGAGATATTTTGGCTAAAGTGTTATTGGTTTAAGCAAAAAGAACGCCCTATAGGATTGCAAGGGCGTTCTTTTTGTCTGCATAGTTATAATACCTTTGAAAGAAACTCTTTCAGTCTCGGATTGACCGGGTTTTCAAAAAACTCTTTTGGATTGTTTTCTTCTGCAATTACCCCCTCGTGGATAAACATGACACGATTGGATACTTCTCTTGCAAATCCCATTTCGTGTGTGACAATCATCATTGTCATACCTTCCTCTGCAAGCTGCTTCATGAGCGACAATACTTCACCTACCATTTCGGGATCTAAGGCGGAGGTTGGTTCGTCAAAGAGCATGATGTCAGGTTGCATGGCGAGAGCGCGGGCAATGGCAATACGTTGCTTCTGACCACCGGATAGGGTGGATGGATAAACATCTGCTTTGTCGGATAAGCCGACACGAGCAAGAAGTTCATCTGCTTTTTCTGATGCTTCCTTTGGAGACAGCTTTCCGGTTTTGATTGGCGCGAGCGTAATGTTTTCTTTTACGGTCATATTTGGAAACAGGTTAAACTGTTGGAAAACCATTCCGATTTTTTCGCGCATCTTATTCACATCTACGGATGGATCCGTAATGTTTACACCTTCGAATTCAATCATTCCCGAAGATGGAATCTCCAATAAATTTACAGAGCGTAAAAATGTTGATTTGCCACATCCGGACGGACCAAGGATCGCGATAACATCGCCTTTTTGTACGGTTGTATCAATGCCGCGTAATACTTGCATATCTCCGAAGTTTTTGGTCAGACCGGAGATTTTTAACAGTGTTTGATTATTTTCCATTTCGTAACCTCCGTTCTAATCGATTGACACCGGCAGTTAATATAACGACCAGGAACAGATAAATACATGCGATGGCAAGCAATGGTAACAGCGGTTCGTAGGTAATGCTGCGAATAATGTCGCCGCCCTTCGTAAGATCGGCAAGCCCAATATAACCACTGATTGAAGTTTCTTTGATTAGTACAATAAATTCATTTGCCAATGCAGGAAGTATGTTTTTGAATGCCTGCGGCATAATTATGTGGACCATCGTTTGAGAAAAGGAAAGTCCGAGACTACGCCCTGCCTCTTCCTGCCCTGCGTCGATGGACATGATACCGGAACGTACAATCTCTGCAACATAAGCTCCGGAATTGATACCAAATGCTATGATGGCAGCAACAATTTTGTTTACGGAAACCTGAGCAAAGATTACATAGTATATAATTAATAGCTGAACCATCGCAGGGGTTCCGCGAATAATTGTCAGATACAGCCTGCATATAAAGTTTGCGATAAATAATCCGCCATGTTTGTCGTGCCATGAACGGATGATGGCAACGATAAAACCTAAAATAATACCAATGATTGCAGCACAGATTGTGATAATTAATGTATTGCCAAGTCCCTTGACTAAATATATCCAACGGTTATCCTCAACAAAGTTTTGTTTGAATTTGTCGACAAAGCTTCGTTTTTCAATCACAACATTTGGATCTTTTACAACGATAACCTGTTTGGCTTTTGTGTAGGAATTGGTAAAGTCAATATTTTTGAGACGATCTTCCGTAACGGTCATACCGGCAGCACCGGCATCGGCTTTGCCTGAGGACACGGCACTTATGATCGAGTCAAATTCCATATCCTCAATGACAAGCTCCATACCAAGCTCGTCACAAATCGCCTGCATAATGTCGATATCAAGACCTGTAATTTCTCCATTTGCATAATATTCGTATGGGGGAAATGTCGCATTGGTCGCAACAATCAGTGTTCCGTTTGGTCTGTCGATATCCTTTTTTGTATAAGGGAAATTTCCTTTTTCTTCATCAGTACCGGTGTAATTTTTCTTGATGGAGATTAATGTTCCGTCTGCACTTAACCGATCAAGTGCCCGGTTGATGGATGCGGTAAGCGTTGGGTTCGATTTTGAAACACAAATTGCATAATCTTCGTTTGCAAAGTCTTCTTCAAGGATTACAAGCTCCGGATTGGCGGCTGCAAAAGCAAGGGCCGGTTCTTCGTCGATGATGACGGCATCAATCTTGTCCTGCTTTAACGCCTGTATTGCATCGTTTCCCTTGTTGTATCGTTCAATACGTGTACCGGAAGAATCACCTTCGTAATCTGATGCGTAGATATCGCCGGTTGTACCAAGCTGAACGCCGATTACAGAGCCTTCCAATTCGTCTGCGTTGTTCACACGAAGTGGTTTTACTTCATCAGATACCGTCTTCTTTCCACATCCGGTTGTTATGGCTAAAAGAAAAATCAGGCATAGGATGAGAGCGGTTGTTTTGTGACTGTTTTTTTGCATAGAGTTTTCATGCTCCTCCTTTTGATATTTTATCCTTTGTCTTCGCAAAATATTATATTATTGCTGGCAAAAATACGCAATAGCTGATATAATAAACGGGTAATATGAAAGGTAGGGCTTTGATATGCGATTCGTGATTCAGCGTGTAACGGAAGCGTCTGTTACAATTGATGGAGTTGTCCACGGTACGATCGGAAAAGGATTTATGGTTTTGATTGGAGTTGAGGATGCGGACACAACGGAAATCGCCGATAAAATGATTCGAAAGCTTTTAGGTCTTCGGATTTTTGAGGATGAAAACGGTAAGACAAATAAATCTTTATCTGATGTACAAGGAGAATTGCTCCTTGTTTCACAGTTTACGCTTTATGCGGATTGCAGAAAGGGAAATCGCCCGTCGTTTATTCATGCGGGAGCACCGGAGCATGCTTCCGGACTGTATGATTATATTGTAAGTCAGTGTATGGAACAGGGGTATTCGACGAAGCAGGGGATATTCGGTGCAGACATGAAAGTTTCACTGATGAACGATGGACCGTTTACAATTTTACTGGACAGTAAAGACTTAATATAATAATAAAGGAGGAATTAATATGTTAGGGGAATCAAGACCGGTAGGCTCATGGGATTACCGAACACTTCCGAATAAGACATTGGAGCTTGTAAAAAACACAGGAGATATGCATCAGGAGGGAACAGGATATTATACAGACAGTGAATCCGAAATGCTTCTTGTACTTGGATACTTGAATTATGGGGAACTGACAGGAACAACCGAGGGCATGCGCGAGCAGATTGATGAGGCAGTTCGCCGTTTACAAAGCTTAACACTTCGCGATCGCGAGGAAGAAGAAGCCAGCTTTGTCAATATCAATTTTTAAGGGGTTATACAAATGGAGGAAGCTTTTTCGCGTACAGAGCGGCTCATTGGACAATCAAATATGCAAATATTGTCAGAATCACGAATCATAGTGTTCGGAATCGGTGGCGTCGGCTCGTATGTGGCAGAAGCACTTGCAAGGTGCGGAATCGGACATTTTTTGTTGGTAGATAATGACACGGTCAGTGAAAGTAATCTAAATCGACAGTTGATTGCGACGCATCGTACGATTGGTATGGATAAGGTTTTGGTTATGCGTGAACGTATTCTTGATATCAATCCCAAGGCAGAGGTTGAAGTGCGAAAATGCTTTTATTTGCCGGAATGTGCAGATACGTTTGATTTTTCAAGGTATGATTATGTGGTGGATGCCATCGATACGGTTACGGCAAAAATCGACATTATTGTAAAAGCGAAGGCTTGTGGTACGCCGGTGATTAGTTCTATGGGAACCGGAAACAAGCTGGATCCGAAGAAACTGCTCGTATCAGATATTTATAAGACTTCGATGTGTCCGCTGGCAAAAGTTATGCGCAAGGAATTAAAAGCAAGAAAGGTTAAAAAATTGAAGGTTGTATATTCAACCGAACAGGCGATTTCTGTACCGGAGGACGGTACCGGAAGACGTCCGGTGCCGGGGAGTGTTTCCTTTGTTCCATCGGTGGCCGGTCTGATGATTGCAGGAGAGGTTATAAGAGATTTAATAGGCGTCACCGGGTGACGCCTGTTTTTTTTTATAGGGTTTCTACGTGTGGTTTGTGCGGGGAAGATTGTTTTAAAATAAATTGTCACGTGTAATGTTTTGCACCCATTTTCCGCTTCGATAATGCTTGAGCACCCATGGCCATTTGACGAATTCATCGGTGCAAAGCAAAAAGTATACGACAAGAACCGGAAGCTTTAGCACAAACGCGGAAATAAATCCAAGCGGGACGGCATAGCACCACATATCAATTGTGTCGCAAATGAACCCAAAACGACTGTCACCGCCCGCACGAAAAACACCTGCAATTAACGTTGTATTGACGGCAGTGCCTGTAATATAATAGGTGTTGATAAGCAACATATATTTTAGATAGTGCAATGCTGTGTCAGACAAGCTGTTTGAGGCAAAACGCATGACAATCGGGATGATAGCAAGTACGACAAGTCCCCCCAATATACCCGAAATGACCGTAAGCTTCATCAGTCGTTTTCCGTCATCCTTTGCCTGACGCAGTTTGCCCTCGCCCAATACGTTTCCGAGTAAAATTGTGCCGGCACTTGCAATTCCGTAGCAGAAGATAGTTCCGAAGTTTCGTACGACGACTACAAATGAATTCGCGGCTACGGCATCGGAACCCATATGTCCGATGATAACAGAGTACATGGAGAATGCAACGCCCCAGACGATATCATTTAATAATGCCGGAAGCGACAGACGGATAAAATCCGAAAACAATGCTTTGTTGCGAATAAACATATAACGTAGCTTTAGCTTTACCTGATTGGAACGTGCGGAGACAATCATACATCCAAGCAATTCTGCGAGACGTGAAGCTGAGGTCGCAATTGCGACACCGGTTGCGCCGAGCTTTGGAGCACCGAATAAGCCAAAGATAAAAACAGCATTTAGAATAACATTTAGAATAAATGCCATTGAGCTAAGTACCGTACAGATCGCGACACGATTGCAGCTGCGCAAAATTGACAGATACACTTCGATGATTCCCCAACACAAATAGGCAACACTCATACAGCGGATGTAGGAAGCTCCAATGGAAATTAAGGAGGTATTGTTAGTAAAAATATGCATCAGCTTGTCCGGGATAAAAAGAGCAAGTGTTGCAAAGAAAATACCGCTTGACATGGAAAAACGAAGTGCAATCCCTTCGATAACCTGTATAGCATGAAAGTCACCCTTGCCGAAATATTGTGAGCAAAGCATAGTGACACCGGTGCTCAGTCCGTAAAATACCGAAAACAGAATCGATGCATACTGAGATGCTAATGATACTGCCGATATGGAATCCTGACCGGTATAATTTAACATAATAACATCTGCAGAGCTTATGGCCGCACTTAGGATGTTTTGAATAATCATCGGAAGAACGAGCTTAAATATTTTTTGATAAAATTCTTTTTTTTCATTTTTTAACTGCAGTGTATCCATTTTGATCCTCGTATGTGATATTTTATTCGCCGAATATCATATTAATATTCGTGAGATTGAAATGATTATAGCATAGAATCAGGATTTATTGAAACAGAATTTGAAATGTGATAAAATGACTTATAGAAAATGTCTCAACGGATGTATAATATGAACATAAAAACAGATGAACAGAAAATAGAAAACATGCTGTCTCTTTTGTATGAGTGGTATCCAAAGGCGGCAAGAGATTTGCCATGGAGAATGGACATTGATCCATATCATGTCTGGATATCGGAAATCATGCTTCAGCAGACGCGTGTGGAAGCCGTAAAGGAGTACTATAAGAGATTCCTCGAATGTTTGCCTACGATTGGCGATCTGGCCTCGGTGGATGAAGAGCTTTTGTTAAAACTCTGGCAGGGACTCGGTTATTATAATCGCGCCAGAAATTTAAAAAAAGCGGCCGGACAGATTGTGGAACGATACGGTGGCGTATTTCCGGATAGTTATGAAGAAATTCGTGCTTTACCCGGAATCGGAAATTATACGGCAGGTGCAATCGGCTCAACATGCTTTGAGCTTTCGACACCTGCGGTCGATGGGAATGTTCTTCGGGTGTATGCGCGTGTGATGGCATATAAGGAAAATATAGACAGGCAGGCAGTCAAGAATGATGTGACGAAGCGTCTGGCAGGTGCATATAAAAAAGGATGCTGCAGACTTGCAACACAGAGTTTGATGGAACTCGGAGCAACCGTCTGTGTACCGAATGGAGCACCACATTGTGAAATATGTCCGCTTGCCTCAATCTGTGAGAGCAGGTCTAACATGGAATGGAAAAACCTGCCTGTCCGTTCGCCGAAAAAGAAACGGAAGATTGTCGATATGACAGTGTTTGTCCTTCGGTGCGGCGGTGAGCTTGCAATCAGAAAAAGACCGAAGCAGGGCTTATTGTCGGGTTTGTGGGAGTTTCCGCATGTTGAAGGAGTTTTTGAAAAGCAGCAGGCTGCAGATATTGCAACCAAGTGGTCGGTATCACCGGACCGCATTTGGATGGAATCTCATTACACACATATTTTTTCGCATGTTGAATGGCGTATGACAGCATATTATTTTGATTGTTTTACAAGAAATGAAGATTTTGTATGGGTAACTCGGGCAAAATTACAGGAAACATATGCATTACCGTCTGCATTTATGCCTTTTTTTGATAAACTTACTACAGATTAGAAAAGGAGCAAATATATGGGAACAACAAGTCATGATAAAGAATATATGGATGCCTTTGGTGCGATGGTGGATGAATTATATAATATTTTTCCAATAAAAGATGATTTCATGCAACGCCCGGAGATTGTTCGGTGCCTTCAGTTACTCCGGATCGGCAAAGTGGACGTGCGTGTATATATGAAGGTGGACTTATTACGACGAGTGTATAAAAACAATTCGCCTATGACTGTGTATGACAGTGTACAGGCTGATACCAATCGGTGTCTGGTATGTGATCAAATAACAAGAGGTGATACGATTGCAACATATACGGTATATCAGATTGTGAATGATGCTGCGTGGAATGAAGAAGAAATAAAACGAATTCAAAGCTTCTTTCATGTGCTTTTTTTGATGAATAGCCGTTCTAATCTTGTTTCATTGGCAGATTATATACAGAACAATGATACTGATTTTGATTTGCCGAATATGGTATCGTTTATGAAGGACATAGATCGTATGGTACGACAGGGGGTCATGGCTCAATATGGAACTGCACGATTTAATATAAAGGATTATAAATATATTAATGCACGACTTGGATATTCGGTCGGAACAACAATTATGAAAAAATATATTCAGGCTATACAGGAAGTGTTGGGAGAAAACGGAATCATCTATCGTATCGGTGGAGATAATTTTTTGGTGCTGTTTAAGATTGATGTTTATGAGCAATTAAAAAATGTACTTGTCAGATGTGTGCTGAGGACCGAGATAACTGCAATGCCGGAGCTTGTGATAAGTTCAAGAACCGGTTACTATTTTCCGAAGGGACAGGATTCCCTGCATCTGGTCTGTGAGAGTACGCATGATGCAGGATTGCTTGCAAAGCAATTAAAGTATGAGGATTATCTTGAATATAACGATGAACAGAGAAGACAGCTTAGTGTCAGAAAACAGACTGCAGTTGAGGCAGTAGCGGGCATGGCAAAAGAAGAGTTTATTGTATATTATCAGCCAAAGATGAATTCAAAAACCGGGGAGTTGATTGGTGCGGAGGCCCTTTGCAGATGGGGGCATAACGGTCAAATGATTCCTCCTTCGGAGTTCATTTCAGTTTTAGAGCAGAGTAATGATATATGTCAGCTTGATTTTTATATGCTTGAGCATGTATGACGGGATATTCGCAGGTGGATGGATACGGGATATGATCCGGTGAGAGTGTCGGTGAATTTTTCGCGTATTAATCTTTCAAATGCGCATCTGGCGAGGAAAATAATTGAAATCATTGATCGTTATAAGATACCGCATGCGTATATTGCTATTGAACTGACGGAGACGACTGCAGATGTCAGTTTTCAAATTTTGCGGGATGTTATTACCGAATTAAATGATGCAGAAATCTGCACGGCGATTGATGATTTCGGTGCAGGATATTCTTCTTTGAATTTGATTCGGGATCTTCCTTGGAAGGTATTGAAGCTTGATCGTAGTCTGTTACCGGTAATCGGAGATACGGATTTTGAACAGAAGCGGACGATGTTAAAGCATGTGATTGCAATGGGACATGCGCTTGGTCTGGAATGTATTGCAGAGGGTGCGGAAAGCAAAGAACAGGTGGAACTGCTCTCCGAAGTCGGTTGCTTTTTGGTTCAGGGATTTTATTATGGCAGACCGCTTCCGAAGGAAGATTTTGAACGTCAATTGACGATCGGAAACGAGGAATACTAACATGAGAATACAGCTTACGATGGATCAGGCTGAAAAACTTGAGAAAAAGGTAAATAACTTTGCGACGATTCTTACCGGAGTCACGACGGGGGTGATAATTTCGGTATATGTACTTATCTCGGCCGGATCTTTTTCGATTTCGGTTTTAGGACTTGGATTATTGCTTGCTCTTTTACTTGCTTTTATGATTGAATTTGTTCTTCCGACAAGAATGATTGCCAATGTGCTTGCAAAACCATTTCAATCCCAATTTATGAAAAAACAGATCGAAACAATTGTTGTCACAGTATTTTATGTGTTTGTTATTACAATCGTGCAGATTTGTATTGTGTTTACAATTACGGAACGAAGGTTATCGGATGAGGTTGCTGACAGAAGAGCGCAAATAAAAGAGCTTCAGACCGGAATCGAGGAGCATGAAACCACGCTGGAAGGCTTGGATGAACGTACACATGAATTTATCGAGGTGAATGCGGAGTATACGGATTTAATAAAGGCTTCCGAAGAATTAGAGAAACAGATAAATGAAATTGAAAGTAAAAAGCCGTCCATTTCAAAAACAATGCCGAGTGCAATTCTAATATGTTTTGTATTGGTCTATGTATGGCATCTGGTTGTCAGACCTTTGTTTGTGAAGCTTGGGTATCGGCGATTCTATCCAAAGGATAGAATCGATGATTTTGAATAAGCATCCATTTATTCGGTCCAATTGCTTTGAAAGTATCGATTGCGATATTCCTTTGGCGTCATACCGGTATGTTTCTTAAATACGGAAATAAAATAAGAATGCGAACTAAAACATAAGTAATTACTGATTACCGAATAATCATAATCGGAATATCGAAGCATGTTTTTTGCAGCTTCGATGCGGGCGGTCTGAATGTAGGCTTTGATACCGATACCGATTTCCTGCTTGAACAGCGAGGATAAATAGCTGCTGCTTACGCAAAGTGCTTCAGCAATCTCGCTTTCCTTGATTGGCTTGCGGAGGTTTTTGTGAATATAGTTTACAGCTTGTGAAACTACAAGCGACATCACGTGTTCGGTTCGTTTGCTTTGCATTATGGTAGTAAATTCAAAAATCATTTCCTTGTGTAGGTCGGCGATACTTTGCTCGTTTGTCATGGTGTCGGCACGTTGAATATACAAATCAGAGAGTGTATATGCAGTTTCGGTTGGTAATCCGCCTTCAATGCAAAAACGAGTAATGAGGGCAACAGATACAACAAAATGATAGCGGATGTTTCGCAGTGAATTTTTCGACAGAACACCCATACCGTTTGTGGAAAGAGGCGTGAATAATTTGGTTACCTGTTCGAGATTGCCCTGTTGGACTGCACGGTAAAAATAAAGTTCGCTCTGATAATTCGAATGATATATTTGATTTTCACTCTGCGAAAGCAGAGCTTTTTCCAAATCTCTATAGGTTCCCACGATATTTCCTCCCTAAAAATATCCGGCAAACAACCGCATTTGATAAGTGTGCCTGCCGGATGTATAGGTCTATTTGTTTAATTTTGAAACAAGCATTGGAAGTGCTTTCTCAAATTTTACACCATAAGCATGGTTGTTGTCATCCATTGTTTTTCGGATGCATTCTACTACAAAGTCGCAAGCAAGCTTGGCAGCTTCGTACGGATCGAGTCCTTGAATGAGAGCACCTGTAAATGCAGAAGCGTAACAATCACCCGTTCCGTGGGAGCTTTTTGGAATCTTTTCCGTGAAGTAATACTTGGAAATACCTGTTTCGCTATCGTGATACACAACACCAATTTCATCATCTTTAAAGGAAATACCCTTTAAGATGATTTTCTTGCATCCGAGAGCGGTAAGCTTTTCAAGCAACATATTTACATATGCTTCTTCATGATGTTCAAGGCAAATTTCACTGTTGGTCATAAAGGCGGCTTCTGTAATATTAGGAAGAATAATATCAGCGCATCCGCAAAGCTTTGCCATGTTTTCCACAAAATTCTGATCAAATCCATAGTAGAGATTTCCGTTGTCTGCCATTGCCGGATCAACAATTAATGTTGCATTCTCATTTAACACATGGTCACGAAGCTCATACACATAATCAATTTGTGTAACACTTCCGAGGTATCCGGTATATAGACAGTCGAATTTTAAGCCCTCGTTTTCCCAATGGGTTTTTATCTTTGGAATATCCTCTGTCAAATCGCGGAAGGTATAACCGGTAAATCCGCCTGTATGTGTAGATAAAACAGCGGAAGGCAAAATAACAGTTTCAATTCCGCATGCGGAAATAATAGGAAGTGCAACGGTAAGCGAACACTGTCCGTAGCAGGAAATATCCTGCAAAGTTAATATTTTTTTGTTTGTCATAAGAGTAGCCCTTTCTGTATTTTTTCAAATTGGAATCTTTCTCGTCTAACATAAACCAGATTTGACCTTGTGTAAATGCTCAATCGATTACAAATAGTATAAGTTCAGATTTACAAGAATGTCAATATAAGCTATGATATATATATATTTGAAGGAGGAGTCAGACTGTGTTGACATATTCATTTGATCATCGAGGAACCGAAAACTTGTATACTTATCTTTATAATTGTATGAAAAGAGATATTGTAAACGGTGTACTTAAGCCACATGAAAAACTTCCTTCCAAACGTAATTTTGCGGCTAATCACGGAATTAGTGTAATAACGGTAGAAAATGCATATGGACAGCTTTTAGCAGAAGGATATATTTATTCAAAGCCGAAAAGCGGTTTTTTTGTCTCACCGATACAAAGTCAGATAGACAAGGAAATGAGACAAACTGACCTTATAAATACACCGATACTTTCTGAACAAGCTGATTTTATGAATTTAAGCTCTAATCACATGCCGGCCGAGCATTTTCCGTTTTCAGTCTGGGCAAAACTGACACGTAGGATTCTGACGGAGCAGGATGCGAAACTGCTTGTAACTCCTCCGGCAGGAGGCGTTGTTTTGCTGCGTGAGGCGATCACAAAGCATCTTAAAGATTTTCGCGGCATCCATGTATCACCGGAGCAGGTGATTGTCGGTGCCGGAACCGAGTATTTATACAGCTTGATTGTACAGTTGCTTGGCAGAGATAAGATATATGGCTTGGAAAATCCGAGTTCTAAAAAAATACGTCGTATTTATCAGGCGATGGGAGCAAAGATTGTACCGCTTGAAATGGATCATGAGGGTGTCATGCTGACACCGGAAAATCTGACGATGCCGGATATCATACAAATCTCACCGTCACACCATTTTCCGACCGGTATTGTAACATCGGTAAGCAGGCGGTATGGACTTTTACAGTGGGCGAATGAATCGATGCATCGTTATATTATTGAAGATGATTATGACAGTGAATTCAGGTTACAGGGAAAACCGATTCCCTCCTTGTTTTCGATGGATGCAACGGACAAGGTTATTTATTTTAATACCTTTACAAAAAGTCTTGCACCGACAATTCGTATCAGCTATATGGTTTTACCTTTGCCGTTACTGAAACGGTTTTATGAGCAGCTTGGCTTTTATGCATGTACTGTTTCCAATTTTGAGCAATATACGTTAGCTGCATTTATCAAGGAACAATACTTTGAAAAACATATCAATCGTATGCGCAATCATTATAAAGGAGTTCGCGATCAGTTTATTCGTTTGATAGAGCAAAGTAAGTTGGGCGAGCATGTTCGGATTAGTGAGGAGAATGCGGGATTGCATTTTTTGCTCACGATAAAAACCGGGGAATCGGATGTTGTGTTAAAGAAAAAAGCAAATGCACATGGGATACAGGTATCGTTTCTGTCTGATTATTATAATCAGGACTACAATATTATCAAAGAGGAATATCAGCACACCGCAATCATAAATTATGCCGGCCTTGGGGAGGCGGATTTACAGAGAGTAGTGGAGCAACTGACACTGGCATGGGTGGGATGATAAAAGAACGAGTCTTCTTAGCAAGACTCGTTCTTTTGGTTGTTGATTGTGTCGCTTGTGTGCAACACCTATTTTCCTTCATGTGTTTTGATAAACGTTGCATAAATATCGCGCATGACGGATTTGCTATGCGCAATGTCATATTTTTTTACGACCTTTTGGTTGTGCGTACCGCATGCTTTTGCAAATTCAGGATGTTTGTAAATGTAATCAATAGCATTTGCCATTTCGTCGACCTCGGTAGGGTGGATGCAAAAACCGGTTTTGTTTTGTGCGGTGTAGTCCTTCATCCCGTTTATGTTGGCTGATATGAGCGGCATGCCGCTTGCCATGGCTTCTAATGGGGCAATGCCCAGGCCTTCACGTATGGATGGATGCACAAAGCAGTTTGCATATTTGCAAAGCCTGTCGACATCATCTCGAAAGCCTAACAGTTTGATTTGATTTTCAAGGTGATATTCACAAATTTTGGATTCATAGAGCTTTTGTAAATGTCCTTGTCCGACTGCCAAATAATAAATATTCGGGTTGTTTAGTTTGTGAAGTGCCTCTATGATAACGATTTGATTTTTGCGTTCCATCAATTCTCCGACGGAAAGCAGCACAAACGCATCCTCGGGAAAGTTGAATTCCCGTATATAGGCTTCTTTATTGATGACGCAGTTTTGAAAACGGGGAATATCCACGCCGACACCGGGAATATACTTGACATCCTTTGCGTGCAAGTGGCGATTAGCCCGTTTGAAGTCTTCTTTATTGATGGTGATTAGCAAATCCGTCATAAAAGAACAAAACCATTCGATTGGGTAATATATCAGCCAGTTTTTAATCGGAGCACCTTTGAAAAAGTGGAAGCCGTGCGCCGTATAAATAATAGGTGTTTTTGTTTTGTGTGCTGCAAAGCGTCCAATGACGGATCCAAGCGGTGTGTGACAGTGAATAAATTCATAATGGTTTTCCTTTATTAGAGAAATGACCATCTTAAGTGCTCGACGATTGTTTTTTAAATCGGTTGGTTTGCGGGTAGCAGGAAGATTATACCAGCCGGCCCCGTGTTCTTCGAGCCAGGTTTTGAATAAATTAAGCTTTTCCTGAGAGATTGGGTTACCCTCATCAAAATTTCCGGCAACATCTACCGTATACCCCATCTCTTCGAGAATGAGAATGTTACTTTTATTAAATTGCTCGATCATTGCGGCAGTTGTCGCTAACATCAAGACTTTTTTCATGCGCAGTCAAGACTCCTTTACCTGTGTGAACTTTCTGTAGTATTCCCCAAAATTTTGTATTTCAAACAACACAAAAATGCAAATTTTGACATTTGTATGTTAACATATTATTGCTTCGTTATCAAGTGTCGCACTGGGGATTTTGCCTCATCGGAGACGTTGATTTTTGCTGTTTTTATGGATTTTATGTTTCCGAAATCCGTGATATAATATGTGCGGAAATTCGTTTGATATATCATGTTATGTGAGGTAAGGTGGATGAAGATAAAAAATGTTGTGTTTGATATCGGTATGGTACTAATCGATTTTCATTGGGCAAAGACTATGCGGGAACTTGGCATTTGCGAGGAGGCAATCGAACATTTAGGCGTACATATGATAGGGCATCCGCTTTGGAATGAGATGGATCTTGGTGTTATGGCAGAAGATTATATTCGAGAACAATTCAAACAAATTTCCCCGCAATATGCGAAGGAAATCGACTTGTTCCTCGGAAATATGGAACATGTCGTCACGGATTATCCGAAATCGCGTGAATGGTTACAGGGATTAAAGGAGCGGGGATATCGGGTGTATCTGTTGTCAAACTATCCGGAACGCATGTTTTTGATGCATTCAAAAAATTATTCCTTTCTTCCATATACCGATGGACGCGTTGTATCCTACGAGTGTCATATGATAAAGCCGGATCCAGGAATCTATCAATTGCTTTGTGAGAAGTATGATTTGTTGCCGGGAGAATGTGTATTTTTGGATGACAGAGAGGAAAATGTTTTTGCGGCGCGTAAGTTGGGATTTTATGGGATTTGTGTGCATAATCAAGAACAGGCAATTGCGCAACTTGAACAACTGTTAAAGGAAAAAGGAGATTTTTGATATGGAAAAAAAGAACGCATACCAAAAGGTCGTAGATCAGATTGCGGGCATTTTTCTGCCGATTATCAATGTCCTGACGGCAGCAGGTCTTTTAAAAAGTGTTATGATGCTGCTTGTAACATTTCATGTCATGGATGAGCAAAACGGCGTTTATCGGATTTTTTATGCCGTGTCAGACGGATTTTTCTATTTTCTTCCGTTTTTTTTGGCAGTGACTGCTGCGAAGCAGTGGAATTGTGATGTATTCATTGCGATGACCATTCCGGTTGCCATGCTGTATCCGGAGATTACGGAAATACTCGAAAACGGAGAAGGATTTTCTTTTGTCGGACTTTTTGTTCCGCCGACTGTATTTCACTCCGGCGTTATTCCGGTTTTGCTTGCTGTTTTGTTGCTTCGATATGTGGAAAAACCTTGCGACAAATATTTGCCGGATGCGATAAAGGGATTTATGAAGCCGATCATATGCTGTCTGATTGTTTTGCCGCTGACATTTTTGTTGTTCGGAAGAATTGGGACATGGATCGGAGATATGTTAACGACTGCATTTTTCTCAATTTACGATTGGAATGCGATTGTAGCAGGTGCATTTATGGGTATGATTATCCAGCCGATGGTTGTTGTCGGGGCGCATTGGAGTCTGATCCCGATTGTCCTTGCAAATATAGCAGCAAACGGATATGATTCGATTCTGCCGCTTCTTGGAGGTGCTGTATACGGGCAGGCCGGTGCGGCACTTGCGGTAGCGGTTTTGTATAAGGGAAATAAAGAAAAACAGCGTATGGCATATCAAGCGTCCTTTACTGCAGCGCTAGGTGTGACGGAACCTGCATTGTTTGGTGTCAATGTGCCGCTCGGACGGCCGATGCTTGCAGCATGCTTATCCGGCGCAATCGGAGGGGCCATTTGCGGGGCTGCGGGGACACACTGCTTATCTTTTGCATTCCCGAGCTTCCTTACATGTGTGGCATATATCGGACCGGGATTTGCACTCTTTATGCTGTCCATGATAATTTGCTTCCCGCTGGGTTTTCTGTTTACGATTGTACAGAAAAAATCAATACAAAAGCGAATGGATTTGAGGCAATCGTCCGCCAAGTAAGACAGAAAGACAAAACTTGACATTATTCACAAACCGACTATATGAAAATGGTCGGTTTTTTTGTAGTCAAGGGGGGTGAAATGTGTTATAATTAGTACAGATTTATGCGGTTGATGATTTATTGTGTAGGAGTGTTATATGTCTGAAGAACTTTTTATTCTACAACATAATTTCGACGGGATTTGCAGGCTGGAGGATGTGACGAAAGAGGACTTGTTCAATCTTGCCTATCGGGACGGGATTACCGGGTATTATAACTGGGCATATATGTGGAGGTTTTTATATTCCAAAAGTCGTATTAAAGAGGAGTTCTGTTTTGTCCATTTTGATATCAAGGATTTCAAGATGGTTAATGAGCTGTATGGTCACGATCTGGCAAACCAGGTGCTTTGTATGGTTTGTGATGCTCTGAAAAATGCTGAGGATTGGGTGTTTCACTCTTGTCGTTGTGATAACGACAATTTTGCGATGATGGTAAAGCCGGAGTCGGAGGAGAAACTTCGGACAAGACTGGAACAATTCTTTGACACGATTACCGTTTCCAATATTGATCCACAGCTGCGTATTTATTATCGTTGCGGAGTTGTGTTGGTTGACGATGCAAAAAAATGGGATGATCGTGTTGCGGATCTTGCAAAGTTTGCGCAACGTATGGGAAAACGCTACAACTGTACGGAAATCAATTTTTATACACAGGGCATGTATGAAAAGATGCTTCATGATAAACAGCTCGTTGTATATTTGGACCGCGCAATTTCCAATGACGAGTTTATGGTATATTTACAACCAAAATACGAGGTGAATTCAGAGCGGATTATCGGTGCAGAGGCACTTGTAAGATGGAATTACATGCATGAAAAGCTTTTGCCGCCAATTGCATTTATTCCGGCCTTTGAAAACTACGATGTAATCGGTAAGCTGGATCAGGTTGTTTTACGCAAGGTTTGTAATCAGATAAAGATATGGCAGGAAAAAGGACTTCCGGTTTATCCGATTTCTGTTAATTTATCCAGAAAACGTATGGAAAACAAACAATTAAGGGAGCAGATTTGTAGTGTGGTTGATGAAGTGGGAATCGATCACAGGCTGATTGAATTTGAGCTTACGGAAAGTGCCTCCTCGGATGATGTCGAATTTTTGCGTTCTCTGATTACAGAGCTTCGCGCGCTTGATTTTTATGTGTCGATGGATGATTTCGGAACGGGTTATTCGTCACTCAGTTTATTGAATAACATGTCACCGGATACGATTAAGATGGATAAGAGCTTTGTCGATTCGATTATTGATAAGCCGGAGGATTCAAAGGAATGCATGCTCGTCCGGGATATTATTTCAATGACAAAGCATTTGGGTTTTCAAAGTCTGGCAGAGGGTGTGGAGTATAAAGAACAGGTCGATTTACTTCGTAAATGGGGATGTAATGTATTTCAAGGTTACTATTTCAGCAAACCGGTTCCGATTCCGGAGTATGAGCAATTGATTCGTGCACAGGAAAATATGTTGTAGAAGTAGCAGGGGTATAGGATAAAAGGGGGTAATTCTATGATTCAAAATGCCATTTTTCCAAGTAAGCCGGAGGATGTGGAATTAAAAGAGAGACTGAAGGCTGCACAAAACAAATTATTTACGCAACAGATGCTGTTAAAGAATCATAAAGTTCCGGTTCTCGTTCTGATGGAGGGCTGGGGGACTGCCGGAAAGGGCAGCTTAATTGGAAATATTATTCAAAATATTGATCCGAGATTTTTTAAGGTGTTTTCAATGGATGCCCCATCATCGGAGGAACGCAGAAAACCGTTCTTGTTTCGTTATTTCGAAAAGATTCCGGAGGCAGGCAAGTTTGTATTTATGGATTCCGGCTGGATGGATGAGGTTGTAGTGGCCCGAATCAGCGGCAAGATGAACGACCGTCTCTATGAACAGCGGATTGCCAGTATCAAACGTTTCGAGCGCCAGCTGACCGATAACGGATATCTTGTATTAAAATTTTTCTGTCATGTGTCTCAAAAGGAGCAAAAGAAACGAATCGAGTCACTGCTTGAGAGTAAGGATACCAGATGGCGCGTAAGTAAAAATGATGCTTGGCAGAACAAGCATTATGAGAAATACATGGAAGTATTTGACAAATATCTGGAGGATACAAATACCTCCGCGGCACCATGGTATATGGTGGATGCAAAGTCCAGAAAATGGGCAGAGCTTCAAATTTTGGAAATAATAACACAGGGAATTGAAGTCGCACTACAAAATCAAAGTCTTGCAGTTCCGCTCCTTCAGAATGTTTTCCCGATGGTAAATATGCCAAAATTGTCTGAAATATCATTGGATAATTGTCAAATGGACGATGCTTCGTACAAAGCGGAGTTAAATGTACTACAAAAACGGTTGGGAGAATTACACAATCGTTTGTATCGAAAAAAAGTCCCTGTGGTTGTTGCATATGAGGGATGGGATGCTGCCGGAAAGGGAGGAAACATCAAACGTATTACCGGTGCACTCGATCCGCGCGGCTATGAGGTTCATCCGATTGCAAGTCCGGAGCCGCATGAAAAGGCAAGGCATTATTTGTGGCGTTTTTGGACAAGACTTCCAAAGACCGGACACATTGCAATTTTTGACCGTACCTGGTATGGACGTGTTATGGTTGAGCGAATCGAGGGCTTTTGTAGTGAAAACGATTGGAAGCGTGCATACAATGAGATTAATGAGTTTGAGAAGGAACTTAGTGATTGGGGTGCAGTAATTATCAAGTTTTGGGTGCATATAGACAAAGATACACAGCTTGCCAGATTTACAGATCGCCAGAATACGCCGGAAAAGCAGTGGAAGATTACGGACGAGGATTGGCGTAATCGTGAGAAATGGGATCAGTATGAGACGGCTGTAAATGAAATGATTCAAAAAACGAGTACAAGCTATGCACCATGGCATGTTCTTGAGTCGGTTGACAAAAAATATGCACGTATTAAGGCACTTCGGATCGTCATTGATGAGTTAGAGAAAGTATTAGGCGAAAAGAAATAAAGGAAGATTTTATGCAGGAGATCAAATGTCCAAATTGCGGAGAGGTATTTCAGGTTGATGAGTCTGGGTATGCCCAAATATTGTCCCAGGTACGCGACAGGGAATTTACAAAAGAATTGGAACAGCGCGAGAAACAGTTTGCTGAAAATAAGCAAAGGGAACTCGAGATAATCAGACTTGAGCAGAAACACGCACACGATGAGGCACTTGCAAAAAAGGATGCCAAGTTACAGGATGCAGAACGAAGGATTCTGGAATTGCAGGGAAAGATTCAATCGTCTGAAATGGAGAAAAAGCTTGCAATAACGGAAGCGGTTTCTGCAAAAGAAAAAGAGCTTTCCGAGCGTCAAAATGAAATTACGGAGTTAAAGGGTAGGCTTAAAAATCAGAAGACCGAGAGTGAATTAAAGGAAAGTGCAATTAAAGTATAAAAATGAGCTTGCAGCAAAGGATGAACAGATTGCATTTTATAAGGATTTTAAAGCTCGTCAATCAACCAAGATGGTTGGAGAGAGTTTAGAGCAGCATTGCCTGACACAGTTTAACCAGATTCGTATGACCGCATTTCCAAGTGCTTATTTTGAAAAGGATAATGATATAAAAAGCGGTAGCAAGGGCGATTTTATTTTTCGTGAGGCGGATGCAGACGGCACGGAATTTATTTCAATTATGTTTGAGATGAAAAATGAATCGGATACGACCGCATCCAAGCATAAAAACGAAGATTTTTTTAAAGAGCTTGACAAAGACCGTAAGGAGAAAAACTGTGAATATGCGGTGCTTGTTTCGTCGCTTGAAAATGACAATGAGTTGTATAATGGCGGAATCGTAGATGTATCGTATCGTTATGAAAAAATGTATGTGATTCGTCCGCAATTTTTTATTCCGATGATTACACTTCTCCGTAATGCAGCACTTAATTCGCTCAAGTATCAGCAAGAACTCGCTTTTGTTCGTAATCAGCAGCTGGATATTCTTCATTTCGAAGAAAATCTCGGTGAGTTTAAGGATAAGTTCGGAAGAAATTATCGACTTGCAAGTGAAAAATTCCAAAAGGCGATAGAAGAAATTGACAAATCAATCGCACAGCTTGAAAAGGTTAAGAAGGAGCTTTTATCTTCTGAAAACAATTTGCGCCTTGCAAATGACAAGGCTGAGGAGCTGACGATAAAAAAGCTGACGAAAAACGCTCCTTCGGTAAGAGAGATGTTTGATGAATTAAAGAAAAGTGAATAGGAACGTATGGTGTATTATATGTATGAAGAAAAGCTGTCCGAAATGGGCAGCTTTTGTTTTTGAATAATATAAATCTTTACATACTTTTTACGCCAAAAAGATTTTGAATTTTACATGGAAACCTTATTCTTTAGTTTGTAAATTACAAAACAAAAAGAAAGAAGAGGATGAAGTATGAAAAAGAGATTTTTGGCAGCTGTTTTGGCAGTTAGTATGATGACAGTCGGTTTGACGGGATGCGGAACAAAGAAAACAAAGGGAACGGTTTCCACAGACGGTTCTACATCGATGGAAAAGGTAATCGGTGCACTAGGTGAAGATTTTACGGAGAAAAATCCGGATGTGACATTCTCTTATAATCCAACCGGCAGCGGAAGCGGTATTTCAGCCGTTGCAAACGGTACGTGTGATATTGGATTGTCCAGTCGTCATTTAAAGGATGAGGAAAAGGAACAGGGATTGGAAGAAACCGTACTTGCAATTGATGGTATTGCAGTCATTGTCAACACAAATAATACCGTTTCCGATTTAACGCTGGAGCAGATTGCAGACATTTACACCGGGAAGATTACAAACTGGTCTGAGCTTGGTGGAGCAGATGCGGAAATCGTAGTCATCGGACGTGAAGCGGGAAGTGGTACAAGAGACGGCTTTGAGTCAATTACAAAAACAGAGGATGCATGCAAGCTTCGTCAGGAACTTACATCCACAGGTGATGTCATTGCAACAGTAAAAAGCAATGAAAATGCAATCGGATATGCGTCGCTTGCGTCAGTTGATACATCGGTTACGATGGTATCTGTTGATGGAGTGACACCTGGTTCGGAGACTGTACTTGATGGAAGCTATGCAATTCAAAGACCTTTTGTCTTAGTAACAAAGAAAGATCAGAAGTTGTCAGAGGCTGCACAGGCATTTTTCGACTATGCAATATCTAAGGATGCAAAGTCAATTATTGAAGGTGCAGGAGTTGTACCGGCAAACTAGTGTTGGGGTTATGTGATGAATAAAGCTGTTGATAAGGTGATGCAGGGATTCTTCTTACTGTGTGGACTTATTACAATCGCCAGTGTATGTGTGATTACTGTTTATTTGATAATATCAGGAATCCCTGCAATAAAAGAAATAGGAATTGTTGATTTTTTGTTTGGTAAGACATGGGCTTCCACCGCAAAAGAAGCAGAATATGGAATTCTCCCGTTTATATTAACGAGTGTATATGGAACATGCGGCGCGATTTTAATCGGTGTTCCGGTTGGTTTTTTTACAGCAGTGTATCTTTCAAAATTTGCACCGGTTTCGGTAAAAAAGGTTGTTTCTTTTGTTGTATCATTACTTGCGTCAATTCCGTCTGTTGTATATGGCTTGGTGGGAATGCTGGTTCTGGTTCCTTGGATTCGTAAGGCGTTTCACATTGCAGACGGTGCAACATTGTTTGCAGCAATGCTTGTTCTTGCTGTTATGATTTTACCATCCATAATTAATGTATCTATGACCGCACTTGATGCAGTACCGAAAAAGTATGAAGCAGGAGCACTTGCACTTGGAGCAACCGAGTGTGAGACGTATTTGAAGGTTTCAGTGCCGGCCGCAAAATCAGGAATTATGGCATCGGTTGTGTTAGGTGTCGGAAGAGCAATTGGGGAAGCAATGGCAGTCATGATGGTTTCCGGTAATGTTGCAAACATGCCGAAGCTGTTTGGCTCTGTAAGATTTCTTACAACGGCTGTTGCATCGGAAATGTCTTATGCATCCGGATTACAGAAACAGGCATTGTTTTCCATAGCGCTTGTGTTATTCGTCTTTATTATGATGATTAACCTTTTGCTTCGCAAGGTGATGGCAGGAGGTGAAAACAAATCATGAAAACGAACTTTGAAAAGAAACGCAGGAGTAAGGAAATGCTGTGGAAAATGATTATGTATGTGTGCACGATCATTACATGCCTGATTTTAGTGTTTGTAATCGGTTACGTATTGATGCAGGGTATCAAAGGTCTCAGTGTTAATTTTCTTACGACAAAGCCGAGCTATCTTTCCGGAAATATCGGAATTCTGCCGGATATATTAAATACGGTGTATTTACTTGTGGTTGCAATTGTGATCTTGCTTCCGCTTGGAGTTGGCGCAGCGGTTTATTTAAGTGAGTACGCAAGTAATCATAAGCTTGTAAAAACGATCGACTATGCAGCAGAAATATTGTCAGGTATTCCGTCTATTATTTATGGACTCGTCGGTATGCTGTTTTTCTGCAGGCTCCTTAATATGCAGACGAGCCTGCTTGCAGGTGCACTTACGCTTGTTATGATGAACCTTCCGACTATTATGCGAACAACGAGAGAAAGCTTGCTTTCTGTGCAAACCGGACTTCGGGAAGGTGCATATGGTCTTGGGGCATCAAAATGGAGAGTTGTTCGAACGATTGTTATTCCGGAATGCATGGATGGTATTCTTACAGGTTGTATTTTATCGGCAGGTAGAATCTTAGGGGAATCGGCAGCACTTTTATTTACAGCCGGATTTGCACATGCTCTTCATGGATTTATGGATGGGATTACAAGCTCAGGAGCGACATTAACGGTTGCACTTTATGTGTATGCCAAGGAACAGGGGGAGTTTCAGGTTGCATTTTCCATTGCCGTGATTTTACTTGTGCTTGCTGTACTCGTGAATTTAAGTGCAGAGCTTGTAAAGCATCATTATAAAAAGAAAAAGGAAGTATAGTATGGATAAATTTGTTATAAAAAATCTCAATCTTCATTATGGTTCCTTCCATGCATTAAAGGGAATTGACATGAATATACCGGAACACGAGGTGACGGCCTTTATCGGTCCGAGCGGATGCGGAAAGTCTACGTTTCTAAAGACATTAAATCGAATGAATGATTTGGTCCCGGATTGTAAAATTGAGGGGACTTTAATGTTGGACGGAGAAGATATTTATGATGATTTTGATGTTACCACACTACGGAAAAGAGTGGGCATGGTATTTCAAAGTCCCAATCCGTTTCCAATGAGTATTTACGATAATATTGCATTTGGACCAAGAACACACGGAATTAAAAACAAGGGAACATTGGATGAGATTGTTGAACGTTCACTAAAACAGGCAGCAATCTGGGATGAATGCAAGGATCGATTAAAAAGGAGTGCGCTTGGCTTAAGTGGCGGACAGCAACAAAGACTTTGTATAGCAAGAGCACTCGCGGTTTCACCCGAAGTGCTTTTGATGGATGAGCCGACAAGTGCGCTGGATCCGATTTCAACATCCAAAATTGAAGATCTTGTTTTAGAGCTAAAGAGCAAATACACAATTATTATTGTTACACATAATATGCAGCAGGCGGCAAGAATTTCGGATAATACGGCGTTTTTCCTGTTGGGGGACATGGTTGAGTTTGGGCAAACCGAGAAACTTTTTTCCATGCCAAGTGACTTGCGGACAGAGGACTATATTACAGGTCGATTCGGCTAACGGAGGTTTGTTATGGCAAGAATTAATTATGATATACAGTTAAAGGAATTGAAAAATCATATGCTTCTTTTGGGAAGCATGATTGAGGAAATAATTAAGGAAACGATTTGCGCCCTTGCAAAGCAGGATGCAGAAAAAGCCAGAGACATCACATCAAGAGATGAGAAGGTCGATGCCGAGGTGCGGCTTATTTCGCAGGTGTGTTACACCCTGCTTTTGACACAACAACCGGTGGCAAAGGATTTAAGGGCAGTTTCGGCAGCATTAAAAATGATCACGGATATGGAACGAATTGGAGATCACGGAACGGATATTTCGGAGCTTACGATTTTGATGAGCTGTGAGCCGTATCCGGAGGAAATTAAAATCGTGGAGCAGATGTCAAAAGAGACAATTGATATGTTGATTATGGCTGTGGATGCATTTGCGGAGGATAATGCTGAAAAAGCAAAGCAGGTAATAGCAAAAGATGATGCTGTTGACAGCCTGTTTCTTGCAGTTAAATCCTCGATTGCAAAATATATTAAAACAAATAATACAAATGCGATGCAGGAGCTGGATTTACTTATGGTAGCAAAATATTTTGAGCGGATCGGTGATCATGCTACAAATATTGCAGAATGGGTATTGTTTTCCATAACAGGCGAATTTCCGAAGGATTAGGGGGGATTTGAGGTGAAGCATAAGAATGAAAGAAACAAAGGACTCGTATGGACGCTTTTGGCTGTATGTCCGATTTTTGTCTCCGCTCTTTTGGCATTCTGCAGAGTTGGAATCGGAATCAGTGCATTCGCAGGTGTTTTGACATTCATTTGTATTGCATTTCGAGTCTTAAAAGACTCCTAAATTTTACATAGATTTTACATAAACTATCTTTTGCATTTTACAAGTGTTTTTTACCATGTGATTGTGGGTATTCTTGATAAAAGGGAGGAACAATCACATGGATTTTTTTAATATACTTACAATGGTAGGTGGTCTTGCATTATTTTTATATGGAATGAAGACAATGGGTGATGCGTTGTCAAAGCTTGCGGGCGGTAAGCTTGAGCGGGTTTTGGAGCGTATGACAAATAACCCGCTCAAGGCGGTTTTGCTCGGAGCCGGCGTGACTGCAGTGATTCAGTCATCCTCAGCGACAACCGTTATGGTAGTCGGTTTTGTAAATTCCGGTATTATGCAGCTTAGTCAGGCAGTTGGTGTCATCATGGGGGCTAATATCGGTACGACCATAACCTCTTGGCTATTAAGTCTTACCGGAATTGAGAGTGGAAACTTTTTGATCCGACTTTTGAAGCCGTCTTCGTTTTCGCCGGTTTTGGCACTTGTCGGAATTATTCTTATTATGTTCGTGAAAGAAACACGCAAAAATGACATTGGTACGATTATGATTGGATTTGCCGTGTTGATGTTTGGTATGGAAACGATGAGTGGGGCAGTAAAACCGCTTGCGGACATACCACAGTTTACCTCCCTCTTTACAGCCTTTGAAAATCCGTTTGTCGGAATGCTGGTTGGTGCCGTGTTAACTGCAATCATTCAAAGCTCGTCAGCATCGGTCGGTATTTTGCAGGCAATGTGTACGACGGGGAGTGTGTCTGTCGGTGCTGCGCTTCCGGTTATTATGGGACAAAATATCGGTACATGCGTAACGGCATTAATATCCGGTGTTGGTGCAAGTAAGAATGCAAGACGTGCATCCTTGGTGCATTTGTATTTCAATTTGATTGGTACGACTATTTTTATGGTCGTCTTTTACGCACTGAATTCGTTTCTTCGTTTTTCGTTTTTGAAAGATACAGCAAGTGTAGCAACAATTGCAATCATACACAGCATATTTAATGTAGCGGCAACGTTGGTTTTGCTTCCGGCATCCGGTATTATTGAAAAACTTGCATATTTTACGATTCCGCGGAAAGAGGATGAAGGAAGCGAGGAAGGATGTAAGGTGCTTGACGAACGTTTCTTGGAACGACCGGCTTTTGCGGTTGCACAATGTAAGAGTGCGTTGTGTGACATTGCGGAAAGTGTTGAGCGTGCAATTGGGTTATGTGTATTTGTACAAGATGCGTATGATGAAGACTCGGTTAACAAAATAATCGAGATTGAGGACGAGGTTGACAAAAAAGAGGATGAGCTGTCAGCATACCTGACAAAGCTATCGTCAAAGCCGTTATCCGAAAAAGACAGCAAAGCGGTCAGCATGTATGGAAAATGTCTGATTGACTTTGAGCGGATATCCGATTATGCAAAGGGAATTGCATATGCGCAGAAAAAGCTTCAGGCAAAGGGTGAGAGTTTTTCAAAGAAAGCGACACAGGAGGCTAAGATGATTTTCGAGGCAACACTTGAAATTGTCGAATATACCGTAAGGTGTTTTGTGCATGACGATATGGATACTGTACTTCGGATTGATCCGCTTGCGGATGTAATCGGTGATTTAAAAAAGGAAATTCGAAAAAATCATAACAAGCGGTTGGCAAAGGGAAAATGCTCGGTGGAGCTTGGAATGGCACTTACTGATATGGTAACGTCGTTGGAACGTATCGCGAAGCATTGCTCGAATATTGCAGAGGAAGAGCTTGCAAACGGAACCGATGAGTATGCATTGCATCAGTATGTCCGTAATTTGAAAGAGGGCGATGAGCTGTATAAGGAGCTGCTTGGAAGTTATCAGGAAAAATATGCGTTATAGTTAATGAATTTTCTTCAAATAGTTGATACAATAACAAAGAAAACAGGTTAAACGGTTTCGAGATAAAAGGAAGTTGATTAAAATGGCACTGATTTATATTGTGGAAGATGATAAAAACATACAGGAAATTGAAAGCTATGCGCTAAAGGGAAGCGGATACGATGTACGTGTGTTTGGAGACGCACCTTCCTTTGATGCGGCTATGAAGGAAATCCTTCCGGATTTGCTTTTGCTTGATATTATGTTGCCCGGCGAGGATGGCTTGTCTATATTAAAGCGACTGCGTGCAAATGCGTCGACAAAGGCACTGCCAATTATTATGGTTACTGCAAAATCAACGGAAATTGATACGGTGAAGGGACTTGACCAAGGGGCGGATGATTATATTACAAAGCCGTTTGGCGTCATGGAGCTTATGTCAAGAGTGAAGGCAATTCTAAGACGTATCAAGCCGATGAGTGATGATGTTGTACTAAAATATAAGACGATTGTTTTGGATCAGGAACGAAGAGTATGTCTGGTTGACGGGCAGTCGGTAGAGCTTACCTATAAGGAGTACGAGCTTTTGCGGATGTTTTTATCGAATGTCGGAATCGTTCTTACGCGAGATGTGATAATGGAAACTGTTTGGGACACATTATTTGCAGGAGAAACAAGAACGGTTGATATGCATATCAAAACACTCAGGAAGAAGCTTGGTGAGTCGGGTAGTATGATTGTCACAGTGCGAAATGTGGGGTATAAGTTTGAATGAGAAAGAAAATTAACCGCCGGTTTATGGGAATTGCAATTTCAGCAATTATTGTAATTACATTTATTATGACGGCAGTATTTTATGTACAGCTTAAGAAACAAATTTTTTCGGATTTAGAGATTGTTGCAAATCTTTTGATTGATGAAGAAAACTATGAAAGCCCGGTAAGGAATCTTCGTATTACTCTGATTGATACGGATGGAACGGTTTTATTTGATTCGGTTGCCGACGCGGTGACGATGGAAAATCATTTGAATCGCCCGGAAGTAAAGGAGGCGATGCAGCATGGATGCGGAAAAGGAATCCGTCGTTCCGATACGCTTTCGGAAAGTGTGTTTTACTATGCAACCAGACTGGAAAACGGACAGGTTCTCCGTGTTGGAAAAGAAACGAACAATGTGTTTTCCGTACTTGTTCCGGTATTCACGATTATTATCGGTGTTGTGATTTTGCTTTCAGCAATTTGTTTGGTAATCTCGCATTATCTGACAACGGATATTTTGCGTCCGATTGGTGAGATGGCGGGCGATATGGATCATATTTCGGAAATAGATATTTATCCGGAATTAGTACCGTTTGCGCAGAAAATAAGGTCGCAGCACGAGGAAATTTTATCATCGGCAAATATACGTCAGGAATTTGCTGCAAATGTAACACATGAATTAAAAACGCCGCTTGCTGCCATTTCAGGGTATGCAGAGCTTATGGAGGCAGGGCTTGTCAACGAGAAAGATATTAAACATTTTTCCGGTGAAATAAGAAAAAGTGCCGCCAGATTATTGACATTGATTAATGATATTATCAAGCTGTCGCAATTAGATTCCGGCAATGAAAAAGAAGTCTTAGAGGTTGTAAATCTTGCGGAAATTGCAGAGGAGAGTGTGGAAATGCTTTCCTTGGGTGCGTCTAAAAATCAGGTAGAGGTTACATATGAAGGCGTAAAGAATGCGGATATAAAAATAGGGAAAGAGTTGGCTCAGGAGCTTGTCTATAATTTGATCGAAAATGCCATCCGTTATAATAAACAGGGTGGAAAGGTTTTTGTTCGAGTGCGTAAAGAGGATTGCGGTGTTACCTTTGAGGTAGAGGATACCGGAATCGGTATTCCGCTTGAGCATCAGTCGCGTATTTTTGAGCGCTTTTACAGAGTGGATAAGAGTCGTTCAAAGGCACTTGGAGGAACCGGACTTGGTCTTGCAATTGTCAAGCACATATGTACGCTTACAGATGGAAAGCTTACGCTCGACAGTGAAATTGACAGAGGAACAAAAATTATGATTACTTGGGAGAATGAAGCAGGGTAATGGAAAAGGATTTATATAAATTCATAAGAGAAGATGATGAAATCCGCGAGCTTATTAAGCGCGGAAATGCAAATTTGGGTGTACTTGGAATTACGGATCATTCGGAAATACATACAACGCTTGTCGCAAAAAATGCAGCGTGGATTTTGAAGGAATTCGGATACGATGCACATTCGCAGCAATTGGCTAAGATCGCGGGCTATATGCATGACATCGGCAATGCAATTAACCGGACCCGACATGCAGAGTATGGTGCATTGCTTGCAAATGATATCTTAAAACGATATAATATATCTGTCGAAGACAGAGTCGAAATTGTTACGTGTATAAGCAATCATGATGAATCCACAGGTAGTTCCGTTGATGCGATATCAGCAGCGTTAATTATTGCAGATAAGACAGATGTTCGACGGAATCGGGTTCGCATAAAGGATAAGGCGGCATTTGATATTCATGACAGGGTAAATTATGCAGTTACGGAAGCTGTGCTATCCATTGATATGGAAAAGAAGGTTATTACCCTACAGCTTACCATTGACGAGGAAAGCTGCAGCATGTATGAATATTTTGATATTTTTTTAGGAAGAATGCAGATGTGCCGCCATGCTGCGGAAATGCTTGGAGCCAGATTTAAGCTGATGGCGAATGGCAGTAAGGTACTGTAATTTTTTCTAAATATTACGATTAGGAGCAAACGATGTATCTTCTTTTGTTGTCAATTATATATCTTGCGTTTATCAGTCTTGGGCTTCCGGATTCTCTGTTGGGGGCGGCATGGCCTGTTATGAGACAGACCTTTGACGTTCCGGTATCATATATGGGGGTTGTATCCATGATAATATCGGGAGGAACGATTTGCTCAAGTCTTATGTCAGAGAGACTGACGAAGCGTTTTGGGACGCGATATGTAACATTGGTCAGTGTATTTTTAACTGCGGTTGCGTTGTTTGGTTTTTCGACGGCATCGCAGTTTGTTTTTGTGTGTCTCTGGGCAATTCCGTATGGCTTGGGTGCAGGTGCCATAGATGCGGCTTTGAATAATTATGTTTCCATTCATTACAATGCGCGCCATATGAGCTGGCTGCATTGTTTCTGGGGGGTTGGAACAATCATCAGTCCGTATATCATGAGCTATGCTCTTGCGAAGTCTGCATGGAGCAGTGGATATAGGGCAGTATCCTTTGTTCAGTTTGGAATTGTGATTGTTTTGGCATGTACATTACCTGTATGGAATATACACAAAAAGAAAACAGACGAAGAGAAGGAGCCTGCAATTATCGGATTAAAGGGGGCACTGAAGATAAAAGGTGTTCCATGGCTGTTGTTTGGCTTCTTTGCCTATTGCGCGGCAGAGGCGACGGCAATGCTTTGGACAAGCAGCTATCTTGTAGGTGTGAGAAATGTTTCTGAAAAAACAGGTGCGGCGTTTGCATCGCTTTTCTTTATCGGAATTACAGTCGGACGTTTTGTATCAGGACTCATTTCGGATAGACTGGGTGACAGGAATATGATTCGACTTGGGATAGTGGTTGCATTATCCGGAGCTTTACTCGTGATGCTGCCGTTTGAGACGGACCTGCCTACCCTTACAGGGTTTATTGTTATCGGACTTGGATGTGCTCCTGTTTATCCGAGTATTATTCATTCTACGCCGTATAACTTTGGTGTGGCTAATTCACAGGCAATCATCGGTATTCAGATGGCAAGTGCTTATATCGGGTCGACCTTTATGCCGCCGTTGTTCGGTGTACTCTCCAATATAACAGGACTTAGCCTGATGCCCTTTTTTATAGCGGCGTTTCTGTTGATGACTATTATTATGGTAGAAAAATCCTTTGAAAAGAGCAAAAGAACATTTGACACATAAATGATTACATGAACGAGAGGCAGTAATTCCGTAATTCCGGCTACTGCCTCTCGTTTTGTTTATAGTATTATGCAATCATTTTCAGAAACTCATTATAAATCGATGTGTCATCGTCAAGCTCGGGATGGAAGGAGAGGGCAATTTGATTTTTGTATCTTACCGCTACGATTTTTTCCTGTACCTTTGCAAGTATTTCTACATCCGGCGACACGGTCTCCACATAAGGTGCGCGGATAAAGGTCATCGGTACTTTGTCGATGCCGCAAAAATCTGCTTCGGTGTGGAAACTTCCCAATTGTCTTCCATATGCATTTCTTTTCACTGTCATTGGAATCGTTTGAAAATATGCATGCGCATCGTTAGACAGTTCATTGGCTAAAAGAATCATACCGGCACAGGTTGCAAGAACCGGCATACCGGATTCAATTTGGGTTTTGATAGTGTCAAACATGTCAAGCTCTTTTAACAGTTTCCCCTGAACCGTGCTTTCACCACCGGGAAGAATCAGACCATCGTATCCTTTTTGCGTATCTGATTTTTGTCGAAGCTCGATAGATTCAATTCCGAGCTTTTGAAGGGCAGCTTCGTGTTCGATAAAAGCGCCCTGAACAGCAATAACTCCTATTTTCATTATTTTCCTCTTTCTGCCATGAGCAATTCAATTTCCTGTTCGTTGATACCTACCATTGCTTCACCGAGGTCTTCGGAAAGCTTTGCAAGCATGTCTGCATCCGTATAGTTTGTTACAGCTTTTACAATGGCTGCGGCTCTCTTTTCAGGGTCACCGGATTTAAAGATTCCGGAACCGACGAATACGCCCTCTGCACCGAGTTGCATCATAAGTGCCGCATCAGCAGGTGTCGCAACACCGCCGGCTGCAAAATTTACAACAGGAAGCTTTCCGTTTTCGTGAACGAATAATACAAGGTCTGTCGGTACCTGAAGCTCTTTGGCAATATTAAATAATTCATCCTCACGCATAGAAGTGATATGGGCAATTTCGCTGTTCATCTTACGCATATGACGAACAGCCTGAACGATGTCGCCGGTTCCCGGCTCACCCTTTGTACGAATCATAGAAGCGCCTTCGCTGATTCGACGCAATGCCTCTCCTAAATCCTTGGCACCGCATACAAAAGGTACCTTGAATTTTGTCTTGTTAATATGATAAACATCGTCAGCAGGCGAAAGAACCTCACTCTCATCGATGTAATCAATTTCAATGGCTTCCAAAATCTGAGCTTCCGCGAAATGTCCGATACGGCATTTTGCCATGACCGGAATTGAAACTGCGTTTTGAATTCCCTTAATCATTTTTGGATCACTCATTCGTGATACACCACCGGCTGCTCGGATGTCCGCCGGGATTCGCTCAAGTGCCATGACAGCACATGCACCTGCTGCTTCTGCAATTTTTGCCTGCTCCGGTGTTGTAACATCCATGATGACACCGCCCTTTAACATCTGGGCAAGATTTTTGTTTAATTCATATCGTTCGTTGTTCATTGGTTTATTCCCCTTTTCTATTTTGGTTTAATCGTATACTATATCAAGATTGACTGTATCAAAATGCTCAGAATGAAAGTTTTTGACAAGGTCAGATTGAATGTAAACAGTTTTTCAAAATAATTTATAATAATTTCCATAAATTATTGCTTACGATTCGTATCCTATATATCAAAACCAAATCCGAGACAGGGGGAAACAATATGAAGAAAAGATTAGCAATTGTTTTAAGTGTCATGATGCTGTTGTGTTCAGGCTGCGGAAAATCCAAAAGTGATCATTCAAAGAATGCATATGATTCATACATTACGGAAGCAGCCTTGGATGGAAATGGTGCAGAGAATGCGGTTATGGCAGTGCAGGATACAGGCTATGAATGGTCGGAAGAAACGGATTACGAAGCAACAACAAACGCTGCGGGTGCAGAAGGTGGGAATGGAGATGGCTTCGGATATACAGAAGGCGATACGGACTTAACACCGGTAAAAGAAAACGGAAACAGTGCTATCAAGAAGGAAATGCTTGTATACCGAGGTCAAATATACATTGACACGCTGGATTTTGATTCTTCCGTGAGTGATTTTAAAAAGCTCTTAAATGAAAAAAATGGATTTGTGGAAGATGAAGCGTTTTCAGATAACTATTCATCCGGCGGATATTATGCAGTTGATGAAGAAAAAAAGCATAACATATACACCGCAACGGTAAGGGTACCTAGCTCTGAGTACGATGCAATGATGAACCAGACAACAACCCTGGGTGATGTACGAAGCAGATATTCGAATGCATCCAATGTCACACAGCAATATGGAACCTATCAGTCACAGCTTGAAATCTATGAGGCTGAATATGCCAGATATTTGACGTTGTTGGAAAATGCAACCAGTGATGAATATGCACTTAAGATTGAAAATGAGTTATTTGATATACAGATTCAGATTGCTAATTTAAAATCCGGTATTTCCAATATTGAAAATGATGTTTCGTATTCTTATATTGATATCACGATAAATGAGGTAAGCGAGTATGTGGAGGAGCCAATTCCGACGGATACATTTTGGGGAAGACTTCTTAACACTTGCAAAAAGTCTTTGAATGCATTCCTTGGTTTGTTGGAAGGCTTGTTATTCTTTATTATCATGAATATCTTCTATATCATTATTATACTTGTAGTTGTAGTTTTGATTGTGCATGGACATAAGAAAAAGAAAGCATTGAAAGCAAGTGCAAATCCATATCCAAATCCAAACGGAATGACAACTCCGTATGGAAATCCATATCCGCTTCAGGATGCAAATGAAATACATGCAGATGAAACGCCTGTGAGTGAAGATAATCAGGAGTCATAAAAGTAAAAAACAGCAGAAATACAAAATCTCTTAGATGGCGGAATCGTTATCTGAGAGATTTTTGTCGTATTATGCAAAAATCCTCTTGACATATGATAGTTATGTTTCTATAATCGGTATTTAACAAGTGAATCAAGGTTAACTTTCAGAGGGTAGATTATGTGTTGATGCAAAAGGGCAACATGCAGAAAAAGGAGGAGATAGAAAATATGGATAATATTATTCAATTAAAAGATATATCAAAGGAATTTAAGGTGTTAAACAGACGTGAAGGATTAAAGGGAAGCTTTAAGGATATCTTCTCGCGTGACTATAAAATCGTACACGCTGTAGATAAGATTTCACTTTCTGTAAAACAGGGAGAAATCGTAGGATTCCTTGGACCGAACGGTGCGGGTAAATCAACAACCATCAAAATGATGACCGGTGTTTTAGAGCCGTCAAGCGGAGAGCTTTTGGTCAATGGGCGTGTTCCGTATAAGAACCGGTCAAAAAACTCACAGGAAATCGGTGTTGTATTTGGTCAGCGTTCCCAGCTTTGGTGGGCGCTTCCGTTGGTTGAGTCCTTTAAGCTTTTAAAGGATATTTATCAGATTCCGCAGAAAGATTATGATGAAATGATGGAGATTTATGCGGGACTTGTTAATTTTGAAGAGCTGCTTCATAAGCCGGTTCGACAGATGTCGCTCGGTCAGAGAACCTTAAGTGACATTTTAGCGGCATTTTTACATAATCCGAAGGTCGTTTTCCTGGATGAGCCGACAATCGGGCTTGACGTTGCGATGAAGAGCAAAATCAGAGAACTTATCAAGGAGCTTAACAGACAGCGTAATACAACCGTTATACTTACAACGCACGATATGGGTGATGTTGATGCACTTTGTGAACGTATTGTCATTATCGATAAGGGTAAGATGCTTTATGACAACGACATTAAACATTTACGTACATTCTTTGGTGCATATCGTACATTAAAGATTCGTCCGGCGGAAAAAATGGCGGATGTAGTAGAAAAATTGACAGACGAGTTAAAGGACCTCGAATTGCAAATTTCGCACGACAATGAATGGATTTGTATTGTTGTAAACGAAGAAAAGATTAAGACTTTGAAGGTTTTAGATTTGATTCAGCAAAAACACAGAATCAAGGATATGCAGCTCGAAGAAATTTCGACAGAGGATGTAATTAAGAAAATATATGAGGAGGGAGTCGAATGAATTTAAAAAAGAATTTTTCCCTCATGAGAGCAGGATTGATAGAAACACTTCAGTTTCGAATTGCTCTTATTGTGATGGTATTTGGTAATTTATTATATTTAACCTTAATTTACTTTGTTTGGAAAGCCATTTTTGCATCAGCCGGAACGGATGTTGTAAATGGAATGACTTTCGAAAGTACAATGATTTATCTTGTTCTTGCCACTGCATTGTTTAATTTTATGGAATTGTATATTGTATGGGAAATCAATCGAGATGTACAACAAGGAGCAATCGCAATCAAATTGATTAAGCCTATGCGATACAAGGACTATATGTTCTGGTCAGTGTCAGGCGGATTTGTTGGAAACTTTATTTTTACATTTCTTCCGACATTTTTGGTTGTCCTGTTTATAACGAAAGGAACAATTGCGATTGGCGTAAATATTGTTTATTTCATGTTGGCAGTTATTATTGGTGTGTTTATCAATTATGAGATCGATTTTGTGATTGGAACAATTTGTTTGTTCACACAGTCGATATGGGGAATTAACATTATGAAGCAGACCATTGTTCTGCTCTTATCGGGAGCAACAATTCCGCTTGCATTTTTTCCTGCAAAGTTCCGTGCGGTTGTAGATTACCTTCCGTTTAAGTCAATCTATGATACACCGCTTACATTGCTTTTGAACAATGATTTGGCGCCGGAGGTAGTATGGAGTAAGCTTGGAATTGCACTTTTATGGGCAATTGGAATGTCTTTGTTCAGTAATCTGTTTTGGAAGATTTCTGTCAGACAGGTAACAGTGAACGGAGGTTAAGTATGGAGAGAAAAAGAGGATTACGTTTTTACGTAAAGATTTATTTTAAGATCATTGCACAGGATATTAAGAGTAAAATGAGCTATCGTGCAGACTTTATTTTATCGACAATAGGAATGATTGCAACGAATGTAGCAGGCTTTATTGCATTTTGGCTGATGTTTACGAAGTTTCCGTCAATCAATGGATGGAGCTATTATGAAATGCTGTTTCTTTATGGATTTTCACTTGTTGCAATTACACCGACACAATGTCTGCTCGATAATAACTGGCAGCTTCGGACATATGTATACTCAGGTGATTTCATAAAGTACTGCTTCAGACCGATTAATTTGTTCTTTTATTATGAATCGGAAGTATTTGATATCAAAGGTCTTGGACAGCTTTGCTTTGGAATTGGAACATTATGTTATTCCTGGAATAAGTTATCGTTACCGTTTTCATTTTTTATTCTGCTGAAAATGATTGTATTTTTGATTACAGCATCCTTTATTATGGCTGCAATGCAGACGGCGGCTTCGGCAACCTGCTTTTGGATTATGAATTCCTTTTATATTTTGGACCTTTCGCTCAAACTGAAGGATTACGCAAAATACCCTGTAACAATTTATAACGGATTGTTTAAGTTCATTTTTACATTTGTTTTCCCGGTTGCGTTTATTGCGTACTATCCAAGTCTGGTGGTTTTGCGACCGGATAGTATACCGTTTTTGTCATGGATATCGCCGTTGGTTGGAATCGGTTTATTTTACCTTAGCTATAAGTTTTGGATGAAGGGAGCTTCAAAATATGACGGAAGCGGTTCATAACAGAAGTAATCTGACAACACTTTGCTATATCATACAGGAGGATAACTATCTGATGATGCACAGAGTGAAAAAGGAAAATGATATTAATAAGGATAAATGGATTGGTGTCGGGGGGCATTTTGAGCCGGATGAAAGCCCGGAGGAGTGTCTGCTTCGTGAGGTACGAGAGGAAACCGGTCTGAAACTTACCGAGTATAAGCTTCGGGGTGTGATTACGTTTATCTCAGATCAGTATCAGACGGAGTATATGTTTCTATATACTGCAACCGGTTATGAGGGAAAAATCGGAGAATGTGATGAAGGAACCTTAGAATGGATTTCAAAAAAAGATGTGTATGACCTGCCAATATGGGAGGGCGATAAAATCTTTTTCCGGTTGCTGGAGACCAGTGATGCGTTTTTTACATTAAAGCTTCGTTATGAAGGGAATACGCTCGTAGAGTACAAAATTAACGGAAAAGAGAGTATAAAAGGAGGAACAAAATCTTGATATTTGAGAATGCAACGGAAAATGATAAAGAAGAGATATTGGCACTATATAACTCTTTGATCGGAACAAAATATTGTGCATGGACAACCGAGTATCCGAATATGCGCGAGATTGATTTTGATTTATCGAGAAATGCACTGTTTTGTTTGCGCGATAACGGAAAAATTGTCGGTGTTATTTCGATTGATGAGGATGAGGCTGTTGGCGGCCTTCCTTACTGGAATAAGGAGTTGGAGCCATCCGTGGAATTATCCCGATTGGGTGTTCATAATGACTATCAGAACCAGGGGATTGCCGGGAAAATGATAACGTATCTTATGACAACATGTAGGGAACGAGGATATAAGGGCGTTCATTTCCTTGTATCCAAGCAAAATATTAAGGCGCAGAAGGCATATGCAAAGCTGCATTTTCGTATTGTCGGAGAGTGTAGTATGTTTGATGACGATTTTTGGTGTTATGAAAAATCAATTGTAGATAACACACAATAAGAGATTGCTTTTTGTAATTAAACATTCTATCATATATAGATAAGAAGATGGCGTCAAAATCATTCAAAAAATGAAAAGGAGAAGTTTATTTATGGCAGTAAAATGGACAATTTTGGGAGTTGCAATTTTAATTTTTATTATTTTACTATTTACCAGTTATGTGAAGGCACCGCCGGACGTGGCATACATAATTTCCGGTATGCGTAAGCAGCCTAAGGTGTTGATTGGACGCGCAGGTATCAAAATACCTTTTTTTGAACGCTTGGATAAGCTTGTTGTCAGACAGATTTCCATTGATATTAAGACAGGCGATTACGTACCGACATTAGACTTTATCGGTGTAAATATCGATGCCGTGGCAAAAGTTCGTGTGATGACCGACGAAGAAGGTATTCAAAAGGCAATGAAGAACTTCCTCAATTTAAAGGAAGAAGAAATCATGAATGCGCTTGTGGATTCGCTTCAGGGTAATATGCGTGAGATTATCGGTACGGTTAATCTGAAAGATTTATGTAATGACCGAAAGGTATTCGGTGATCAGGTACAGGAAAAGGCGCAGAAGGATATGAATAATCTTGGTATTGAGATTATTTCATGTAATATTCAGCATGTAACCGATCAAAATGATTTAATTCCTGCCCTTGGTCAGGATAACATGGCAGCCATTCAGAAGAATGCATCAATTGCAAAGGCAAATGCAGATCGTGATGTTGCGATTGCGCAGGCTGCTGCAAAGAAGGAAGCAAATGATGCGTCTGTAAAGGCAGAGACAGAAATTGCAATTAAGCAAAATGAACTTTCAATTAAGAAAGCAGAGTTAAAGACTGTTGAGGATACAAAGAAGGCGGAAGCGGATGCCGCATACAAGATTCAGGCTGAGGAACAGAGACGTTCTATCGGAGTTTCTGCTGCGAATGCAGATATTGCAAGACAGGAACGTGAGGTTGAATTAAAGGCAAGAGAGGCTGAGGTTCAGGAGCAGTCCCTGAATGCACAGATTCGTAAGCAGGCAGATGCAAAGAAATACGAACAGCAGCAGATGGCAGATGTGGAGCTCTACAAGAGACAGAAGGATGCAGAAGCTAAAAAGTATGAGGCAGAACAGCAGGCAGAGGCTAGAAAGCTTGAAGCGGATGCACTGAAGTATGCAATGGAGCAGGAGGCAGCCGGTATCGCAGCAAAAGGCCGTGCTGAGGCAGAAGCCATTCAGGCAAAGGCAGAGGCAGAGGCAGCCGGTATCGATAAGAAGGCGGAGGCTATGCAGAAGTATGGGGAAGCCGCGATTATCGAAATGCTTTGCAAGATGTATCCGCAGGTTGCGGAAGCGATTGCAACACCGCTTTCCAACATCGACAAGATTACAATGTATGGTTCCGGTAATGCAGCAAAGCTTACAGAGGATGTTACAACTTCCTTAAAGCAGATTATTGATGGTGTCGGTGACAGCTTAGGTATTAATCCGTCAACAATGCTGTCAAGCTTTGCCGGTACAAAGCTTGCAAATATGGCTCCGGCTGCACAGAAAGAGTCTCCGATAGCTACAGTTGAGAAAATTGAGACACCAAATGAAATTACAACCGAATAATTATTTACGAAAAGATAAACGAAACGGCGGAGATTATGCACTCTGCCGTTTTTTGATTCATCCGAATCCCATGAAAAAAAAGACACGGTAAATGTTGCTTCAAGGTATTTAGAAATGTTATACTCCCGTCTTTGACAGTTAAAAAATGGTAAAAACCTCACAAATAGTGTAAATACGC
>JAUNJN010000049.1 GCA_030533235.1 Eubacteriales bacterium | reverse complement strand
CATTCCCTGTCCGGGCATCCCCTGCCACATATTTGGTTGCATATATGGATTATTGTTTGTTTGATTTTGCTGCCCTGCGTACGGTCGGGAAGAAGCTTTGACGGCTCCGCAAATCGGACATATACCATTTGCGTCAAGCTGGTGTCCGCATTCATCACAAAACATAATCATTCCTCCTGTTTTTATATATTTATCATCGACATAGAATAACAAGATTTTACCATAAATTTAAAAAAAAGAAAAGAATATGTAGACTTGCGAAAACAGTGCGCATATTTCGTTGAATTTCATAGCAAGATATGTTAAAATATATACATTGAATGAGGGGTTAAGGAGGATCCAAACTATGAAAAAAATTGCTTATATTGCGTCAGAGTGTGTACCGTTTATCAAAACCGGTGGTTTGGCAGATGTTGTTGGTACATTACCAAAGATTTTTGATAAGAAAAAGTATGATGTAAGGATTATCCTTCCGAATTATACATGTTTGCCGGCAAAGTTTAAGAGTAAGATGCGTTATATTACTCATTTCCATATGAACATTGGCTGGAAGCAACAGTATGTAGGTGTTATGTATATGGAGTATGAAGGTGTTCCGGTTTATTTTATTGATAATGAATATTACTTCAACGGCTTTAATATATACGGTGACGTAAAGTGGGATATTGAGAAGTTTACATATTTTTGTAAGGCAGCACTTTCAATTTTGCCGAGTATCGGATTTCGTCCGGACATTATTCACTGTCATGATTGGCAAGCCGGTCTTGTTCCGGTATATTTGAAGACACTGTTTGCAAGTAATCCATTCTACAGAGGAATTAAATCCATTATGACGATTCATAATCTCCAGTTTCAGGGTAGATGGGACATCCCAACCCTGCAGGAGTATTCCGGACTTCCGGATTATGTATTTACGCCGGATAAGCTGGAAATCCATAAGGATGCGAGTATGTTAAAGGGTGGTCTTGTTTATGCGGACAAGATTACAACCGTATCCAATACTTATGCATATGAGATTCAGACACCACAGTACGGAGAAGGTCTTGACGGATTGCTAAAGGCACGTTGTCAGTCTCTTTGGGGTATTGTAAACGGTATCGACTATACGGAGTATGATCCGGCAACCGACAAGAAGATTGCAAAGAATTACACAATCAAAAATTATCGTAAAAACAAAGTTGAAAATAAACTTGCACTACAAAGAAAGCTTGGACTTCCTGAGGATCCGAATGCATATATGATTGGTATTATTTCGAGACTCACTGATCAAAAAGGACTTGATCTTGTAGATCGGATTATGAACGATATATGTACGGATGGTACCCAGTTTGCTGTTCTTGGAACGGGTGACAGACGATATGAGGACATGTTCCGTTATTATCAGGGGATTCATCCGGCAAAGGTATCTGCCAATATTTATTTTTCCGGCGATTTATCACACGAGATGTATGCTGCCTGTGATTCAATGCTTGTACCGTCCAGATTTGAACCATGCGGATTGACACAGCTTATGGCACTTCGTTACGGCACCTTGCCGATTGTACGTGAGACCGGCGGTCTTCGTGATACGGTACAGCCGTACAATGAGTTTGAAGGTAGCGGTACCGGATTCTCGTTTGCAAACTACGATGCAAGAGAGCTTCTTAATACGATTAATTATTCGAAGCGTGTGTTCTTTGATTATAAGGATGCATGGTATGAGATGATGAAGCGTGCGATGCAGCAAAATTACAGCTGGGCAAATTCAGCAAAGATTTATGAGAAGCTGTACGAGCAGATATAATATTTAACGATATGTAATTCGTATAGTTACAAAAGCTTATAATCCCTATATGTGGAGGTGTTGATTGCACTTAAACATATAGGGATTTATTTTTTCCAAAATATGTATTGACAAATGATATAGAACCTAATATAATTCAATTCATATAAAACATACCAAGATAGTATGAATTAAAAAGGAGTGATTATATGAGCAGGATTGTAGAAAGTGCATTGGACATGGTTGGAAATACACCGTTGCTACGGGCATCTCGTTATATGCGACACGCAGATGTCAGTGATGCAACAATTCTTGCAAAGCTTGAGTATCTTAACCCGGCCGGGTCCGTCAAGGACCGTGTAGCTTTATCAATGATTGAGGATGCGGAGGCGAGCGGGTTGCTGACCCCGGGTGCAACGATTATTGAACCGACATCCGGAAATACTGGTATCGGACTTGCAGCAGTTGCAACGATTAAGGGATATCGTGCAATACTTACTTTGCCCGATACGATGAGCGTTGAGCGTCGTACACTGTTAAAGGCATATGGCGCAGAGCTTGTTTTGACGGAAGGTGCAAAGGGGATGAAAGGTGCGATTGCGAAAGCAGAGGAACTTAGGGATTCGATTGATAATGCTGTGATTCTGGGACAGTTCGATAATCCGGCAAATCCGAAGATTCATAAACTTACAACCGGTCCTGAAATTTGGGAACAGACAGACGGCAAGGTTGATATTTTTGTTGCCGGTGTAGGAACGGGAGGTACCGTATCAGGTGTTGGTGCTTATCTGAAGGAAAAAAATAAGAATGTACAGATTGTGGCGGTGGAGCCTTCCTCAAGTGCCTTTTTATCAACAGGAGTTGCCGGTCCGCATAAGATTCAAGGGATTGGAGCCGGATTTGCACCGAATACCTTGAACCGGGATATCTATGATGAAATTATTATAATCGAAAATGAGGATGCATTTTCCGAAGGTGCAGCCTTTGCAAGAACAGAAGGCGTTCTTGTAGGTATTTCTTCCGGGGCAGCCTTAAAGGCGGCAGCGATTCTGGCAAAGCGTCCGGAGAATAAGGGAAAGACGATTGTAGCACTGTTACCGGATTCAGGAGACCGTTATTTGTCGACACCGATGTTTCAAAAACAGTAAAGGAGACCATTATGAAAATCTCAACCAAAGGAAGATATGCACTTCGTTTAATGTTAGACTTAGCGCTTTATAATACGAAGGACCCAATTGCATTAAAAGATATTGCAAAACGTCAGGATATTTCCGAAAAGTATTTGGAACATATCATTTCTGTTTTAAATAAGGCTGGTTATGTTCGGAGTATACGAGGTGCACAGGGTGGATATATTCTTGCAAAAAAGCCGGAGGAATATACGGTTGGTATGGTGCTTCGGTTGATTGAGGGAGATTTGACACCGGTTGCATGTGTCGGATGTAATCCGACGGAGTGTGAACGAAGAAACACTTGCGTAACGGTTCGTGTTTGGGAAAAAATGTATGATGCGATATGCGGAGTCGTTGATCATGTTACGCTTGCGGACCTTGTTGAGTGGCAGGGAGAGGTTGCAAATGAATATGTGATATAGAGTATAGTGTATCTCGATTATGGTGAAGACGTGGGCTTGGCAGAAGCTTTTATACTAGCAGATTTATTATATGATAAATTCCTATAAAAAAGATAGGAATTAAAAAATGAGAAAGAGGTGTTGTTTATGAGTAAGAAAACATATAATGAGAGAAATTTAAAATTTGAAACATTGCAGCTTCATGTGGGTCAGGAGCAACCGGATCCGGTAACCGATGCGAGAGCGGTGCCGATTTATCAGACATCATCTTATGTATTTCGTAATAGTGCACATGCGGCAGCGCGATTTGGTCTTACAGATGCCGGAAATATTTACGGAAGACTTACGAATCCGACCGAGGATGTGTTTGAGCGAAGAATTGCTGCACTTGAGGGCGGTGTGGCCGCACTTGCGGTTGCATCGGGTGCAGCAGCGATTTCTTATACGATTCAGAACCTTGCGCAAAGCGGTGACCATATCGTTGCTGCAAAAAATATTTATGGTGGTACATATAATTTGCTTGCACATACATTGCCGCAGTACGGTATTCAGACAACCTTCGTAAATCCGTTTGATTATGGAGAAATTGAGTCGGCAATTAGGGAGAACACAAAGGCCTTGTACATAGAAACGCTTGGTAATCCGAATTCTGAGGTTGTGGATATTGAAGAGCTTGCAAATATTGCGCATTCGCATAAAATTCCGCTGGTTGTAGATAATACATTTGCTACGCCGTATTTGGTTCGTCCGATTTCATATGGTGCAGATATTGTCGTGCATTCAGCAACAAAGTTTATCGGAGGTCACGGTACAACAATCGGCGGTGTGATTATCGATAGCGGCAAATTTGACTGGGAGGCAAGCGGAAAATTCCCTTCTTTGACCGAGCCAAATCCAAGCTATCATGGAATAAGCTTTACAAAGGCAGTTGGAGCAGCAGCGTTTGTCACAAAAATACGTGCAATCCTGTTGCGTGATACCGGAGCAACCTTGTCACCATTTCATGCATTTATTTTCCTTCAGGGATTGGAAACTTTATCCCTTCGCGTAGAGCGTCATGTGAAAAATACACTGAAGGTTGTGGAATTTTTAAAGAATCATCCGTTGGTTGAGGCGGTTCATCATCCTTCGGTTTCTGTGGATCCGACACAAAAAGAACTTTATGAAAAGTATTTTCCAAATGGCGGCGGCTCTATCTTTACATTTGATATAAAGGGGGATGCCGAACAGGCAAAAGCATTTATCGATCAGCTGGAGCTGTTTTCGTTGCTTGCGAATGTTGCGGACGTCAAATCGCTTGTGATTCATCCTGCATCGACAACACATTCACAGTTATCAGAAAAGGAGCTTGCAGAGCAAGGAATTCGTCCGAATACGATCAGACTTTCCATCGGATGCGAGCATGTGGATGACATTATCGAAGATTTGAGCGAGGCATTTTCGGCTGTGTTGACAGAAAAATAATGTACCGATATAATGAATCAATGTCGGCTTCTTTATCATGGGAAGCCGGCAAAAAATGAAGGAACGGTATGGCTAAAGGGATTACAAAATGGAAATCACATGTAAGGATGTAGAACGCAGCATCGTAAAAAAATATCGCAAGGAAATATGGTGTAAGTTTACAAAAGCAATCAATGAGTATGAAATGATTCAGGACGGTGATAAAATCTGTGTATGTATATCCGGCGGAAAAGACTCTATTTTGATGGCAAAGCTTTTTCAGGAGCTAAAGAAGCATGGCAGGAATAATTTTGAATTGGAGTTTCTCGTCATGGACCCCGGGTATAACAAGAAAAATTTGGAACAGATTATATACAATGCAAAGCTGCTCGAGATTCCGGTTACATTGTATTCCTCCGATATTTTTGAGGTTGTGGACGAAGAAACGATGAACGGTTCTCCGTGTTATTTATGTGCACGTATGCGCAGGGGACATTTGTACAGTAAGGCAAAAGAGCTTGGCTGTAATAAGATTGCGCTTGGTCATCATTTTGATGATGTGATTGAGACGATTCTTATGGGAATGCTTTATGGTGGACAGATACAGTCGATGATGCCAAAGCTGCACAGTACCAATTTTCCGGGGATGGAGCTGATTCGTCCGCTATATCTAATTCGGGAAGAGGATATTGTGCATTGGAAAAATTATAATGAATTGAAATTTATTGACTGTGCTTGCAGGATGACCGAGCGGATAAGCCACGAAGGGGAAGAAGGTTTTTCAAAGAGGGCTGAAACAAAGCGTCTGATAAAAGAATTACGTGAAACCAATCCGTTTGTGGAAAAAAACATTTTCCGAAGTGTTGAAAATGTGCATATCGATACGGTAATTTCCTATAAGACAAAGGGCGTTCGTCATCATTTTTTAGATATGTACGACGAATAGAATATGTATGAAAATGCGAAACGCAAGGTGTGTTTAAAACCCTTATGTTTCGCATTTTTTTGTGAAGCAGGATAAAGATTAATCTTCCTCGACTACAGCTCGTCCGTAGAAGGTAATTAAATAGAGTCCGGTAAGGCCGACGAGTCCGTAAATAATTCTTGAAAGTGCACTTGCTTCACCGAATACGGCAGAGACTAAATTAAAATCAAAAAAACCAATTAGTCCCCAGTTGATTGCACCGATAATTGTTACTGTAAGACAAAAGCAATTCAAAAACTTCATAGTCTACCTCCAATTGTGATTAATAGAAGTTCTATTGCTAGTGTTTCCAATTTCCATCAAATTATGCATGAAGAAAAATAAGTGTTTCATTTTTTCATAAAAATTGTTATAATAGTTGCGCGTCAAATTGGCACAAATTTTTTTATAAATTTTTTTATTTATTAATTTCAGATTTATAGATCTAAAGGAGGACCCCATGGGTGGATTTTTTGGAGTAGCATCAAAGGAAGATTGTGTATTTGATTTGTTTTTTGGAACGGATTATCATTCCCATCTTGGTACAAGACGTGCCGGTATGGCAGTATACGGAGAGGATGGATTTGAAAAATCAATTCACAAAATTGAAAATGCACCGTTTCGTACGAAGTTTGAAAAGGAAGCAAATTCCATGCATGGTAATTATGGAATCGGATGTATATCAGACTATGAAGCGCAACCGATTCTTGTACGTTCGCATCATGGTTCTTTTGCGATTACTACAATCGGAAAAATCAACAATGCGCAAGACATCATTTCAGACATTTTAAAGGGTCGAACACACTTTTTTGAGATGAGTAATGGTGAGATTAATGCTACAGAGTTGGTGGCTGCGATCATCGATCAGAAGGATAATTTTATTGATGGTATCAAGTATGCATTAGACATTGTGGAAGGTTCAATTTCGATGTTGATTCTGACACCGAAGGGAATATACTGTGCAAGAGACAAATTCGGAAGAACTCCGATTGTTATTGGTAAAAAGGATAGTGCACGATGTGCGGCATTCGAAAGCTTTTCATTTTTAAATTTAGGATATTCCATCGAAAGGGAGCTCGGTCCGGGTGAGGTTGTTGTTATCGATGAAAACAGCACACGCACGCTTGTAGCTCCGGGCAAAGATATGAAGATCTGTACATTCCTTTGGATATATTATGGATACCCGTGTTCTTCATATGAAGGTGTAAGTGTAGAGGAAATGCGTTATCGTTGCGGGGAGGCACTTGCAAAGCGCGATCATGTAAAGCCGGATATTGTAGCGGGCGTTCCGGATTCCGGAACAGCTCATGCAATTGGATATGCAAATGCGTCCGGTGTACCATTTTCAAGACCGTTCATTAAATATACACCGACATGGCCGAGATCCTTTATGCCGACGATTCAGAGCAAACGTGATTTGATTGCCAAGATGAAACTGCTTCCGGTTGAGGATTTGATTCGTGACAAGAGTCTGCTTTTAATCGATGATTCGATCGTGCGCGGTACACAGTTACGTGAGACAACCGAGTATTTGTTTGAAAGCGGAGCAAAAGAGGTTCACATCAGACCTGCATGTCCGCCTCTTGTGTTTGGGTGTAAATACTTGAATTTCTCTCGCAGTTCATCCGAGATGGAGCTTATTACACGAAAGGTTATTGCTGAACTTGAAGGTGACAATGTAAGCGATGAGGTGTTGAAGGAGTACGCAGATCCAAATTCAGAGAAGTATGAGAAAATGGTAGATAAAATATGTGAGAAATTAAACTTTACATCACTTCGATTCCATCGTTTGGACGATATGCTCGATTCGGTGGGTATTGATCCGTGTAAGCTTTGTACTTATTGTTGGAACGGACAAGAGTAAATTCAGTTTTAACCGGAGGGGAGGTAGCGTATGCGAAATCTTACAATGTTGATGGATTACTATGAACTTACAATGGCAAACGGATATTTTGTGAAGGGGTTTCGGGACAAAATTGTTACGTTTGATATGTTCTATCGAAAAAATCCGGATAATGGTGGATTTGTTGTTTCTGCCGGTTTGGAGCAATTGATTGACTATATTGAAAATATGCACTTTTCAGAGGAAGACATTGCATATCTTAGGGGGAAAGGCGAGTTTGCAGAAGAGTTTCTTTTATATCTTGCAAACTTCAGGTTTACCGGTACAATTGAGGCATTGCCGGAGGGAACAATATGTTATCCGAATACGCCGATTGTCACAGTGACGGCACCGGTGATTGAGGCACAGTTGGTGGAGACAATGTTGCTCCTTACGATTAATTTTGCATCCCTGATTGCGACGAAGGCATCCCGCATATGTCGTGCGGCAGGTGATATGGATGCGATTGTAATGGAGTTTGGCGCCAGAAGAGCACATAGCTATGATGCGGCTGTTCTTGGTGCACGTGCGGCATATATTGGTGGCGTTGCAGCGACTGCAACCGTACTTTGCGATGAACAGTACGGTGTGCCTGCGATTGGCACCATGGCACATAGCTGGGTACAGTTTTTTGATACAGAGTATGATGCATTTCGTGCGTATGCGGAGGTTTATCCGGATAATTGCACCTTGCTGATTGATACGTATGATATTTTAAAGAGCGGAGCGGTAAATGCAATCCGCGTTGCAAAGGAAGTATTACAACCGATGGGTAAGCGCCTGAAAGGCGTACGTATTGATAGCGGGGATCTTGCGTATTTTTCAAAGAAGCTTCGCAAGATGCTTGATGCGGAAGGATTACAGGATTGCAAAATTGTTGTATCCAACAGTGTGGATGAATATTTAATCCGTTCGCTGCAAAAGCAGGGAGCGTGTATTGATTCTTACGGAGTCGGTGAACGTATGATTACGTCAAAATCCGATCCGGTATTCGGTGGCGTATATAAGCTGGTTGCCGTTAAAGACGCGGATGGAGCGTTTGTTCCAAAGATAAAGATTTCAGAAAATATAGAAAAGATTACCAATCCGGGCAGAAAAAAGCTTTGGCGTGTGTATAGCAGGGAAACCGGATACGGACTCGCAGATTTAATTTCACTCTATGATGAGGAATTTGATGCATCAAAACCGATTCCGTATGTAGATCCTTCAAAGCCGTGGAAAAAGCTACAGTTTGAGAACGTTGAAATAAAACAGATGCAGCGGCTTATTTTTAAGGATGGAAAGCTTGTATATGAAAAACCGGATTTAAAAGATATTCGTGCGTATGTACAGCATCAGTTGAATCATCAGGTGTGGGAGGAAGAACAGCGTTTTGAGAATCCTCATACCCATTATGTTGATTTATCGGAGAAATTGTACCAAACAAAGAAGGAAATGCTGGAGCAATTTGATTCAAAATAGCTCGTATAGATTCAATTACTTGGTTTTGGGCAGAATTTGCATGGGAGTACATTATGAGAAAGTTTGACACCAGAATACAATATCTTAGATACAAGGTTCTTTGTGAGACGGCGAAGCTTGCTTGGGAAGGACAATTGGCAGAAGGAATCCTTGATATTCCCAAAACCATTATTCCGGGACCGAAGCCTACGATGCGGTGTTGCATATACAAGGAACGTGCTATCGTCGGGGAACGTGTAAAGCTTGCGATGGGCGGAGATGCGTCGAATGATAATGTAATAGAAGTATTGGAGATTGCCTGTGCGGAATGTCCGGTTGGAGGATATCAGGTAAGTCAAAACTGTATGGGATGTCTGGCACATCGATGTGCGGATGCATGCAAATTTGGGGCAATTACGATTGATGAGCATCAAAAAGCGCATATTGATAAGTCAAAATGTAAAGAGTGCGGGGCGTGTGCGAAGGTTTGTCCATACAGTGCAATCAACGATTTTAAGAGACCTTGTCAGCAGGCATGTAAGGTCGGAGCCATCTCGATGAATGAAGACCAGGCTGCAAAAATCGATAATGACAAATGTATTTCGTGTGGAGCATGTGTATACCAGTGCCCGTTTGGAGCAATTAATGAAAAATCAAACATATTGGAAGTTATTCGCCTTTTAAAGGGCGATGCGGATGGAAAAAAGCATAAAATATATGCGGCAGTTGCACCGGCGATTGCCAGTCAGTTTATCTATGCAAAGCCGGGGCAGGCATTGCAGGGAATCAAAGCACTTGGCTTTGATGAGGTTGTCGAGGTTGCGCTTGGTGCAGATATAACGACCTGGGAGGAAACAAGGGAACTTGCAGAAAAAGGACTCATGACGAGCTCATGTTGTCCGGCATTTGTAGCATACATAGCAAAGAGTTTTCCGGATATGCTTCCGTATGTTTCATCTACATTGTCTCCGATGGCGATGATCGGAAAGCATATTAAGGAGTCGGACCCGCTTGCAAAGGTTGTTTTTATCGGTCCGTGTACCGCAAAGAAGATGGAAATCAAAAGGGAAACCGTTGCTCCGTATGTTGATACCGCAATTACGTTTGAGGAGCTGCAGGCGTTGCTTGACAGCAGAAATATTGATATTACGACACTTGAACCGCTTTCGGTGGAGGATGCTTCGTATTTCGGACGTATTTTTGCAAGATCAGGAGGTCTTTCTGAGGCCGTTTCTCAAGGAATCAAGGAGCAGGATTTGACGGATGTAAACTACACTCCGGTTGTATGTAACGGTATCGAGGAATGCAAAATCGCATTATTAAAGTTACGTAAGAACCTGCTTGACGGAAACTTTATCGAGGGTATGGCATGTCAGGGCGGTTGTGTAAACGGCAATGGTTGTCTTACGCATATGGCAAAAAGCAGAATGGATGTTGAAAATTACGGTCGTGCGGCAAGTACACCGGATATCCGCCATGCTATAAAACAGGCAAATGTAAAAGAAGGTGAGGAATAAATATGGCACAGCTTTGGGGCGGTCGTTTCACAAAGGAAACCGATCAGTTAGTTTACAACTTTAATGCATCAATTTCGTTTGATCAAAAATTTTATCGTCAGGATATCCGCGGAAGTATTGCGCATGTGACAATGCTTGCTGCAACCGGAATTTTGACGGAGGATGAGAAACATCAAATCATCGACGGCTTACATGGAATTTTAGAGGATGTTACAAGCGGTAAGCTTGCGATTACCTCCGAGTACGAGGATATTCACAGCTTCGTGGAGGCAAATCTCATTGATCGTATCGGAGATGTCGGTAAAAAACTGCATACCGGTCGTTCCAGAAACGATCAGGTTGCACTTGATATGCGTTTATATACAAGAGATGAGCTGCTTGAAGTACGAGAACTTATTTTTGAGCTGTTACGTGAATTACATAAACTCATGAAAGAAAATGTTGAGACATATATGCCGGGCTTTACACATTTACAAAAGGCGCAACCGGTGACATTTGCACATCATGTTGGAGCATATATGGAGATGTTTAAGAGAGATTACGGACGTCTTACCGATATCTATCATCGTATGAATTATTGTCCGCTTGGTGCAGGTGCACTTGCGGGAACTACCTATCCGCTTGATCGTGATATGACTGCACAGCTTTTAGGCTTTGATGGCCCAACGTTAAACAGTATGGATTCGGTTGCGGATCGTGATTATGTGATTGAAATGCTTTCGGCATTTGCAACGATTATGATGCATTTATCAAGATTTTCAGAGGAAATTATTATCTGGAATTCGAATGAATATCAGTTCGTTGAGTTGGATGACGCATACAGCACAGGAAGTTCCATTATGCCACAGAAGAAAAATCCGGATATTGCAGAGCTTGTACGCGGAAAGACCGGACGTGTATATGGTGCGCTTATGTCACTTCTTACAACGATGAAAGGAATTCCGCTTGCATATAACAAAGATATGCAGGAGGATAAAGAGCTTACGTTTGATGCGATTGATACCGTAAAGGGTTGTATTTCCTTGTTTACCGGTATGATTTCTTCCATGAAATTAAATCAGGCTGTCATGAAGAAGAGTGCGATGAACGGTTTTACTAATGCAACCGATGCGGCAGATTATCTTGTTAATCACGGCGTACCGTTTCGAGATGCACATGGTATTATCGGTCAGATTGTATTGTATTGCATTGATAAAAATATTTCGCTCGAGGAAATGAGTCTTGAGGAATATAAGGCAATTTCTCCGGTGTTTGAACAGGATATATACGAGGCAATCAGCCTTGAGACCTGTGTCGGAAAGCGAAATACGATTGGTGCACCGGGGAAGACGGCTATGGAGCAGGTGATTGCCGTAAATGAAGCATTTCTTAAGAGCATTGAGGAGGCGTAAATCGATGAATAATACAAAAAAAGCAATGGTTGAGCTTGCAACCAAGATGTTAAAAGGCAAAATTGACATAGATGAGGTTGCCGCTATGACAGGACTTCCTGAGGATGAATTAAAGAAAATTCAGGACGAGGTTGTTCCAAAGAACACGGATGCGGAAATCCTAAAGAATTTAGATACTGTGGATTTGGATATCGGACCGATATTGTTTGACGATATGCCGGCAACTGAAGATGAGGAAACTTAATATACATAGAATAATCAAACAGGGACGAAAAATGATATATTCATATTATTTTTCGTCCCTGTTTGATTAATGAAATAAAGCATTTTATTAATATTGTATACCAGAAAAAAACTCATCATATGATATATCATATATTTCTTTTAATGCAACTAATTCTGAAATTCTAATATTATAAGTTCCACATTCAATTTGAGCATATGCACTACGGGATATATCAAGGTTTTTTAGTTGTAGTTTTGCCACAATTTCTTCCTGTGTGTATCCGTGTGATTTTCGTAAAACACGTAAATTCTTACCAAATGACGAATCAATTTTTATTTTTTGATTTTTAGACATAGTAACCTCCTACTTGGCTATGTATTTGTAACAATTATGTCTTGATTTTAGATTATTCATTTGATAAAATTGCAATGAATAGATTGCAAAATAACGATGGCGACATAGAAGATAAAACGTAAAATGACACGAAATAACAAGTTAGAGATTCAAGGGGGATAAATATGGAAAGCAAAGTAAAAGAGTATCAAGATTTATATGATAAATATGAGCAAATCCATAAACATATGTTAAATTTAAAAAATAGTGTCGTAGAGATAGAAAAAAAGTCCAAGGAATTAAAAACGTATCAAAACGCTTCTAATTACAATGATAATAGTACTGTAATTAATAGTATGAATACATATATAGAGGATTCGATAAATAAAGAAAAAACAAATATTGATTATTTGGTTAAAAACAATTTATCAAATTTGACTTTTTCTGTCGAAAAAGTCAGAAAAAATCTGCAGAAGGCGGTTAAATGTTTATCAAGAAATAAAGCAAGTCGATGTTTGAAATTTAAAAATACGGAATTTGAATTGTTTGACGATGATTCAAAACATGCTGAAAATGCATGGATGTTGGATGTTTGTATAGGCATAAATAAATTTTTTTCATACATATTTAGATTTGACTTTTTGAAAATGATTCCGACGGCAATCAGAGTTATTTGTGGTGCAGTTGTTTGGTTATTATTGCTACAAAAAATGTTTCCAATATATTTAGCTGTGTTTACGATAAATATTGCAATGATAGTTATGGTCAAGTATTCAGCGGTGAAATACTTACTTGATAATCATGCTGCGTGTATGTGGATTATTAATCCAAATGAGTTAGGACAAAGAATATACAATACAGCTGTTCAAAGGTACATGAAGAATGTAATCGCATTATGGAATGAAGAAATTGAACAGATAAATCGAGAAGGGCTAACTAACAAAACATGTAGTAATCCTTTGACAATGATTGTTCGTAATGACCTGTATGAAAAATTTAACAATATACAAATGGAAATTGATAAGAGTAATTCTGAACTTGATAATATAAATAATCAGATACAGAAACTGAGTAATGAGAAAAATGTTATTGTTCCGAAATTAAATAAAATAAAAGAATTAATGTATAACTCGGTGCCGGATGATTATTATATTACTTTGGCTATTAAATATCGCAACTTATACTATGATTTTTTGATTG
>JAUNJN010000066.1 GCA_030533235.1 Eubacteriales bacterium | reverse complement strand
TATACCGTATTTCATAAAGCTTTACAAAAGAATATTCGGCATTTCTGTTATAATTGAAGGGCATCAATTATAACAGGAGGTGTGATATATGTTAAAAATACATGATGCTGTGGATGGTGTTATTACCGCTATGCAACAGCGAGGATGCACCGAGTACACCCTAAAGGAAATCAGATGGAGCGTCTATACGCCAATAATTCGGTATCATACGGACAGTGGCACGGACATCTGCTCCCATAAACTGCTGGATGAATTATGCCAAAAGCAAGAAGAACGGTATCTGAAAGGCGAGATTAGTCGCAAATACTACCGAAGTTTTGTTACAGCTTCATTCCGCATTCGCTCGTATGTGAATACTGGCAAGGTTGATTTCGCTATTGTAAAAGATACCAAAGTGTATAAACCCGGCGATGAGTATCAAACTTTAATTGATACGACATTAAGTGAAACAGGGCTTTCCAAAGACCATCAGTATAAATTGAGCATTGTTATGCGGCAATTTTTCTGCTTTTATGAGAAACGGCACGAATGTATTGCTGAAATTTCGGATCGAGATTTTATTGAATTTCTCCCTGTATTTGCGAAGAAAAATCCACACAATATGAACTGTGGCTTACGAGCATTGCGTTACTTGATACAGTATCTCAACGAACACAGGCTGGCAAAATTAACTGTGGATCTCAAAGTGTTTACCCCAAAGGCTCCACCGCATCGGCTTATAGCGCCGTTTACTCAGGATGATATATCGGCAATGTTAAGCGTAATCGATAATAATTCTGAAACTCCAAAACGAGATGCGGCGATAATTTTGCTTGCGTTCAATTCGGGACTGCGCTGTGCCGATATCCGTAATTTACAACTGCATAATATCGATTGGAAAAAGGAAGAGATCCGGATTGTACAAAAGAAAACCGGGACATCGCTTTCTGCGCCTCTAAATGGTAGGACACTTAATGCAATTGCAGCTTATATTTTAGAGGAAAGACCTAAAAGCGAGGATTCCCATGTTTTTCTTAGAGCTCGGCCACCGTATGAGGCAATAAAAAGCACAAGCCCTTTAGACTATATGATAGATAAATATTGCCGTCTGGCATCAATTGATAAGATTGAGTACCGATCATTTCACAGTCTTCGCCGAGCATTCGGAACGGAACTTGCTATTGCTGAAGTACCCGTCACATCCATCTCGCAGATGCTCGGTCATAGGGATATGGGGGCTGATAAGGCATATCTCAGTTTTAATAATACACAAACATCTTTGTGTGCATCCGACTTTTCGGAAGTTCCAATTACAAAGGGTGTATATGCCTTTTGTTCAAGCATCGAGGAAGGCGGTGAGCAGACATGAGTTTTCTGCAAGAAATGACCGCTGCATACAGTGATATGCTTGATGTTAAAACATCATTAGGCTTCTGTCGCCACAATTACGAGTTCCATATATCTCCGTTTATTGAATTTTGTGCTGAAAAATATCCGAATGCAACCGAAATCACAAAGGATATGATTGATCAGTGGTTGGTATCAAAGACTTTTAATACCGACAATACTCGTCGTCTTGCCATTATAAACATACGTCATTTTACTCGATATCTAAATGCCACAGGGAAATGTGCCTATATCCCGTCCTCCGAATACAATGTCAAAGCGAGGAGATATCAGCCGTATATATTTAATGATTATGAGCTGTCCCGGCTTTTTGATGAAATTGACTCATTAAAAAACAGACATGGATCGGAAGCGTCAAATCCCGATCTGATCCTGCCTGTTGTATTTAGATTCGAATTGTGCTGCGGAATGCGTCCCGGAGAACCTCTCAATTTGCGAGTAGAGGACGTCAATCTCAAAACCGGTGATATTTTCATTAGAAAGAGCAAGCGCGGCAAAGACCGTCATATCATTATGTCTGAAGAAATGAGACAGCTTTGCGCCGTTTACGATGGATTTGCAGGCAAAAGAGAGTGGTTTTTCACGTATGCCGATGGTGGAAAAATCCCTATTCGATGGCCAATGTGGAATTTTAACAAAGCGTGGAACAAAACAGGACTCCCCATAAGATTTAACAAACCAAGGCCATACGATCTGCGTCATAGCTTTGCCACCCGAACCTTAATGCGTTGGGTAGATGAAGGGCGCGATGTCATGACTCTTATGCCGTATCTCAGCACTTATATGGGACATGTAAGTATGGAAGAAACTCTATATTATGTGCATCTCTTGCCGGAAAGAATCAAATCCTCGCCGGGCATCAATTGGGATATGATGGCCGATATCTACTGCGCAGAGGAGGATTCTTATGAAGAAGATTAAAGATCCAGCTCTATTTCAGAGCATACGAAAATTCTTAACGGAAGATATGCCATTTGTGCGTAAAAAGAGTGCTAATACCATTGATGCCTATCGTTATACACTCAACCTATTTATGTCGTTCTTACAGGAAAAGCATAATAAATTACTTAGTTCGGTGACAGTAAAAGATTTTTCTCAGAGCAATGTCTTGGATTTTATGGACTGGCTTTTGGAAGTACGCGGTAACAAGGCATCGACAGTCAACCTGCGCGTGAAGCACATAAAAAGGGTCTGTCGTTTCCTAATGGACGAAAATATC
>JAUNJN010000012.1 GCA_030533235.1 Eubacteriales bacterium | reverse complement strand
GTTATTTCAGTGTCAACCGTATTCTCATTAACAAATTGATTAGAATCATCAACAACCTGCTCCGGATCTTTTTTCTTCACTTCCAATTCCTTAAGCTCAGCAAACTCTTCATAAGTCAGAATTGCTTCCTTAGCCTCTTGAAGAGTCACACTACCGACATCCTTAAATCGAATCGCCTCCAAATAGTCCATATACTCCCATTTCCATCTATGCGTCACACTTGTGATGCCAGACAAGGTCTCCTCCCATATCAATCCGGCTTTTTCAGCCTTTACACGATACAAGTTAACTGCCTGTCTCGCCTCGAACTCTTCTCTTGTCATAATCGGTGCAGTAAGTTCTTCCTCTGAAAACGCAGCATAATCACTGATAAACTGTGTATTCAGATAAGCTGTATATTCCCTATTCCAATCAGGGCGATTAAGTTCTTCACTATAATACTGATGCTGAATATTATTACGCTCAAATGCGAGTTTTCTTTTCCTTGATAAAATCTCTTTTTGCTTTCGTTCCTCTTCGATCTGCTTTGCCTTTCTGACTTCTTCCTCTTTTGCAGCGACTTCTGCCTTTGCTCTTTCTTTTTCTTCAGCAATTCTTCGTGCTTCCTGTTCTGCTTTTCTTTCTGCTACGACATGCTCTATACGTTCTACAAGCTCAGCTTTTCCATATCCCTCACCAAGCTTATTCCCTCGAATTCCCTTTTTCATATTGGGAGTTGCAAAGGTTACTGTCTTATCCGTAACACGAATATTCCAATCATATATCCCTTGCAAAAATTCCAGCAACTGCTCAAAAGAATCTACAGAAAGTAACAGTTTATCTATGGTATTACGAATCAGCTCCTTATTTGATGTGATACCTACACCTTCCGTAACATTCTTATCCATAAGTCGCTTTTCTACCCAATAATTATCCGTATGCTTCTTTGTAAGCAAATCCACCTGACCATATCCTAAAAGGAGACACTGTCTCATTACCCATTTCTTTGCGTGATACATCATCTTTCCGGTACTTTTGTGTTTACAGCCCTGCTTCCATTCACAGGGCTTGTCATGCCACTTTTCTTTCTTACATTCATATTTTCTAACAGAATTTATCACAATGTGAACATGCATATTCTGACTTCCATTATGACCATCCGGGTGCACAGCTAGCACTGCCTGATGCCCTGGAACAAATACCTCTAGCCATTGTTTTCCAAATTCCATTGCCTGCTCCATTGTAATATTATCTGTCGGATCAAAACTGATGATATAGTGATGTGCCTTTACATCCTTTATCGAATTATTCTTGCCATACAGTCTATTTGTTTCAATGCACTCTGCTCCAAAAGTATCAGCATTACAATTAACTCCTTCAATCAAGTACGAATCTCTCTCCTGTACTCTTCCCTTTTCATCCAGAATCGATTTATTTGTGTACTCATCAAACTTGCAGGTCAGATATTCCACCGCATCCGAATAAAATCTATTCTTCACGGATATATGTTTAATAATCGCCATTACTCCTCACTCTCCTTCTTACTTTTTCTCCTGTGCTTCCTTCCACAGGCAACATCCTCCAATGCCGGCAGAATCTTAAATTTCAAATCCAACAACTCTTTCATTGCTTCCTTCAAGTCAAAATAGATTGAAAAATAGTTGCCTCCACTGTTTAGATATTTTGCTATCTGATTGAGGTTGGAACCTATCTTTCCAAGCTGCATGGCATATTCTTTTAAAAGACTTGTATCGCCATAACATGGAAGCTTTCTTCCCAGTGCACATCTCCTGATAAACTCAGATGTGCTAAGTCCGGCTTTTCTTGCCTTTTCTTCTATCAACTCCTTATCCTCTGCCGAAATACGCATAGACATTAGAACCATGTTTTCTTTCTTTTTATCTGTGTTTCTCATAAAATCCTCCGTTTCTAATATTAAGAAAAGCAGGCAAATTAACCTGCTTAACTTTATTTCTACAAATTGTGTTTACATTAGTTGTCACTTCAATAAATCAAATAGACTGCCGGATACGGCAGATACTTTTCCCCGATGCAGATTCTGCATCTCCCCTCCCGTGCATAGCCTCGCTCCCCTAAGGTCGCTCACCAATACGCTCGCTTCGCTTGCGGATATATTTTTTCAATAACTATGTCATACGCCTGTCTTACAGAACTCTTCTCATCACCTTCCCTTAAGAAATCTTCCTATTACCTGTGCATCATTTTCCAAAAGAAATGTAGCCATAGCTGATGCGAGCCGACCTAAGTCGGCTGGTGCTCCGTTAAAGTCGCATAAGGTAGAGCAAGTTCCGCCCTGTATATACAGGGCAGAACTTGTTGGGGATTTAGCATCCCCAAGCCCCAGCTTCTCCCGGCTTTTGAAAGACAAAAAACAGCCCGCAAGCGGACTGTTTTCTGCTTCAAAGCCTTGACATACTCCGTAAGACCTTTGTATGACACCCTTTCCCAAATAAAAAGAACTGTCTTACAAATTCGGTTATATCCTCATACAAGTAACCCTTTTGTAAGACAGTCCGTCATACAACTATATGAATTTGCATCTCAATCATCATCCATATCAAACAGACTTCCCAGCATGCTTTTTGTGGAATCATCCATATCCACAGAGGTATCAGCTGCAAGTTCATTATCTGAAGCCTCAGCATCTGTTACATGGATACTCCCATTACCAGACACATTACCCTGTGCTGTATTGAATATCATATTTTGCATATTACCGGGCACACTGTTCGGTACTGTTCCTGTCATCTGAGACATCGGAACTGCTCCCATATTCATCTGCTGTGCCATTGCACCAAGAACTCCGGCAAACATATTGTTTGCAACATTCTGGGATGATTCTTGTACAATCTTGATAAACTCTTCTCTAGAAAGCAAGATAGCTTCACTGATCCAGTCCTCTATGGACTTTTCCCTGTTCTCTTTTCGCTCGTCGTCGATTGCAGTGAGTATTGCTTTCTTAATTGCCTCCGTCTGATTAAGGAATCCGGGCTGGCTGGATTTTTCTCCCAGCCAGTCAAGAATTTTCTTATCACTTTCATTCTTTGGATTTAACCGGAATGATATTGCACTTCCCATAAAAGCCTCCTATCCCAGATTTTCCGCAAGATAACGATAGCCGATGGCATTTGCTTTCACATCTGTTACATACTGGATATTTCTGCCCAATGTTCTGCCAAAACGCTTCATCACACATGCTCCGCCGCCCACATATACGATATTCTCATGCAGTAAATCCACCTTAATCTCACGCAGCTTTGCTTCCACTTCATCTGCATACTGCTGTAACCCCTTTTCGATAAATGGAAGAAAGTCTGCATTCACATTGAACTGTTTTCCGCGGATAACATCAATAATATCATCCTCCGGAATTTCGCATTTAATCTTCGGTAACGAATCTTTCTTAATTCGCTCAATGGCTGTAATCAGTCCCAATTCATAAGTGTAAGCATCCTTATCCATCGGAATCCTGTCACGAACACTTAACACATCCAGTGTCCAGGAACCCAAATCTACGCATCTTAATCTGTCCATGTCTCCCATACGATTCGCAATCGCTGCGTAACACTGGGCATATATCTTTACCTTGTCAATAAAGAAGGAATAATGAACTCCTTCAAAGGTAAAAGAAATTCTTTCCTTATGCCACAGATAATCACGAAATTCCTTTCTCTCAGCTCCAAACAAAGTAAGTGGAACTCCTGCATATAATTCCACATGCTCTATCTGTGTTTTTCCCTGATATTGCAGCTCCTTTGCAATCCCTGCGAGCGTCAATAAAAAATAATTCTCATTCTCTGTCTTGGTTGCCTGTTTTCCAAGTCTTCCCTGACCTACGATATACTTCTGTCCCTTATACTCCAGCAATCCATGATTGGTAAGCGGTGTATAATCCACCGGAACAACCGAAGTTTCCATAAAGATATGCTCTCCCTTAATGGAACTCCATCCGTGATCCAATGCAATCTTCACTGGTGCATTTTCAGCTTTCAATCCGTTTTCTGTCATATAAATACCATTCATCATAAAATCCTCTCTTTCTCCGGCATAACAACCGGTGTGCAAATCGTTGTTGTTTTGTGTTAATTCTTCATTAGTGATATTGGTAAACAATCTCTCCATAAATAACCTCCTCCGCAAGCATCTTTGCCTGTTCTCGTATTTTCCACATTTCCATAGTGGAATGCTTGTCTTTCGGCTTATGCTTTGCCAGATACCTCTCTACAATCCTATCTAACATCTCATAAGCCTCCTCATTTACTTCCTTTGCCTTAATTTGAAGCTGTCCCAACCTAATATGATGTCGATACCTGTCAGGATGATTTTCTTTCATATAAGAAATCCACAGATGACCATATTTTCCGATATCATAGGTTGTTATAGCTGAATCCATTCCAGAATGCATAACATCCACATCGATATTCGGATACAAAATACCATCCACTGACCTATAATTACCGCCCATTGCTTCATATAAAGATAAATCTCTGCTCATTGTCACTACCTCCATTCTGTTATCTTGCTCTGCCCCGGCTACTGTCAGAACTCTGCTTTTTTTCATTCTCCTGCTTCTCATACCATTCCTTCAAAAGCCGTTCAATTAAATCTGTCTTCTGTTTCGGTGTATAGTCCTCCGGAAAATACTTTGCAACAGAATTAGTTCGAAGCTTAATCTGCTCTCTCTGGTTTGGTTTTTCCTGCTCCAGTATGGAAAACATCGCATCCATATCAAGACTTTCCGACTGACTCATTCGCTTCATACGGTTCGCCTGCGACAATGAAGGCGTACATTGTTCGATATCCATAACTTCATAAAGCTCATACTGTTGCTCCTCTGTCAGATAGGAAAGCTCTACTGCTATGGTAAAAGCAATCTTTCCTTCATCTACCATATCGAGCACTTTTGGTATCAGATTGGTGAGGCGGATATAACGCTGTATGGTCATGCGATTTTCTCCCACCTGTTTTGCTAACAATTCGTCTGATCTGACTCTGGAAGAAATCATATCACCTTGCGTAATACACCAATTGCCATCCACATCATAATTCGATTGCAATGCATAAGCCTTCGTAGTCGGATTGTACAACTCCGGTCCATCCTGATCCGAAGTTTCTGTCACAACTTGTGACGAAGTTGACTTTTGCCAGACTCGGGAAGAAGTTAAATCCGTTCTTGCACCCTGCCTCTTCATTGCCTCCAGCTTCATCTTATAAGCGAATGCTTTTTCGCTGGGTTTTAGGTGTTCTCGCTGTAAATTACTATCAACCATGGCAATCACCGCCTGATTATCATCCAAATCCCGAATTACCACAGGCATACTATCTAGTCCCGCCCATTTGCAGGCAGCTTTTCTTCTATGACCTGCAATCAGTTCATAGCCACCATCCGCTTTCGGTCTTGCAAGTGCCGGGACAATCACACCTTCTTTCTCAATGCTCTGCATTAATTCAAAAAGTGCCATATCGTTTTCTACCTTAAAGGGATGCCCATTAAAATCGTGCAATTCCGATAAAGGAATCATTCTGATATCTGTTTCCACCACAACTCCATTGTTTTGTTGTGAAAAAGAATACCATTCTTCTTTTTTCTTCATAAAATTAATTACCTCCTAATAATCTTCGTAACGAGAGCTCCAGAACAAGTTCTGTCACTGTTGCGTTTTTCTCGTTACTAAACACAAAAGAGCCGCTTATTTCCAAATTCACTTGAAAATAAGCGGCTCAGACCACTTTGTTACTCTTATTTAAATGTTAGCTTTTTGATGAAAATATAAACTACAGATTTTTGTGTTTCCGAACTACACCCTCACAACCACTTGGACGTTTACTCCGTTCGAAATTGCCTTTTTCTTCTCTTTTCGTTCACTTTGAGAAAACACGATATGCCTCTCAAAGTGCCTAAACTCAAGGATTTTTAGATATCTTTCCTTTGGAGTAATGTCACGCACTCCACATGCTGGGTGCAAGGAAACTGGTCCACGCAACAAGCCTTGTCAACACGATAGCCGTGGGTTGTGATAAACTCCAAATCACGTGCAAGAGAAGTTGGCTTACAGCTGATATATACAATTTGGTCTACGCCAAAATTTAAGATTTTTTCGAGTGCCTTTGGATGAATCCCATCGCGTGGCGGATCTACAATGATTACATCCGGTTTGTCCGTTACCAAATCGATTGCCTTTAATACGTCCCCTGCAATGAAGTCGCAGTTATTAAGACCGTTTAACCCGGCATTTTCCTTCGCTGCCAAAACCGCTTCTTCGACGATTTCAATACCTATGACTTTGCCTGCCGCAGGTGCCATCATCTGTGCAATTGTACCGGTTCCGCTATAAAGGTCAAACACAACCTTGTCTGTAGACTGTCCCTTTGCTGCATCCTTCATGACAGTGCCGGACATAATATATTCTCGCGCTTTTGTATAAAGGACCTCACAGCCCTTTGTATTTGTCTGAAAAAAGGAAAATGGCGAAATACGGAACGAAAGCCCCATAACCTCTTCGACAATCGAATCTGTCCCGTACAGACAAAGAAGTCTGTCACACTGTACAACATCGCCTAAGGTGTCATTCTCTGTATATAAAATTCCTTGAATCGTTCCTTCGAAATCATCCTTTTTGGCAAGTGTCAAAAGTCCTTTCGCATATTCTGTAAGTATCGCAGGAACACCATCTGCAGCAACCAAAAAGCCAAACTTCTCCCACTGCGTTGCGGCAACTAAATTGATTAAAAACTGACCATTTGCCTTTGACTGGCGAATGACAAGATTACGAAGAATACCCTCATGACTCATACGGTGGAAATACGGAACCTTTTTGTCCGAAAAAAAAGCAACCGTATAATCGAGAATTTTTGACCAGTCTGCACCAATAATTTTACAACCACTCACTGTCAAAATATCGTGAAAGCTTCCCTTTTTGTGTAAGCCGAGGGCAAGCGGACCTCCTTTATACGCATCGCCGAACGTAAACTCCATTTTATTACGATAACCTTCCGTCAAAGGTGAGCCGAAAATACCCTCCCATGCATAATCCTTTGAATTTGAATCCTCGCGTAAAAGCACACGATCCAAGAGCCTTTTTACAACCTGTTCCTTAAACTTAAGCTGGTTGTCGTAAGACATTGTCTGGTACGAACAACCGCCGCACATACCAAAATAAGGACATGTCGGTTTCATGTCCTCCATCGGCGCCGGTTCTAAGACCGCAAGCAATCTTCCGTCTGCCATTCCGCTCTTCTTTTTTGTAACCTGATACTGAACCTTTTGACCGGGAAGCGTTCCCTTGATTGTTACCTTGCGGTCTTCTACACGTAAGCTTCCTTTATTCGGAAAATCAAACTGTTCAATCACACCCTCGTAAATTTCACCTTTTTTCATCCCTATCTCCTAAATAATTCGTCTACATATAGCAAATCTCAAACTTTACCGACTCATCGTCTCCAATTTCAAGAATACCATAGGTTGCTTTATGATTTCCCTGCCTCGGTAATGTTACACTGCCGGGATTATAAAAGGAAACATCAATGCCCTCATTGATACACGGCACGTGCGTATGTCCAAACAGTGCAATATCACACCCGTTCTGAAGCGCAACATAACGTAAGGTATCAAGCCCATACTGTACCTGCTGTCTATGTCCGTGCGTCGCATAGACAGTGTGCGTACCAAACTTTATGATGTTTCGATCCATCAATTCTCCGGCACTGTCGCAATTTCCGCGCACGATATATGTTGACACCCCTGCCATCTGTGACACCTCACGAAACTCTGTTCCTACATCTCCCAAATGAATCATCGCATCAATCGAACCGCCCTTTTTAACTGCATCCTCAATTGCCAATCGCACATTTTCATTTCTTCCGTGTGAATCGCTTACTACAAGTATTCGTCTCAAAATTAAAGTACCTCTTTTATCATCTCAAGCGCACGCCCTCTGTGACTTACCTTATTTTTTTCTTCCGGCGCAAGCTCTGCCGTTGTCTTGCCAAACTCCGGAACATAAAAGATCGGATCATATCCAAATCCGTTTTCCCCTGCAGGCGCAAATGCAATCTGTCCCTCAATCGTGCCCCGTCTTGTCTCTACACGGCCATCCGGAAATGCTGCAGCAATGGCACATACGAACCTTGCGCTTCGCGCATCACCCGTAAGCCCTTCCAGGCGATCAATAATCTTCTGATTCTTGATGGAGTATGGTGTATCCTCGCCTTCCCATCTGGCAGAATAAATTCCCGGCGCCTTATCCATCGCATCCACCTCAAGGCCGCTGTCATCCGCAAGTACGACGCAACCTTCAGCTTCCTTACACCTGCTGATTGCAGTCGCCTTAATCACCGCATTTTCCTCAAATGTCTTTCCGTCCTCGACAATGTCGATATCAATACCGGCCTGCTTCATCGATAAAATCTCATATCCGCAGTCCTTCAAAATCATACGAATTTCCACCATCTTATTTTCATTTCCGGTTGCAAAAATAATTTTCTTCATACAGTGCTTCTCCTTGTTTTTTTTCCATTAAATTACTCATTCTCTTCTGTCCTTATATCCGTTTCCGGTGCATCCTGTCCGGTTGCATTTTCCACCTCAATCGATGACTCCGTCGTCCCGGATGTATTCAAATCCTCACCGTCTGTTTTGTTATCATATCTCGTAAATGCCTTGAGACATACATTACAGTTTTGGGTTGCCTCCGCACTGTGCCACAGCTCTCCGTACAAGCTGATATAGCCCTCGCCGTCCGCAATATCAAAGTTCTCGGTTCGTTCATCCACATTGTACTCAATCGCAATCGGGTGGACGGCGCCCGGTGTCTTGATTTTAACAATCACCGCATATTTCTCATTATCGCCAAGCAAAATCGGTTCCGGAAAATCCACGGTATAATATCCGGCATATTTCATGCTTCCCGAAACAATGAACTCACGATTTTTCATGGAAGCTGTATTTACAAAATCGCGCACCACATACACTTCAAACTCTGTATTTCGATCGGTCGCGTAGAAAGAGACTGCTGCGAGCTCCTCGCCTTTGCCCGCCTGATATACATTTGAAAAATAAGCTTCCTCTTTTCCAAAACCCATAAGTCCAATCCATCCAAGCAAGTCCGACTGATAAATTTTATCGTAATTATCTGCCTCACCTACCCGCGTATAGACAACAGACTTATTGCATATATTCGAATCATAATAGGACACATAAAAATATCCGTCTTCACCAAATTCCTCGCTCCAGCTGTTCTTGCAAATAAATGCACCATCGTCCTCCGGCTGCTTCGTAAAATTTTCCTTTGGATACTCATCATCCCAGCCGACAACCACAACATCATGGTTCGGAACTGCATCTCCGTCATAATAATATGCTGCATTGGATTCAGAATAATATTTCGAAACACTATCCGCATACTCCATTTGAGAATAAAGCGAAGTCTCAATTGCTCCGTACCGAAAAATCGCACTTTTTAATATATCAAAATCCCGATCATTAATTACGAGTGCTTCCTCCAAATGCTTCACAGCAGTCAGGGACGAATCGGTTTGCCCGTCACCATATGGGTCGTCCTTCTCATAAACAGGGCCCTGCCATGCAGCAAGGTAAGCAATACTCATTGTATGCTCTCCACCTTTGCTAAGATCCAGATTATAGCTGTTGCAAAGTGTCATATGATCCGTGGAAAATACATTGGACTCTCGCGGCAGCAAGGTTGTTTCAAGCGCACCGAGTGATGCAAACGCCCAGCACGTACCATATCGGCCCTGGTCTCGTACAGCCGTGACACGCCCATAATCGCGCATATCATATGCCGTCGGAAGCAATACCTCTCCCGGCTCTCTTTTAAGATCAATCCAGCCGGCTGCCAAATCATAATTTACTTCATAGCTTAAATACCCGGCAATATCATCAATCGGAAGAAACAGCTTTCCCGTCTCCCTGTCACGATACACCTTTGACAAAAGTGATATTGTCTCACGCTCGTTGATACATGCACTGTCACTGTCAAGTGTCAGATCAATCCTGTTTTCTCCCTTCATGACAAGCACCTTGCCGTCCGGATATTCAAGCACCGAGCAACTAAGTAAGCTTCGAAGAAACTCCCCCTCCACCATAAGCTTCATCTCCGGACTTACGAAGAACTCATATCCAAACTCCGTAACCTCCGTTCCGGCAACCGTAATTGTAATATCATCCGCATTGAGCATCGCAACGATATTATCCTCAAAAACGCCTGCGCACTGTTCAAAATCATCTGCTTTATTGATGGTCACAAGCGGCGTTCGATTCACAAGATATCCAATTATTACAAGCACTGCCGCAAGCAATGCAACCCCAAATAGTTTCTTCATGAAAGTTCCTCTGTCTTAGTTTACCCATTTTTCTTTGGTGGCTTTGGACCCATAAACTGATAGAAATACGACTTAATCATTCCGTTATAAATCTTTCGATTCTTATCTGCCTTGCGTCCGACATATTTTTCCGCATCCTCATATGATGTAATCAGATACATCGACCAGTCCGAAAGTCTCGCGAAGCTCTCTCCTATCGTCCGGTATAATGCCGGAAGTGCTGCCTTTTCCTCCAGACGCTCTCCATAAGGCGGATTCGTAACGATAAATCCATAATGCTTTGGATGACGCAAATCCTTTACCTCTCGCGCCTGAAAATGCACATATCGGTCAACACCTGCATCCTTTGCGTTTGCCATCGCACATTTCACAATCTCGGGATCCATATCATAGCCCTGAATGTTCATCTCCACATCCTTTAATATGCTGTCACGTGCTTCGTCATACGCTGCATACCACAGCTTTTTATCTGCAATTTTTCCCCAGGCAGAAGCCGCAAAATCTCGATCAATTCCCGGTGCGATATTAGCACCGATCATCGCCGCCTCAATCGGAAATGTTCCGCTTCCGCAAAACGGATCTACAAGCACACGATCTTTGTTCCACGGCGTCAGCATAAGGAGTGCCGCAGCCAGCGTCTCGGAAATCGGCGCCTTGCCGACGAGCTTTCGATAACCTCTTTTATGTAAGCTTGTTCCGGATGTATCAAGCCCAATGGACACCTGATCCTTACGAATAAACACACGAATCGGATAGTCATCACCATCCTCATCAAAATGATTCACATGATATGTGAGCTTCATTCGCTCCACTATCGCCTTTTTTACAATCGACTGAATCGCACTTCCCGAAAACAATGTACTCTGGTTTGTTGTTGCCTTGGTCACCCAAAAACGTGCATCCCTCGGGAGAACCATCTCCCAAGGAAGTGCTTTTGTCCCCTCAAATAATGCGTCAAAGGAAGAAGCCGTAAAGCTTCCCATCTTGAGCAGAATTCGCTCGGCCGTCCTAATAAATATATTGGCTCTGCAAATCGCACCGGCATCACCGCGAAAAGTGACTCTGCCGTCCTCCACCGATACAATTTCATATCCTAAATCAACAATTTCTCTTTTCAATACCGCCTCTAATCCAAAATGGCAAGGCGCAATCAATTCAAACAGATTTTTCTCGCTCAAATCCTTATCCTCACTCTTAGACATATATCCTATATTTTAGTTTTTCGCCGGATAGATGTCAACCGATTCCATTATTTTACGACGTCCTTTTTTTCGTGAGTGCCCCCCTGTATTCCTTGAGTCCGCCGACCGCATTCATCACCCGATATCCCCTTTCGGATAAGATACGTGCAGCAAGTGCGCTGCTCCCTCCGTTTTCACAGTAAAGCAGAACAATTTTCCCCTTCGGCAATGTAATATTCCCCTGTTTAATCTCCTCAAGAGGCAGATTAATGGCCATCGGAATATGATTCTTCGCAAACGCTTCCGCATCCCGCACGTCAACGATAATTCCTCCATAGTTCAATGCGTCGTTTAAGATATTTCGAATATTGATGTTTTGAAACCTCATAAGCTCCGCCTCCCTTCTTACTATAAAATATGCAAGAAGCGGCTCATATGTGCGAAGCCTTTTTTATGGTGCTGTTTATAAGGTGCACCACACAAAAAACCCTCGCATGTGCGAGGGTCCTTTTTATGAGCAATCCTTAGTTGTTTTTGTTGCTCTGGTTATTCTTCTGGTTATTACTCTGGTTATTACTTTGATTGTTTGTCTGATTATTATTTGTTGTCATAATCATCCTCCTCATTTCTTCGGTTCTCACCGTTACATAAGAAGTATGTCCAAATTCTCATATTCTATACACAATTCTTTTTACATTTTATTACTTTCTTGATTTTATTCTAATTCATTTAAGCTTGCGAAACGATATCCCTCATTTTCCAAATCTGTAAGAACGGTATCAAGTGCTTCTTTATTTGACACCGATACATTATGCATCAAAACAATCGCCCCGTTATGATGGTATTTGCGAAAATGCGAAATCACATAGTCAGCCCCCGGTTGGTCATTCACATCATAATCCTTATACGCCATGCTCCAAAATACCGTTTTGAATCCTAAATCATGGGTCAACATGAGGGTACGGGCGCTGTATTCGCCTCTTGGCGGACGTAGGTACGGATCCATCTCATATCCGGTTACCTCTTTCATATAATTAGCACAACCATCAACCTCCTGTATGATTTCCTCATATGATTTCTCCGGCATGGACGGATGAGTTATTGTGTGATTCCCAACCAGATGTCCTTCCTCCTTCATGCGTTTTACAAGCTCCGCATTGTCCCGTATGTACGTTTTTGTCACAAAAAAACATGCAGTTGCATCATGTGATTTCAGACAATCTAAAATTGCATCGGTATATCCGTTTTCGTACCCGCAATCAAATGTTAAATATATAACCGACTCCGTCGTATTATCCGCTACCGTCGGATCAACATAGTATGCTCCGTACTCCCCAATCACAAGTGTGTCATCACACCCACTTTGTCCATGGTGGTTATCCCGTTTAATCCACCACGAAAGCTTGTCGTTCGGATATTCATAATAAGCCTCTTTCTCGCGAAGGGTCCGTTCTAGGGAAACCTTGTTTTTTTCATTCCCGGAGTCGGTCGTCGAATGGACGATTACCTCTCCCTCACAATATTTCGTTTCCTTTACGGCGCATCCGAAAAAGCTGCCGATCAGAATACTTCCTGCTACAAGCACATATACAATTTTTATTTTATTCATCAAGAAAAAAATTCACGAAGAAAACGATTCAGCTCCTCACCGGATTCAATACGGTTTTCATCTCGCGCATGATGGATAACCTTTTTGCGTGCATCCTCCTCATCGCGCTCGGCTGCACATGCAATTTCATGCAGGTCTTCCCGATTTTCCACCTCCGCTTCTTCTCTTTGTTCAGTCGCAGACGTCATTTTATTCTTTGTATCCGAGGCTGTTTTTAACCGTATTGGCCCCCTTTCCGCCTGCCGGATCGGTGTCAGATTATCCAGGTAGTCGCAAATATTCGCTTTCAACCGTTCTACCTTATTATTTGTTAAAAATATATTCTCAAGTGCAAGTAAACATGCACCAACTATAACTCCATTAACAAAAAATGAAATCATGCCGGGACTTCCTCTCCACGACACATCATAATACAAAAATGAACATGCACAAATCGCTACAAGCACGCACGTAAGAGTTTCTCCGATTCTGCGCCAAAATTCAAAGGGTTTTCCAAGCAGTCGCATTTTGCGAACTTGTTTTTCCGCAAAGGCTGTACTGCTTCCGTTTCGTATTCCAAGACTCCTGCCGTTCTCATAGGTCTGACGCATTCTGCGCAGGCCCTTTGTCCGTGTTGTCGCCATGTTCTCTGATTCGCGCAACAATCTTTTCAGATATGTATTTGCAACCATCTTAAGCAAAAGGCCAAGCAGTCCGATGCCCCACAAAACATAGACACCTGTCTCCATGTGCAATAACCGTTCCAACATACCAATACCCTCTTTCTATTTTTTTCGGTTTCCGTTTGACCGATGGGCTGATTATAGAAAAGGCGAAGTTCAGAATGCAACCCCCAAACGCATGTCATTTACCGCGCTTATATGACAGAAAAATATTCTTTAACCCCTTTCACTATTATGTTATACTAACGTTAACATTATGCGAAAAGAAAGAAGGTTTTATTATGACATATAAAACAACCGGTACCTGCTCACAGACAATCAGCTTTGACATTGTAGACGGAAAGGTCACAAATGTCAGCTTTATCGGCGGCTGTAACGGAAATCTTAAGGGTATTTCCAAGCTCGTGGAGGGCATGTCTCCACAGGAGGTCATTGACAAATTAGAAGGTACAACCTGTGGCTTCAAGAACACTTCATGCCCGGATCAGCTGGCAAAAGCATTAAAGCAGGCATTATAATTGGAGGAGCTATGAAAAAGATTGTTTTAACCGGCGGCGGCACGGCCGGTCATGTAACACCAAATATGGCATTGATTCCAACCTTAAAGGCACGCGGATATGAGATTCACTACATCGGCTCCTATGACGGTATCGAAAAAAAGCTCATCGAAGAGATGGGCATTCCGTATCACGGTATTTCTACCGGTAAACTCCGTCGATACTTTAGCCTCGAAAACTTCACGGACCCGTTTCGTGTAATCAAAGGGTTATCACAAGCCAAAAAGCTCATGAAGGAGCTTTCACCGGATGTTGTCTTTTCCAAGGGCGGCTTTGTTGCCGTTCCGGTCGTTTTGGCTGCAAGCAGCAAAAAAATTCCATGCATTATTCACGAGTCTGACATGACGCCGGGACTTGCTAATAAAATATGCATTCCAAAGGCAACAAAGGTTTGTTGTAATTTCCCGGAAGCCGCAGAAAATCTTCCAAAAGATAAAGCTGTCGTTACCGGAACTCCGATTCGCGAAGAACTTTTCTCCGGTGACTCCATAAAGGCTATGCAGTTTTGTGGCTTTACAGAGGTTCGTCCAACGCTCCTTGTCGTTGGTGGCAGTGCAGGTGCGCTTCGCGTGAATGAGGCTATTTGGTCCTGCTTAAATGAACTTGTAAAGGACTTCAACATTATTCATCTATGCGGTAAGGATAAGATGAACCCGGATCTTAACAATGTTCCGAACTATGTTCAGTTTGAATATATTAAACAAGAGTTAAAGGATCTTCTTGCACTTGCAGATGTTGTTGTTTCACGTGCAGGTGCCAATGCCATTTGCGAACTTCTCGCTCTGCAAAAACCAAGTGTCCTGATTCCCCTTTCCCTTGCGGCAAGCAGAGGAGATCAGATATTAAATGCTAAATCATTTAAAAAAAGCGGCTATGCAAAATTGCTATTAGAAGAGGATGTTACAGACAAATCCCTGCTTGCCGCTGTACACGAGGTATACGAGCACCGAGACGAATATAAGACTTCTATGAAACAGAGCGATTTGTCCGATTCGATTTCCATCATCACGCACTTAATCGATGAAGCATGTAACAACTAATTGTTTCTCAAGGAGGAATCAATAATGCAAAACAAATCAACAAAAGCTATGCTTACGATTATCAGTTGCTTCATGCTAATTGTAATTGCCGACTTCTTGACTGCAAAAACAGTTAAAAACAGAATATTCAAACAAACACACTGCCGGGTACGTTGGTTACCAACATATCCGGCAGTGTGTTTTAAAATAACTCTTTCTCTAACTGGGTTAAATACGTCTCTATCAGCTGCATACGCTTTGTCCACTCTGCTCTTGCAGCATCTGTTTTACAACGGCGAATCTTTGGCTTATTAATACGATAATAATTCTTAATACGATAATATGCCTTCTTATAGCTTGCCTCATCCTCACAAGCAGTTGCCATCGCATCCCACAAGATACTGATTGCGCCAACCTCATCCAACAGGTCTGCATCCATTACAATCTTGCACTCTAAGGAAAGTTCAGCCTCCGTATCCTTGTCCTCATGAATCATGATAATCTCTCCGACACGACGAATAATATCCGGATCAACACCTATGCTGTCCATATATTCAACCGCAAGCTCTGCCCCGACCTCACCGTGTGGTCGTTGATCATCCCACCCGATATCATGCAACAGTGCTGCAAGCACAATGACATCTAAATCACCGCCTAATTTTGCCTGAAGCTTAATCGCCCAACGATACACGCGCATCGTATGCTCACATCTGCTTCTAAAAGGATAGTTCGCCGGTCTTCCGTTATCGGAAGTCATCTTCTTGACGTATTCTATTACCTCTGCGTAATTCATAACCCAACTCCAACATCAAGTATTTTATATACTATCTCTTATAATATCATCATTTTTTACAAAATTCTACTTATTTTTTTATATTTCACATTTTAAGCAACAAAGCACCTATTTTATATACAATTCTATGAAGCATCCGATGTCAAATGCCCCTGTAATATAGTTTGTCAGTAAAATTTACCGGTATTTGACTCTTCATGACTTTCTGTGCAATGGAGATGAGACGCAAATAAGTGTGGAGGCCTCTGCTGAACACACTTATTTGATTCAAGTGGCTCATCAGAATGATTTGCACAGTGGAATGAAGAGCCAAATACCGGTGAATTCTACTGAATAAAAGCAGAAACATTTTGACACCTGAAGCTTATGAAATAAAAAAACCGTGCGGTCGGCGTTGTGAAGCTCGCATAGACGTTACCTTGGCAGTTAACTCAGTCCAGGCGACCTTGCGGCGCACAAAAGGTTCTACTTAGTGCTGCTTCGTTCCCGACCTGACACGGTTCATAGATTTCTGTCGCGCAAGACCCAAACATCAACGCCACTTACCAAGGGCAGCTCTACAAAGAGACATCCCGAAACCAACCATCACCCCTGCTATAGCGGATTGCAGGTACAGGGCACCGCTAACTCCCCGGCTGCACGGAAAGGTTAAACATTTTAATATGTGATAAAAGTCACTCGTTCAGTATATAAGAAAGATACATTTCCGTCAAGTATCACCAAAAACTTTTTTATACACTTATGATAAGCCAAATAACATATTTCTTCTGTGATTATGGTCTGTATATATCATAACCTCTTATTTTATTTGCGAACTTCATCCAGTTTCTATACACATAGTCAATACTCATGGTTCCTTGTATATCCGAATCAGCCGTTCCATATGTAACAATAGCATATAATCCATCTTTATAATCCTTTGTATCTATCTCTATGCATGCTGTTTCACTTACAGTACACTGATACGCACATTCAAGCCCGTCAACGTTTCGTTTTTCCGGACTATCCTCTCCGGACTCGATCATGCGAATGCTTTCTTGAAAGGAAGCATATCTTCTTTTATACAAAATATGATCCTCAGGTACATAATATAGAGCAATCTGCATGGCTCCCTCATTTACGAATACATTAAATCGGATTTTCAACTCGTTATATTTGCTCACCGCCATTGTTGAAATCTCTTTCGCCGTCGGGTCAGCTATCTCCTTATAGTTAAATGAGAACCGCATTTGATTTTGATAACATGTTTTTTTCATCAAATATGCAATACTTACACATATCAGGCAACATAAAACACTTGTAATGATGATTATTTTTTTTTTTTTCATACCTTTTCCAAGAGGATATGTTTAAAATGCGTCTTATCCTCTACTCCTTCTTTAATACTTTGTATTACCGTTTGACTATGCGTCACGAGGATAATTGTTTTCCCACAATTACACAAATCAATAAATAAATCCGTGATTTTCTGAGCATTATTCTCATCAAGTGCACCTGTCGGTTCGTCTGCAAGAATGACAGGCACATTCATTGCACACACTCTTGCGATTGCCGCTCTCTGCTGCTGCCCACCCGACAATTCATTTGGATACTTATGTACGGATTCATCAAAATGCGTCAATTCTATGCTTTCATTTATACGTTTTTTCCGAGCCCTTTTTGGGATATGTCTAACTAATAAAGGCATCTCTATATTTTCATATATATTATATTTTTCCATCAATGCATAATTTTGGAAAATAAAGCCAAAGTTATCTTTGCGAATTTTTTGAATCATTTTTTTATTTGAATAATCAACCAATTTACCTTTAAAAAAATATTCTCCTTCGCTCACCTGATCCACACATCCTATTATATTTAGCAAGGTTGATTTCCCTGTTCCTGAAACACCTTCAATGACTACAAAGTCCCCTTCACCGATAACAAGCGATAAATCCTTTAGTGCAATTGTTTCAAGATTACCTCTTTTATACCTTTTTGTAACGTTTTTTAATTCTATCATTTTATCCCCCATATATAATGCATTTTTAATCTTCGGCAGAACACTATGCACTGTAACACATACAAGAACGCTATCAGAGCTACACATATATAAAATACGACATTCCATTCATCATAATCTAACAATGATGAGATTTGTGAAGCATTCGACTGATACCAAAAACCGATTAACATACCTAAAAAGTATGGCAATGCCCGAACAATACAATATAAGACACATCCCTGCTTATATGTCATACCATACAAAGCTCTTATATGTATTTCGCTCTTTTGTATTTCATATAAAATCAGATTTATCAAATATAACCCTACCACAGACATTAGAAGGAAAATACATACCTGCAGATTAATCTTTTTAAAAAAGGGCGCATTTCTTTTAATATATTGATCTTTCATTCTCCCAACAGATGTCACATATACCGGCAACATATATTTATCTGCCTTTTCCTGAATGTCTTCAAGAATAAAATCTCCGGTCATATCGTTTGCTACCACGTAAATATTATTAATAAAAGAATAGCCTACAAGAAAGAACGTATCCTCACTAATATCCTTCGTAATATCTACGACTATTACATTGTTCAAATTTTTCTTCCCGGAGCCGTTTACCATGTAATCATTAAACCATTTTTGATTTTCTTTAATATAATCGGTTACCTCATATGTAACACCACAAAGCGGATTATACCATAGACTTCCGATAGGCATTCGATTTCTATAGTTATCGCCCACCGCAACACCTGTATAACGCTCGGATTCGAGATTAATTGTTTCGCCGGATATCACTGACTTTATCCCTGCAAGCGGAAGCAGTTCACTATCCATATACAGCACTTCACTGCTAATTTGTTCACTTTCTTCATTTTCAAATAATTCATTTGAGTAAAAGTAACGTCCACTTGCATCATACCTTGAATCTTCAACCAGATCATTTACAAAATCACAGTATAATTTTGAGCCTGTACTACTTATGTTGAACTGATCATCAAATTGAATGCTGTACACATCATAAATTGACTGCTCGACTAAGCTGTCTATCGCCAATATACTTTCATATGTAACATACCACATTACCATCGAATATATAATTACACACGTCGACAAAAATACTATTATTAATTCAATAAAATGTGCCCATCTTCTCCTAAAAAAGATAGATACTGCCATTCTATAATAATCAAGAATTTTCATGTTACACTTCCTTTTTTGTGATTTCAGAAACCGGCAATTTAGACTGAAGACAATAAACCGGAACAAATACCGACAGTGCAGATGTTACGACAACAAGCATGGCAGTGACCCCCATATTTTTTATAAAGTTGGATGCATTGACAATGCCCGACGCTATACTGCGCTGGATAAATACAGCTATTATGCCTGCAATAAGCATACCAAGTACAAACAGACAACAAAAATCCTTAATTAATACGCCGATAATATCCTTCGTTCCATAACCAAATGCGTTTCGAATACAAAGTTCCTTTTTTCTCTCAATATACCAAAAAAACGATATTACTATACAATTACACATACAATATAGAAAAATCCCAAAATAGGTCTGTTCCTTAAATACACTTTGTCTTTCGTAAATTTCAGGCGAATTATTCACCTGCACACAGCTTCCATACTTACTCATATCCTTCAAAAACAACTCATTTAGCTGCGTCACATCATAATAATTGCTTTCCAATGAGACAGACAATATATTGGGAATATCATTTACATTGGAATACAGCTGGGATTTTACATTTTCACCCAATGAATCAAAAAATAAAACAATATAATTATCAAACTCTGTGCTTATATTTCCTTCCAAATACCCTGAAACAAAATACAATTCTCCATTGATTGATATGTAATCTTTTCCGTTAATACATATCGCATTTCCACTATAATTCTTTCCTACCACCGCCACGCGATCGTTTCTTTCCAGCACATCGAAACTCGGCCACATGCCAGAACACATCGGAAGCTCGATCGCCTCATTGAAATATGCATATATGTTGCAAAGAATGATTTCACCTTCCGTATCAACCATCACAGGCAGTCGGTTTATCAAACAATTTCCTTGCTTGTAATTCGGAAAAACAACATCTTTTCCATCGATTGTAATTTCAAACAGAGCTTGATAATCACAATCGTATTCTTGGATTTCTTTCTTTGCATTATATAACTCTCTTTGATTCGCTATACTAAAGTACATAGATAAAAACGAGGATATCATTCCACACAAAAAGCATATACCTGATACTCTATATCGAAATATGCGTTTAATAAAATTGAAAATAAACATGTTTCCTCTCCAGCTATATTCTTTCAAATTATTAAAGCGACAAATAACGAGTTCCCACACATGGAATATTAGTTCCACTAACTTTTAAATAGTGTGAACTTTTCGCCGATTTGGCAGAGTTGTTGCTCTTTGACAATGCAGCATACGTCCATGTCGCTGAAAATCCCGGGACAGGTGTCCTCGTATGAACAGTTTTGCTATCTGACCATAGAACAGATCCACCGCAATTTGTTTTAGAATACAAAAACATTCCTATGTAACTGCTTGCATCTTCCATGCAATACGTATACGCATTCCATGAACCACTTTTCGTCAAATTATATACCATAGTAACACCATCGTTTGTTGCCTCATATGCCTTTGAATTTAATGCCATGAATCCCAATATCATTATAGGCAGTATCGCAGCATACATTTTTTCTTTCGAAAGTCTTTTTAACATATCCTTTTCCTCCTTCATTTTTATTATTAGCGCTAATACCTTGAGAATATCATGCTTCTTTGAAAAAACAATAGTTTGGGAATGAAACGACATATATGTGCGTTTTTTGTTGATTTTTGAAAAAATGCAGGAAGCAATAAAACCAAGTATTTCTACTTGGTTTTACTTACATGACAACTTTTTTCTCTTTTCTTTACCTCTCGAAGCTGTGCAAAAAAATCCTTTAACATATTTGAACAATCCTGTTCTAATACACCGCGCGTAACCTCCACCTGATGGTTAAATTCCTTGATATCAAGTAAGTTTAATATCGAGCCCGCACAGCCGGCCTTCGGATTCATACATCCAATGACCACCCGTGGGATTCTGGCCTGCACAATCGCGCCGGCACACATCTGGCAAGGCTCTAAGGTCACGTACATCGTACAATCCTCCAATCTCCAGTCTCCGATAACTTTGGAAGCCTTTTTGATTGCAAGTATTTCCGCATGCGCAAGCGTCGTCTTATCGGCATTACGGCGATTATATCCGCGTGCAATGACCTTGCCCTGATATACAATCACGCACCCTATCGGTACATCCTGATTATTCCATGCTTTTTTTGCCTGCGTGATTGCCTGTCGCATATATCGTTTGTCGTCTTTTGTTATCTCGTCCATGTTTCTCCATCCATTTCACTCTTTTTGACACGCCGTATTAAATCGCCTATAATAAAGGAATGTTAAAGCTTGTTATTTCATCCGGTGGGGAGGCGCACTATGGGTCCAAAATCAATTCGTTCCAAACGATTAATACTCAAAATTGAAGATACATCTGCCGCATCGCGCGTGCTTGATCTCTACTTGAGAAATCGTACGGTATTTGAACAGTTTGAACCTACGCGCCCACGTAATTTCTATACACTTTCCTATCACGAGGAAGCACTTCGACGTGAATTGTCTGCATACAATCTCGGTCAGTTTGTGCGCTACTATATTTATGAATCCATGTTTCCGGATATCATAATCGGATCCGTTAATTTCAACTTTTTCTCCTCCGGGCTTGTCCGCTATGCGGAGGTCGGCTACAAAATCGACCACTTACATCAAAACAGAGGTTACGCTTACGAAGCCGTAAGACTTGGCATGGAAGTTTTGCAGAAGCATTATGGCATCTATCGTTTTGATGCCCGCATTCACCCATATAATTACGCATCGTTACGACTTGCCGAAAAGCTCGGCTTTACCATGTATCGTTATGAGCCAAAAAGCGCCAATATTCTCGGTAAAACCGAAGATCTTATCCGCTACTCACTCACAACCTCCACAACCCAATAACCAAATTTGCCTGTCAGATAATCTGTTTTTTGTGACGGAACAAATCGGATAAATCCAAACATATTCGCGACATATCGCTCTTTATTTGTAAAAACTCCCGGTATTCCTACTACAATCCGTTCCTCCCCATCAAGCAAAACTCTTCCAAACATCAAATACTGATAATGATAAAACCCATGTGAAACAAAGCTGTTTGTGCCCAGCTTCCAATTGCCGATTGCCAGCTTTCCGATATCCTGTGGTGCTATCTTTACACATTCAAGCAGATGCGTATCTGCAAACAGCGGCAGCTTCGGATAGGTATTAAGCATCTCGCGATATGTATTTTCCGGCTCTCTCTTTCTTGGCTTGCACGGTTGTTGCAGTGACAAATTCTTTTTCTCGTCTTTCTCTTTTCCCTGATTTATGTCTTTATCTTTATGTATATCCCGCTCATTGTCTTTCGTTTTTTGTTCTGTCTCGCTTATCACAATCGGGTTGACACACAGTCTCCCTTCCTTCCACATGCCGGCAAATATATCCCCATCTTCACATCGAAAAAATAGTCCGATACATTCTGAAATTGATTTTTCCCCTGATACCGCAATTGTCCACGGTAAGTCAAACCGAAGCATTATCATATCCCGCATACGCTCCGAAATATACATCGTTTGCACCGGATAGATCCTGTCAGGTTCTAACATAAGGTATACTTCACATCTGCAAGGCATAAGCTTCATAATCCGAATTCCTATCTGAAATCGACCAATATCACCCGATTCATATTTCAGCTTCTGTATTTTAATAAAACCGGCATTTTCCTGACGCTTCGTTTCTCTATACCGGTAGATATATGATACCCATCGACATGCCTGCATACCATCCCTCACTTTCACATAATCAAGCAGTCCTCTACCTGCTTCATACACATACTATGTATATATGTGAATGCTCGTCCGAATATGCTATTTCATTTGTTTTAATATATTTGTAAGTGCACCAAACTGTGCCAGCGTAAGAGCCTCTCCCCGGATAGATTCTGAAAGGCCAAGTGTTTTCAAAGCCTCAACAACCTGTTCTTTTGAAAATGACAAATCCGACGCATTATGAATCCCGTTTTGCAAGGTTTTCCGTCTTTGATTAAATGATGCTCGAATCAATTGAAACATCAGCGTCTCATCACAAACCTCAATCGGCGGTCTTGCATGTTTTGTCAAACGAATGACCGCAGAACCAACATTCGGTCTCGGCATAAAACAGTTCGGTGGGACATTCGCAACAATATACGGTTCTGCGTAGTATTGTACAGCAAGCGACAATGCCCCATAATCCTTACTGCCCGGTCCCGCCTGCATTCGCATCGCAACTTCCTTTTGAACCATAACCGTAATCGATGAGGCAGGAATATGATTTTCAAATAACCCCATAATAATCGGAGTTGTAATGTAATACGGAAGATTGGCAACAACCTTAACCTCCCGATTTCCTACAAGCTCCTTAATATCCACCTTTAATATATCGTTATTTATAACCTTCACGTTATGATACTCTGCCAAAGTTTCATCCAAAACCGGAAGCAGGTTCTTGTCAATTTCCACCGCATACACCTTGCCGGCAGCCTCCGCAAGATACTGAGTCATCGTCCCTATGCCCGGACCGATTTCCAGTACGATATCGTCCTTTGTCACCTCTGCCGCACGAATAATTTTTTCCACCACGAGCGGGTCAATCAAAAAGTTTTGTCCGAATCGCTTTTGAAACGCAAAATTATATTTTTTTAAGATTTCAATCGTTACCTGAGGATTGCTTAATTTCTCCATAATTCCTCCAATTTATTTTTCCGAAATCCGGTACAGCTTATGTGCATTTTCCCATGTAATATCATAGACATCCTGCACCGAAATACTTTTTATTTCCGCAATCTTTTCCGCCACAAGCGGTAAGTTCAAAGATGTGTTTCGTAACCCGCGAATCGGAGACAAATACGGACTGTCTGTCTCCAACACAATATTAGACATCGGAATATAACGAACTGCCTCAACAAGCTTTTTTGCATTTTTATATGTGACCACCCCACCGATTCCAAAATAGAAATTCATATCCAAAAAATCTCTTGCCGTTTCCTTGGAGTAGGAATAGCAATGCACAACGCCGCCTATTTCGTTCGCTTTTACGGTTCTCATAACCTGCAAGGTATCCTGAGCGGCATCGCGGCTATGTACCGAGACAGGCACATTCAGTTCTCTTGCAAGCTCCATCTGCGCGGCAAACCATTTTTGCTGTAGCGGCTTATTCGGATTATCATAATGATAATCAAGTCCGATTTCACCGATTGCAACAACCCGTTTGTGTTCTTTTACAAGCAGCTTTAACTGTTCCATCGTATCCGTTGTCTCAAAAACATCCACCTCAGTCGGATATACACCAACCGTTCCGTAAACATAATCATATTGCTCGGTAAGTCTTGCTGTCATACGAGACGTTTCAAGATTTGTACCGATGTTTGTCACTGCACAGATATTTTGTGCCGGAAAACCCGTAAGCAGCTTTGTGCGATCGTCTGCAAACGCATTATCATCGTAATGCGCATGTGTATCAAAAATACGTATCATATCCATACTACCTCTCTTATTTCCATTATTGTCACATATTTTTTATTTTCCTGCAAGTTTTTTGCCAAATCCCTATATTTTAGTTGAATTATTTCGCAAAATCCGATAAAATAAATTACAGTCTTTTTGTTTACAAAGGGGGTATACATCATATGACACTTCAGGATTATTTAGATAGTGATAAATTAGACGAACTTATGGAAAAATGGGCAAAAGCAACCGGCATGATTGCTGTCGCTTTGGATGATGAAGGTAACTTTATTTCAAACAAGCTTGGCTTCTCAAGAAATAATATCGAGGCCTTCAGCGAGGATATCGAAGTAGACGACGTCATCGTTGCTTCCGTCATCGGCGGTCCGCTTGATGAGGACACAGATGAGGATATGGTAACAGCGGCTGCTGAGCTTTTAGTTGCTTCGATTCAGGGCTTACTTGAGTCTTCTTACCGCAAGAAGATGTACGAGGAGTTACAAGCATCCTTTACAAATGCAATCGAAGATTCCGCTACATTGATTAAGGAGCTCACTTCCAAATCACAGGGTCTTAAGAAAATTGAAAACAAGCAAAACATTTTAGCGCTAAATGCCTCCATTGAGGCTGCACGTGCCGGCGAAGCAGGACGTGGATTTACGGTTGTTGCACATGAGTTTGGAAAGATGGCTCACGAGTCCGGCGTGATCAATGATTCCATTCAAAAAACACTTCGTCAGCTTGATTCCTCTATGCAGGAAATCGCAAACATGTAATACAACTTTTTCACACTTTTTACATACTTAAAACATAGTTTAATCACAAATGGTTGGTAGAGTAGGCATTGTAAGAGTTTTTCAAATCCTCTCTCCCCTCTGGACAAGCGATGATGTTATCTTCATCGCTTGTCTTTTTGTTTGCTTTTTTTTTAGTTGTTGCTTATAATAAGATACGATATTTTAGGAATTCGGAGGATCTCTTATGATAAACGAAATGTATAAGGATATGACAGGAAAAGGATCTGTCATTCGAGAGTTTTTTACATACGCAAATAAAAAAGCGGCTGAAATCGGAGCCGAAAATATTTACAACTATTCCATCGGAAACCCATCTGTTCCGGTTCCTCAGGAATTTACGGACTATATGTTAGAACTTTTACAGACAAAGGAACCGGTTGCGTTGCACGGCTACAGTCCATCACTCGGACTTGATTCCACAAGACGCGCCGTTGCCGAATCATTGAATCGTCGTTTTGATATGAACTATGGCGCAGAGCATATCTTTATGACCTCCGGAGCCGCCGGAGCACTCGCGCATGCAATCCGCTGTGTAGTAAAGGACGGTGATGAGGTACTGACGTTTGCTCCTTACTTCCCGGAGTATGTTCCTTATGTAACGGGTACCGGAGCCAAGCTTACAATTGTTCCGGCAGACATCAACACCTTCCAGATTAATTTTGATGCACTTGAACAGGCGATGAATGAAAATGTCTCTGCAATATTAATTAACTCTCCAAACAACCCTTCCGGTATTGTTTACTCTACAGAGACAATCACAAAGCTTGCAGCACTGCTTTCTAAAAAGCAGGAGGATTACGGTCACGATATATACTTGATTTCCGACGAACCATATCGTGAGATTATATTTGCGGGCACAGATGCACCGTTTATATCAAAGTTTTACGATAATTCTATTTGCTGCTATTCCTTCAGCAAATCCGTTTCTCTTCCGGGAGAACGTATCGGTTATGTTGCCGTCAATCCGTCATGTAAAGACGCGACACTCCTTATATTGATGTGTGGACAGATTTCGAGATTTACCGGACACAACTGCCCTGCATCCATCATTCAGCTCGGTATCGAGAAAATACTTGACATGACAAGTGATTTATCCGTTTACGAAAAAAATAAAGAGATTCTTTATCGCGAGCTTACACGTATTGGCTACCATGTCGTAGAACCGGGCGGAACCTTCTACATGTTCCCGCGTTCTCCGATTGCGGATGCCAACGAATTCTGCTGGCGCGCAGCAAAAGAATGTAACCTTATTATCGTTCCGGGTGACAGTTTTAACTGTTCTGGACATTTTAGAATTTCATACTGTGTAACAACAGACATGGTGGAACGTTCGATTCCGGCTTTTGAACAGGCTTATAAGATGTACAAGTAGCCTTGTATTTCCCCTTGTTTTTTGGTATAATAAAGGACAGTGTTTTTCACTGATTTTGTGTACATTGCAACTATGGAGGTAACTTTTTTGAAACCGAAAAAATATGCAGGCATTTTGTTACATCCAACATCCTTCCCGGGACCGTACGGTATCGGTGATTTGGGACAAAATGCATACAAATTTATAGATTTTCTGGTAAAATCCGGACTTAATATGTGGCAGGTATTGCCACTTGGTCATACCGGCTTTGGGGATTCCCCTTATCAACCGTTTTCGGCCTTTGCAGGACAGCCGCTTTTAATCAGCCTTGATCACTTAAAGGAATTAAATCTTCTTTACGCTTCCGATTTTAATGATATGCCGGCATGGAATCCCGAACAGATCAGCTATGGTGAACTGATTGAATTTAAAACGGGATTACTCAAAACCGCATACGAGCGTTTTTGTGATCCATCCATTCAAGACGACTTCTCCTCCGACAATGCTCTGATGTCTGAGTTTCAAAGCTTTTGTGAGGAATCTGTCTGGTTGGAGGATTACGCCTTATTTATGGCCGGTAAGGATTATCACAACGGCATGCCATGGTATATGTGGGAGGATTCTCTCAAAAAACCTAACAAAAAACAGCGTGCCTCTTGGATCCAGAAGCTTGATAAGGAAATAGGTTATTATAAGTTTATTCAGTTCCTGTTTTTCCAAGAATGGAATAAACTTAAGACATATGCCAACGAAAAGGGAATTTCCATCGTAGGCGATATTCCGATTTTTATGGCATGGGACAGCGTCGATGTCTGGGTCAACCAGAAGCTATTCCTTTTAGACAAGGACGGTTATCCAACCGTTGTCGCGGGTGTACCGCCTGATTATTTCTCAGCGACCGGACAGCTTTGGGGCAATCCGCTATACAACTGGGAAAAGCATACAGAGACTGCCTATGAATGGTGGCAGGCCCGTATTCGTCATCAGCTTACGATGTCCGATTTCTTACGCATTGACCACTTCCGTGGCTTCGACGAATTTTGGGCAGTTCCGTATGGTGAACCTACTGCAATTAACGGTAAATGGGTGAAAGCTCCGGGTGCAAGCTTCTTCACACATCTGGAAGCAACACTTGGTTATCAGCTTCCGATTATTGCCGAGGATCTTGGAGAGATTAACGAATCTGTTTCTGAACTTCGTGAAAAGTTCGGCTTACCCGGCATGAAGGTTCTCCAGTTTGCATTTGAGAATCCGGAGGAAAATGATTTTCTTCCACACAATTTTACAAGAAACTGCGTATGCTATACCGGAACCCATGATAACGATACGACGCTTGGCTGGTACAAAAACGCTTACGAAGCTTCGAAGGATAAGCTTCGCAGATACTATTCAACCGACGGTTATGACATTTGCTGGATCTTAATTCGCGCGTGTCTCGGCTCTGTTGCGAACATGGCAATTATTCCGATGCAGGACGTTTTGTGTCTCGATTCCTGGGCACGTATGAATACCCCGGGTGTCGCCGAAGGCAACTGGGCATGGCGTTACAAGGAAGACGCCCTGACTCCTGCTCTTTCCGCGCGTCTGTATGAGACATGCAAGATGTTTGGCCGATAATATATGAATGATCGGGAGGGATTTTCATGAAATCATTATGTGTAGGTATCGTATTAATGGTAGCACTGTTTTTCAGTCTGCCTTATCACTTGTACTTAAGACGCCTCTTTAAAAAGGATCCTGTAAAATCCTGGGCAAAGGCCCGCAAATACGTTTCCGGCTTTTTCCGCAAGGAACTTAAGATTTCCGGATGCAAGATTGAGGCGCGCGGTATTGAGAACATTCCAAAAAATGTTCCTGTACTGTTTGTCGGTAATCACCGCAGCTATTTTGACATTCTGATTTACCACGAAACAATCGGAACTCCGGTTGGCTTTGTGGCTAAAAAGGAAATGCGTAAAATTCCGTTGCTCCCATTTTATATGGACGACATCGGTTGTCTGTTTCTTGACAGAAATGATATTCGCCAGGGTATGGAGGTCATTAAACAGGGAACGGTATTTATGAAGATGGGACATTCCATGATTTTGTTCCCGGAAGGTACACGTAATCAAAAGGATGAACTGCTTCCTTTTAAAGAAGGCGGTTATCGTATGGCAGAAAAGTCCGGCGCTCCGATTGTTCCTGTTGCAATCTCCGGCTCTGATTTACTGCTTGAATCCGCACCAAAGGGTCATATTCGAAGCCATGCGGTTATTATCGAATTCGGAAAACCATTTTACCCGTCCGAGATGACACCAAAGGAACGCAAGGCAGCCTACGCCCAGCTTCCGACAATCATTCAGGGTATCAAAGATAAACACCATATTAACAAATAAACGGAGGTAGACAAATGCATTGGTGGATGATCGTGCTTATTGTCGTTGCAGTAGTAACTGTAATTCTCGTACTACTCTATCGTTTCGGCAACAAGCTCCAGGAAAGACAGTTATCACAAAAGCAACAGATGATAGAGGCAGCGCAGCCGGCTACAATGTTGATTATTGACAAAAAGGTTTTGCCTATGAAGGACGCAGGTTTGCCGAAGGTTGTTATGGACCAGGCACCAAAGCGTTACCATAAGGCCAAACTTCCGATCGTAAAGGCAAAGATTGGCTCACAGATTATGAACATGATTTGTGATGATGCAATCTTTGACAGCATTCCGACAAAGGGTGAAGTAAAAGCTATGATTAGCGGCATCTACATCTTAAGTGTTAAGAGTGTTCGCGGAAAGAAATCAACGACCGACGAGGAAGCCGACAAGAAAAAGAAAGGCTTCCGCAATAAGGTTCGTGCCCGTCAGGCCGAATATCAGCGTCAGTTAAACGATCAGATTCTCGCAAAGAAGCAAAACAAGGAAAAAGGTCTCGACAAGACGATGACCAAAGAAGAAGCAAAGAAAGCAAGGGAAAAAGCAAAGAAGATTACGGATGGACTCAACAAATAGTACACTTATTTTACATATTGGTTTAATACTTGTGTTTGGCGCATGGTATTTCTTTGCCTGCTGTAAGCAATTAAATAAGGACGAGGGCAATCTGCATTTCGCAGTGTCCTCGTCCTTATCTATGCTCATTTCACATCCGCGTATACCAATCTGCCTCCTTGTGATAGGCATCAGCTGCCAGACACTCGTAAGCGGCTTGCTTACACTCCTTCATCCAATCATTCCGTCAGCTTTTGCCTCCTACGATAAACTCATGGAACAGGCAAGCTCTGACAATACACCGGTTATACTTATTGTATGTATTTGCCTGCTCGCACCGATTGGTGAAGAGCTCCTCTTCCGCGGCGTAATATTTCACTATCTCACACGCCTAATAAAACCCATCTATGCAGTCATGATTCAGGCGCTCCTGTTTGGAATCTACCACGGAAATATCGTCCAAGGTATCTACGCTGCCTTCATGGGTGTATTGCTTGGTATTCTTGTTACAGGCTTTCACAGTATACTTCCTTCTGTATGCTTACACCTTGTCGTAAACGTGAGCATGTATCTGATTCCGCAGGCACTCTATCAAACGACTCTTTCTTGTTGCATGACCGTACTCCTGTCAACCGGCATATTTGCTTTTGCATGGAACATCCTGCGAAAGACTTCTATTCCATCGGCGTAATTTTAAGTCGAATCCGCATCGGCATCGGCGATTGTTCGCCAAATATCATATCATATCTTACATCCACGCAAATTGAAAATGCATCCTGTGTCGACCATTTCTCATCAAAATAATACTGCTTGGTTTTGAGCATAAGCGGAATATTTCCATATGGGGTTCCATAAACCGTATTATGTACCATGGCATCGCCATACATAAAATCGCACGTTACACCACCGGTTCGTAATACACGCAATGACTGTTCGTTTACGGTCATCGTAGACTTAATCTTATCTCCGTTTTCTACAATACTTTCAACATATACAAGACGATATCCGTCTTCATTTTTTTCCATAACGGCAACCTGTTTTGTGTTGGTAACCATTCCATCCATATCCGTTGTTTCAAAGAATAAGTTTACCTTCATCCATTTACTCCATCCGTATCAATTTAGCAATCTTATGGTCGCTCTACCGCCATATCAATGAGCGTATCCACAAGCTTTTCAATCGGATAACCCTTTGCACCCCAAAGTATCGGATACATACTAATGGATGTAAAGCCCGGCAATGTATTAATCTCGTTAAATACAACCTCGTTTGTCTCCTTCTCCAGGAAAAAATCCACACGAGAAAGACCAAATCCGTCCAAGGTTTTAAAGATGCGCAACGCATCCTCGCGTATTTCCTCTGTCTTTCCGTCCGGCAAAACCGGATCGATTACAGTCTCAGACTCTTCGTTGTTATATTTTGCATCATAATCATAAAACTCCGCTGCCGCAAGAATCTCACCAAGACCGGACACCTTTGTGTTGTCGCCATAACCAAGTACTGCACACTCAAGCTCTCGACCGACAATTGTCTCCTCAACCAAAATCTTGTAATCATGCTTTGCAGCCTCAAGCAGACCTGCTTCGAGCATCGCCCGGTTTTCCGCCTTCGTAACACCTCTGGACGAACCAGCCTTCGAAGGCTTTACAAATACCGGATATGAAAGTGTTTGCTCCACACGTGCAACGACCCGTGCCATATCGGCAAGCTGATCCTTTAATACAGGCACGTACTGCGCCTGACGGATTCCGAGTGTATCTACTATAAGCTTTGTGTAAAACTTATCCATGGATGCCGCAGAAGCAAGAATACCACATCCGACATATGGAATCTTCGCCATTTCAAACAGTCCCTGAATGGTTCCGTCTTCTCCATACATTCCGTGTAATGCAGGGAAAATTACATCCATCCTAACGCGGGAAACAGTCTGCTCCTTCGTAATAATCAACAGCTCTCCCTTTGTATCCGGAGAAATCACAGCCTCTGCTTCACTGTTTACCCAGCTTCCATCCTCGATTGTTTCGATGGAATCAACGTATTTCCAATTTCCTTCTTTTGTAATTCCAATCAAATGCAAATTGTATTTTTCTGCGGAAGCAGCCTTTGCGATTGTCACAACAGAAATACAAGACACCTCATGCTCTGAAGAGCGTCCTCCAAATATGATTGCAAGGTTTTTCTTTGCCATATTATATCCCTCAATTCATTCATATATTCTAAACTGTATGATAACACACTCTGTTTACTCCTTCAAGGAAAACAGTTCCTTAATCAGGTCGCGTAATACGACCGAGTCCGACACCGGAACCGATTTGGGGACAAAAGGCATATCAGCAAGCTCCCTAATCAAAAGCTCGAATTGCGCCTCCTCAAGTGTATCCTCAAATTCCATTTTTCTTAAATGCCCCAAATCCAATTGCCTTTTTTTATCCTCATAATAAATTTGTAACGCATCCTCTATTCCTGCCGCATCACATTTATAGTCACTTGTCCCAAGTGACTTTGCACCGTCGCCTTCATATTCCGATAAATCCGCAATCTCAAAACAAAATTCAAAATGTCCTTTCTCTGCGCCTCCTACGATCATTGTCCGTACATAGTCTCTGTTTTCCAGAGATGCACTTTCATATTTTTTTCCGCACCCGATAAGTGTTATACCCGATGTGACAAGCAATAAAACAAGCATAACAAGCTTTTTCGTTTCTCGCCGTTTCTTTATCCAAATCGTAACAAACGGAATCGCCAAACTAATCAGCAAATCAAACCGTATCAAATACCACGCCATAGCTTGAGCCGGCATACGTCTTTGCCACAACCACATCATAAACACAACAAGAATAACCAAGCCAAGCATAACAAAACACTCTATATACGAACGCTCAGCCGTATCCCTTTTTTTGGGAGATACAAACGATGACACAATTGACCATGCATATTTCTTTGCATAATGCAGATACCCGCTCATAATCGCAAAAACACCGATTACCCAAAAAGCAAGTACCGCATAATCCATCCGTTCAATCACCCCTCCCGGAACTGCTGCCGCCTCCATTACATTGAGTGATGCCAGGCTGTCTCTACGCACCCACCCGGCCCCGAGAATTCCAATTACAAACAGGTATGACAACAGAAACGATATCAAAACCCAAACCAAAAGCTTCCATGCCCCGACAGTGCTTTGAGTTTTTTGTGCCACGATTGTGTGCATCATAAGCTCTATCCCGGATGTAGCGATCAGCATAAAATACGCGGCAAGAATGATGCTTTCCATATCTGCCGCAGAAATCGCAGACCGGGAAAATCCAAACAATTCCGTGTCAAGGGTTGTCCATTCTGCATTACCGACCGCAAAAACCGCAATTAAAATAAGCGGAGTAATCATCCACCAAAACAGAAGCTCAAGCAAACGACCGCGTTTTTCAATATCACGCAATGCCCCATATCCGCATATCAGGGCAAACGGAATGGCAAGCGCATATAATGCGATCCCCCGCAACATATACGTATGTGCCGCCATGGAAAAATATAAAAGAATGAGTGACGCTCTCAGCACATAACGAACTACATAGATTCCCGCAATCAGTTTTGACCACCAGCCAAACTCCCGAAATACCGCTGTAACCATTCCTTCCGGTATTTTCCGCGCAAAAAAATAAAGAAGCATCGCATATCCCACAAACATAATAACCCCAACAAGAAAGGCAAGTACATGATATCTGCCCGCCACACGTACGGTCACAAAAGGAAGTGCAACCATAGGAATAGCAATATTTTCCCAAAGTCCGATTCGGAAGCATTGTCGTTCTGAAATTTTACCGTTATTTAAATTCATTTTCTTCCTCCATGCCCTGCTTATGTGAATCATTTTCACATGACTTTTTTCTCAGACGGACGCGATTTTTTCCCTGCGCCCATGCGGGACGAAGACACATACTCTTAATCGGTGCCCTCCATACAAAGTCCTTTTTCCCATTTGAATCGTCCACGGTCCCGCCAACTGCCGGCATCATATACGGAACACCAAAGCTTGTAAGATCCGAGAGATGAATTGCCACAATCAGCAGTCCAAGAATAAATCCATACAATCCATAAATTGCAGATGTCACGATAATAAAAAATTTAAGCAACCGAAACACAGACGCAAACTCCTCGTTTGGTATCGCAAAGGAAGCAATCGCAGTAAGTGCAACAACAATCACAACAATTGTGCTCACAATCCCGGCATCTACTGCGGATTGTCCCACAATAAGACCTCCTACAACACCAATGGTATTACCCAGCGGTCCGGGCAGCCTGATCCCTGCCTCCCTTAACAGCTCGAACAAAAACTCCATAAGAAGCACCTCCACCACGATTGGAAATGTCACCATGGATCTCGCCGTAGCAATTGCATAGAGCAGCTTTGTCGGAAGCATTTCACTATGATATACGGTTACGGCAATGTAAAAGCCGGGCAGAGCAATGGCAAGAAATGCTGCAATGTAGCGAAGCACCCTCGCAAATGTACCAACTGCCCATCGGTTGTAGTAATCATCCGATGCCTGAAGCAGCATATTGAAATTGGACGGAGCTAAAATAACCTCCGGCGAATTATCGAACACAATCGCTACACGCCCCTCCACAATACCCGCAGCAACCTTGTCCGGACGCGTAGTTGCCTGAAAGCTCGGAAACGGCGAGTGTCTGTTATCCTCCAACAAATGCTCCGCCATACCGCTGTCAAAAATTGCATCGATTTCATAAGCATCCATACGTTCTCTGATTGTCCGGACAAGCGCAGGAGAAGCGACATCCGATAAATACATGAGCGCATAATCCGTCCGCGAACGCTGCCCGATACTCCCCTGCTCACACTTTAACTTTGCATCCCGCAATCTCCTTCGAATCAAAGCCGTGCTCTGCCGAAAGCCCTCGTTAAATGTATCTCTGGGCCCTCGCATTCCGGCTTCCGTATCGTTTTCATCAATCCCACGTAACGGAAGCTTTTTCGTTGATAACACCATTGCCTCATTGTATCCGTCAATAAAAACAGCCGTATCACCTTTTAAAACCGATCCGACTGCCCCGTCAAAGGAAGCTTCCTTTTTAATGTCTACCGTTTGTGCCTCCCTGTAAAATATGGAATCCCAAATATTTCTTGCATTGGTTCCTCTCCACTCATATGTGAGTGGTTTGATAATCGTTTCCTCCACCATGCCATTATCCGTAAGACCATCAATATAAATTATATGAATTTTTACCGGTCTTGCTGCACGCTCTAATACAAAGGATTTTTGTACAATATCGCCGCAATCGGAAAAAATTTGTTTTAATACCCTAATATTTTTCTCAATATTTACATCTATAGATATATTGAGTCTTCCGTTGTCATCAAAATACTGCTCTGTCTGCGTATGTTCCATATAGTTTCACACCTTTATGTCCTTGTATATGTTTACGTGTTATTTTGTGTGAAAGTGTAAATTTTATACATGGAATCTGTGTGCTTTGAAGCTTCGTAGCTTTTTAAATAACAAAAAACGCAGGAGAACTATGATTTCTCCTGCGTTTTTTCTATACGTTATTCGTTACATTGCGAATAACAATCTGTTCCTGATTGTAAATATGTTCTTCCATGATTCGTTGCGCAGTTTCTGCATCACCCTTTAAGATTGCCATTGTGATTTGATCATGCTCACGAATCAAATTGTCATGATACGAAAAATCCTTTACGTACTCTACACGATAGCGATATACCTGCTCACGAAGGTTCTGCGCAATATTAATAAGCTTTTGATTTTTGGATGCTTTATAAATCGTATTGTGAAACGCCTCATCGCCCTCGACAATTGCAGGTACAAGCTTCGAGTTTATCGCTTCGCGGAACGCAATACAATTATGTTTAAGCTCTTCCTTTCCTGCCTCGTCAATTCGCTCACACGCAAGCTTTACCGACAAGCTCTCAATTGCCATACGTACCTCTAATGCATCCTTCAAATCCTTCACTGTGATATCCGCAACCTCAGCGCCCTTTCTCGGAATCATTGTCACAAGACCTTCCAGCTCCAGCATTCGAATTGCCTCACGCACCGGCGTACGACTTACCCCGAGCTTATTGGCAATCGTAACCTCCATAAGACGCTCCCCCGGCTGAAATTCACCCTGAATAATGGCTTGACGAAGTGTATTAAAAACAACCTCCCGAAGCGGCAAATATTCATCTATTTTCATATCCAGCTTCATGCGAAACCCTCCTTGTATTTTCTTTTTTCTATTTCATTTCGTATAGAGGTGTCGAATCAACATCCCTATATTCATGTTTTTCATAATATCCGATTAAGATACCATCTTCATCACGCAGTGCAATCATATAGACATCCTTATTATCATTTTTATTAAAATATGTATGAACGCGATTATTGCTTTTATCTGCTGCAAACCATTCGACAACTTTTCTTATGAGTTCATTCGAATGTTCGTTATGACAATCAAAAATTGAGCGTCCCTCCAACAGCTTTCCTCCATGCTTTGCATATTTTTGATCTGCTACCGGATTCATATAAACAATGGTATGCTTCAAATCACAAATTACAATCGGACAATTGTCCTGATCAACAATGCTTTTAAATAATAATGACAATTCCATATTTTATCTCCTTTTCATTTCGTATTATTAAATATCGATTCCTTCCATCTCCCATACAAACGGTGCTCTTACACGCGCAAGCATCGTTTCCGTACATGCGCCGAATTTAATATAATTATCGCGCGCCTCAATAAGACTGACCGGATTGGCTCCGCCTGCATATGAAGCATCCTTTTGCTGTATAGCATCATCCTCCCAAAAGCATACCGGACATACGTGATAACTTTCCCCCGGTCGCTTTGGAAATGTATAATATCCACAGCAGGGACATGCATATCCCTTTGACACCGGAACCGTCACATATACCTCGTTGGCAAGTCCCTTTTCCGTGATATCATCGGCTGCTTTCTGTGCCACCTCTTCGCTTTCAAAAATACCAAACACTGTCGGACCGCTACCACTCATGATCGCATTGTTTGCCCCATTCCTTTTCATAGCCGTTTTAAGCGCTTCTATTTCCGGATGCAATTTGCATGTCACACGTTCCAAAATATTTTCCATGTGAAAAGCTACATCTGCCTGCGACTCTTTTCGCAATGCATCTATCATCCCATCCACATTCGGGTGTTTCGAAATATTATCAAGCCGCAAATTACCGTACACCATCGCAGTACTAACGGAAACTGCCGGCTTCGCTACCAAAATATAGCAATCATTCAGTGGCGAAACAGGTGTTAGAATCTCGCCGATCCCCTCCGAAAGAGCTGTGCGTCCCATCACACAAAACGGTACATCCGCGCCGAGTTTTACTCCAATTTCCATCAAGGTCTGTTCCGACAAACCAAGTCCGAATAACCGATTGACTGCATGTAACGCTGCTGCACAATCCGTACTTCCGCCCGCCATTCCCGCTTCCACAGGAATATGCTTCTCCAACGATACATGAATCGCCGCGTTAATATGATACGTTTCAAACATCAGCGCAATTGCCTTATAAATTAAGTTTCGCCCGTCTGTCGGAATATCACCACGATTTGCAGAAATCGAAATTCGGTATGGTTGTTTTTCTGACAAGGAATCCGACTCGTGCGCAAATTCATCCACCGTAAATGTCAACACATCAAATAAGCCTACATTCTGCATAACCATTCGAACATCATGATATCCGTCCGGACGCTTTCTTAACACATCCAAAACAAGGTTAACCTTTGCATAGGCATGAAGCACAAGCTCCTTCTTCATAAACGCTCTCCTTATCTGTATGATTCAATTACTTTGATAAATTCTGTATACAAAAATCTCTTGTATACAATATACATTTAATAAACATTTGGTGCAAGGGTTAATTATTGTTTTTTTGTGCCGATATATTTTATGAAAAGAAACTTAAGCTCCCCCGGTTGATTGGTGGTATCAAACGATTGGAGGAGCTTCATCTAATGCGAGCCGGACGGTGTCGTCGCATGCAAAACCAAGGAGGGTGTTCAATGGAATTAAACGGAATTAATTCAAGCACGTACACAGCAGCAGCTTATACCTCATCTTCCGCACAGACAAAATCTGTCACAGATGAAACGACCAAGGCTGAAGATGCTGTTGTCTACGAAAAAGCCGAACCTGCCAAAAAGAGTACCTATACTCCGGGTTCTAAAAAGGTAGATCAGGCAACCATCGATAAGCTTAAGGCTGACGCTGAAGCACGTTATGCACAGCTTGCCGATCTGGTAGAAAAGCTTATGACAAAGCAAGGCTCTACCTACAAATACGCAACATTAAGCGACCTCATGAAGGGCGTACAAAAAGGCGAAGTTACAGTTGACCCTGAAATCGTTGCTCAGGCAAAAAAGGATGTTGCCGATGACGGATATTGGGGTGTAGAACAGACCGCTTCCCGAATCGTAGACTTTGCAAAAGCATTGTCCGGTGGCGATCCTTCAAAGATTGCAGAAATGCGTAAAGCAATTGACAAAGGTTTTAAGGGTGCTACAAAGGAATGGGGAAATGACCTTCCGGATATTTCTTCCAAAACCTATAGCCGCATCAATGAGCTCCTTGACGAATGGGCAAACGAGTAACAGCAATACAAATCAAAACCCGTGCGACATGTGTTTATACACGCTGTCGCACGGGTTATTTTCTTTATGATTTTACAACAATCAGCCGATCCCCCGGATGAATCGTATCATCCTCCAGATGATTCAACCGCTTTATCGACTCGGTTGTCGCATAATACGTTCTCGCAATTGACCAAAGCGTATCCTCCGGTTTTACAATATATCCTACAATTCCGGGTAGCTTTGACTTTTTCTCATAGTCAATCGGCATCACTGTCATATCTATAATTACATCCAGCTTCTCGCACGCAAACACCGACATATCCAAATTAATCTGTGCTTTAATTTCCATCTCCTCACTGCTAAGCAGTGTTGCTCCAAGCAGATCAACTGCTGCCGTCATACGAACGGATGCACCCTTTGGTATCACTCCGGTTTCCAATACATATTCAAACGGAATTATCTCCTCCATACATTTCATCGGTGCCTCATCTGATGCGATATACAAGATATTTGCCTTTACAACGCCGGTGATTGTAACATGGTCCTCATATACCGTCACATCATCTGTCTCAACATCACCATAGGTATGACAAATTTGCAGGATTTTCTCCTCCATGGCAATCTGTGCTCGATGATTTACCTTTGCCTTCGCAAGATTACGCATCATCAGGTTCTCATACGGAATCACTTCAAGCTCCGGAGATATTTCGACCTGCGGAGAATACAAATCAGCCAAAAGCTTTGTTTCGCGATCCTCATACAGCTTTATTCCAAGTGTTACACAATAGTCAAGACCAATCACGCGATCCTCACCGTCCGCATCCTGTCGGATACTTGTTTCACCGCTTCCGAGCTTACATTCTGTCTCCAAAATCATATCCTCTGTCGCTTCCGGACATTCCAACTCTCTGTTAATCGTCCGCACGGAATAAATATACTGAATCGGAGTCTGTTCCTCAAGCCCCCGATACAAAACAAAACATTCCACTTCGCCGCGCACACTGATTTGACCTGTCTGCGGTTTTGTTTCCATGTTACGAAGCGCAACTGAAGACCACAAAATGTCCTTAATATTTGGTTTACTTTGCGGAATGTCCAGTTCCTCCTTCAGCCGGAACATATCCTGCTTTGCGACTACAAGCTCCGTCAACACATGCTTCTTAAACTTACATTCAACCCCCTGCCCGTTTTCCAAATCCGTTGCCGCTTTCGCACGATATTCCTCATATACCTGTACTTCACTGCCAAGCAGCATACGTACCTCGACCTTTCTCGAATTGATTATGTTGACGGTAAGATCCTCAATCTTACACCGGTTCGTTACAAGACTGTTTCTGGTTGCACCATCCGCGTTTACAATATCCTCAAATGGAATTTCACCCTCGTAGCACTCCAGTCCTGCGCGTTCTCCCTTCGTCTGATATAAAATAAAAAAACAAACCTTTCCGTTCACTTTTACCTTTCCATCCTCCGCAAAAACCTCATCTACGATAACGTTTCCGCTTTTGGCAATGACCTTTTCAATATCTTCTTTATAATCCGGTATATTGAAATCATCGTCAATGGAAAACTGTGAATTCTTTAATTCCTTTAATACGCTTGTATGTATATCCTTTCTAGCAAAATCCATAGCCCCTCCACATGCATGGTTGCATCTTCTACCAATTTACATTTCTGTAACTAATATATTCGTAACTGCGTTTACATATTCCTTCGATTGCTCAAAATAGCCGCAAAAAATCCTAATCACGGCGCATTATAGTAGATTGGCAGATTGTACTTCTCACATTTTAGAACAATATACGGATACATAGATGCATCTCCGGCGACCATTGCATCTGTCGGAGTCATGTCGGTACTATATAGATTTGTATCGAGATAAATGGCCTTTTCTGTTCGATAGAAATCCTCAACCACGACATTCAAATTTCTTTGGTCATGACCGCCATATCCGACCACTATGTACATATAACTGCTATTTTCAAAGGATAACTGAAAAGGCTGCTGCTTTTTTCCTTCAATAATTTCCATTAATTCATTGGGTATCTTTGTTTCATCACACACGGTAAAGTCTATCTCGTACCGTACATCCTCCTGCTTTTTACACGCACCTAGCATACATACACACATATAAAAAAGCAGCATTCCAACGAACACTGCTTTCTTATGTTTCCATTTGTCGCATTGTTTCATACCATCACCTACATATATCTTTTGATAATGTATATGTGAGGTTCCATAAAAACATGAACCCTTCATTCTAAATCCATATTTTCCGACAGAAAACGAAGTGTAAACCTTGTAAGTGTAAGTCCGTTCCCTCCAACATTCAATCGGTACAGACTCTTTTTCCCAAATCCTAAACACTTACGTTTTAACGTGACGAGCTTTCCACCGGTTCCATTGAATGTAAATGTGCCGACCGGTGTTCCCATAATAAATAAACTACATGGAATCTGTGCCAGTTCATCTACTGTAGCAGATCCTGTTAAGGTCACTTCATAGGTGCCGATTCGCTCCAGTTCAATCGGTATTACGTAATTGGTTCCCTTTTTCGCTTCTTTATAAGTCAGATCATACTCAAAATAATCAGCCACATGGATATATTCAAGATTTCGCACATCATCCGGTGCTTCCTCTTCCGGTCGTCCTTCGATTATAACCGGTACCTCCGTTCCAAGCAATCGCTGCATCGCACGGGACTTCATGGCATATTTACAAATATTTGCCGCACATATACGCAGCCACTTACGATAATTCCTATTATGTTCTAACATCCCGACGCTGACATCCGTAATTTCATTTTTTGAAGCCTCTGCATTTACCATGAAAACATCATTCTGCGCGCGTACCATAAAATAATAGCCATCCTTCGGAGACACCATGTTTTCATCATTGATAAATGCCCACCAATCAGTCATCACGATCCCGTCAAAGCCCCACTCATTTCGCAAAATCTTTGTGTTAAGATCATAGCTTATTGCGGTTCTCGTACCGTTTACAATTCCGTAAGAGGTCATGATTGCATCCGCATATCCGCTCATAACCGCCATATTATATCCCTTCAGGTAGATTTCCCTCATTGCACGCTCGGACATAACGGAATCCGAAAAGCGTCGTCCGGACTCCTGATTATTTCCGCAAAAATGCTTCATAACACCGGAAACTCCATACTGCTTAAGCCCCTTAATCATCGCGGTTGCAAGAGCACCTGTCACAAGCGGATCCTCTGAATAATATTCAAAGTTTCGACCGTTTAACGGATAACGATGAATATTCATACCGGGCCCAAGTAAACATTCCACATTATTAGCTGCAAGCTCCATACCGGTAAATGTATAAAGCTCCTCGATTAATTCTTCGTTAAACGTACACCCGATTATCCATCCGTTTGGCAAGCTGAAAGCCTTTGTTCCACAATCCATCCGGATACCGGACGGACCATCCGCGCAACAAATCGCCGGAATCCTGTATTTGCGCAAGCGCTCGGAAACACCACCGAATGCTGCGGCCGTTCCTGCAGTCACAAGAGGACTTCCCATCCCTTCACCACTCACAATACAGGACAAATCATAATCCGTAAGCTGATTGATAAAGGTCTCCATGGAAGTCTTCTTCTCCAAAACATCCTGCAGCGTATAGGTCATGGAACCATCCCCCGCAGATTTGCCATCATATGTCGTATTATCCGCATGATATGCCGGCTCCACGCAGGATGCCACATCAAAAACCGGTACCGGCTCCATACAAACTTCATATCCATCACCCGATGGTTTTGGCTTCATACGTTCAAACGGACGAACCGGCGCATAACACCTTGAGAGCCTACTCGTAACAATGGTTTCTTCCATCGAGTACAAGAACACTTCCTTGCTGCTTCGAACATCACTGCCCACATAAAAACGATACGTCCCGGCCTCCAAAACCTCACAGGAAACATGTCCGCTTACGCCCGAATCATCGTAAGCCGCATAATCCTTTGCCGAAATCACAAACTTAATTGTCTCAGTTTCTCCCGGTGCAAGGCAAGCTGTTTTTTTAAATGCCGTAAGCGCTCTTGCCGGTCTTCCGAGTGCACCCTGCGGTGCTTCCACATAAACCTGACATACTTCCTTTCCGGATGTTGCACCCGTATTCGTCACCGTTACCGACATATGTACCGTCATAGACACATCGTCATAGGATGCCTCCGTCACATTCATTAAAAAACTTGTATAGGAAAGACCATATCCAAACGGATAACGCACACTCTCCTTTGCAAACGTCTCAAAATAACGATATCCCACATAAATATCTTCACAATAAAAGTTTCGTTCTCTATCACCAAAATACGAATGTGCCGGATAATCAGCCAGCTCGTACGCAATCGTGTCAGGCAGCTTGCCGGACGGACTTACCTTTCCGGTTAATACATCTGCAACACCGTCGCCTCCGACCATACCGCCCTGCCATCCGTAAATGACCGCATCCGGATGTATGTCATCGACAAACGCCATGTCAATCACTCCGCCGACATTAAGCAATACGACCATCTGTTCAAACTGCACCCGCACCTTTTTCAACATGTCCCACTCGATGTCTGTCAAACGATAGGAGCCTTCCGTATCTGCCATATCACGATCCTCACCGGCCGTACGACCAATGATGACAAGCGCAACATCTGACATCTCCTTTGCCTGTGCAACAATTTCTTCCGTAAGCTCCATCTCTTCCTGCGACCATGGCTCTTTTCCCCAGCCGCAGCCTTCATCATAAGGATGCTCTCTGTCCCATGCTTTGTATATGTCATGCAAAGTTTCATTTATCGTCACAACCCCGCTGTTTGTAAGTCCTTCCGGAATATCCACAACATGATCGACATTTACCATACCGCCGGATCCGACACCGCTTTTATAGTAATGATCCTGAATGCGGCCAAACACCGAAATGCAGCTGCCTTGCTTAAACGGCAAAACATGGTTATTATTTTCCAGCAAAACAAGTCCCTCGGACACAACCTCTCTCGCTTTTTTTGCATATGCCTCCCAATTCAAAATATCCTTCTGTTCTGCCATTTTCACACCTCCTGTGTTTGATTTCTCATTCTGTTACTTACCAGCAAAGCACCTCATGACCATCCTCTGTCACAAGCACCATGATTTCCCACTGTGCGGAAGGAAGTCCATCTTCTGTATAAACCTCCCAGTCATTTTCCTGATCAATAAAAATATCCGGCTTGCCCATGTTGACCATCGGCTCAATTGTAAATACCATTCCCGGCACCATCAACATGTCCGTACCGCGCTTTGTATTATATCCGACCCACGGATCCTCATGAAATTGAAGACCTACTCCGTGACCGCCGATTTCTCGAACAACCGTGTATCCGTTTAAGAAGGCGTGATCGTGTACGGCCTGACCCATATCACCGAGAAATCCCCAAGGTTTTACTTCTTCAAGACCAAGCATCACACACTCCTTTGTAACATCGACCAATTTCTTCTTGTCCGGATTCACTTCTCCGATACAGAACATACGGGAAGAATCCGAAAAATAGCCGTTTAGGATTGTGGAACAATCCACATTGATAATATCTCCTTCCTTTAAAATGACATCCTTGGAAGGAAATCCATGACAGACCTGATCATTTACGGACGTACATACCGAGTACGGATATCCGTCATAATTAAGAGGTGCCGGAATACCACCCATCTCGGTCGTCATATCATAAACAATTTTATCAATCTCTGCCGTGCTCATTCCCGCATGGATTGTTTGCTCTATGTAATCAAGCACCGCAATATTAATCTTACAGCTTTCTCTGATTCCGTCGAGCTGCTCCGGAGTTTTGATAATTTCTCTGCTTGGAACCTTATGTCCCTGATTTGCATACTTTGCAATTTTGGCATCAAATGTCTCATGACACACCTTATATTTACGTCCGCTTCCACACCAGCACGGATCATTTCTGTTCAACTTTTTCATAACCATTCTTCTTTCTTACGTATTGCTATACAATTACTTTTTCCACAAAATCCGAGGACATCGAACGAAGTACAGAAAAATATCGCATCGTAAACGAAACGACATCGCCCACCCGATACTCCTTTTCACAATCGGTTATATCAAGCAATGTATAATCACTGCACCCACCTAATACCTGCATGTTCGTATCATGCGGCAAAAGCGCAGTCACATCAATATCCTGCTTTCCGATTGCAACAAGCGCACGCTTCCTTATACCAAGGTCCGTGAATTCCGGTGTATGTCCCGAAGAATCCATACACACAATTCCACGCGGAACAGACGCTTTTTCCTTGATTTCCACAATCTGTGCCTCAAGTGTAAATGTGTCCTGATAAAAGCCCGGAATTGGTGTATCGTAGGATGGATTATAACCACACCATACGGCTTCTCCCATACGAAGGTAATTGATCCCCTCCGGAATCGTTCCCGCCTCCAGCATATCAATCGCACTTGAATTCGGCACCGATACAGCCTGTAGCTTTATATCAAATGTACGCTCAATTTCTTTTGCCAAATCTCGAATTTCCGTCATATTCTCCACTGTGTGAAGTACACCGCCAAAACAGCTTAGATTCGACGCAATCCCATAAACCTTTATATTGGACATCGTGATACATTCCGCAATTATCTGAAACAGTTCTTCCTTTGAACAACCCTCGCGGATATCGCCAAGCTCATACATCAACACAATCTTCTGACATTTCCCATGTTTTTTTGCTTCCTCGTTGAGTGCCCGAATCACCGTAATCTCACTGTTAAAACAAATATCAACATAGGAAATAACGTCCGCAAGCTCACTCATCATCGGCAGTCGAATCAGCCATTTTGTGACAGGCAGATCTTTGTATTTTTTAAGATTTCGAATGTATGCATCTGCAATCTCCGTAACGCCCGTCTGTTCCAAAAAAGGCTTCAATATATCAAGTTGTCCGTGTAATACCTTTGCGACTACAGTAAAATTCATATCCGCAGGTGCGAGTTCCATCACCCGCCTTGCATTCCGACTCATATGTTCCACATTTACAACGACACGCGGATACATCGCTACGCCTCCTTTTTTGCAAGCTTCTTTGCAGTAAACGCTTTTATACTTTCATTGGAATCCTTCTCGAGCTTATATTCCGGAGATGCTGCATCAACCGGACAACCCTTATTTTCCATTGCAATCCGTATTAAATATTCCGCAAACCAAGGATTTTTAACCAATACCGGACCTAACGCATCTGTATAAATCAAATTCTTATATCTCGCACCCTCTGTGCCGTCCTCACAGTTTCCGTATCCGTATACAATTTTCCCAAGTGCCTGCTCCTTTGCTACCTTTGTATCGAGCAGCTTAATCTGTGAGCCGATGATTTCCATCGAAGGCTTTGCATCTAATTTATACCAGATATCATTTCCGTAAACCATCTTACGCTCAGTTGCAACCATATCCAGCAAACCAAGACATGCAAATTTACGACCATCCTCGTACACAAGCTCCTTACCAAAAGACGCTCCTGTTGTACCGATTGTGAGCAATACCTTGTCGTCTTCAATATATTTATAGAGTGCATCCTTCTGTTTACCAAGTGCATCCACAAGTCTTTCTACGGCACGTACCTCACCCGGGTTCATCAAAATGATGTCCGTATTCTCAAAATCAATTAGTTGTTCATAGGAATCCACGCGTGTGATTTCCGCCTCCATATCAAGCATCTTTGCCACACGCTCCAATGCCATGACATTGCCTCTGTCTCCATGTAAATTCAAAGTATCCGGATATAACCATGCAATATTTAATTTCATACGGACACCTCCTTAGTTCTTTCCAAGAAATTTCTGAATATCATAATATGTGTGCAACCATGTAATGAGATACACATTATTTGTCTCATGCTTCTCGATTTCCTTCATAATCGTCTCCGCATCCTGTGTCGGAAGAATCGTGATTTTGTCGGAAGGAATCCCTTCATAAATCAAACGGTTTGCGCTGTCATAGGCAACTGCTTCAGAGAAGCAAATGTAGTGATCCACATTGGACGCTTCCATATCCTTGAAATCACAGTCAAATGCATAAAATGTATTTGTATAATACGGGTCAAAATCAGTAAGCTCCGCAAGACCCATGACAAACACCTTATTTGTACGATCCATACTGATATAATTGAGCGCAGTCTGAAGCGTCTCCGGATTTTCCTGCTTAATACGGACATATTTGATTTCCTTGTCCTTGTAACGAAGCAGCTCGAAACGTCCGCCAATATTTTTGAAGGTGCCAAACGCCTTGTCAATCTGTTCATCCGTAATACCGTATTTCTTACAAAGTGCTATACACAAAATGTAATTATAGATAAAGAACGGCTGTGTATACTGTACATGATATATTTTACCCTCACACATAAATGTCTGCTTTTCAAAATCAATATCCTTTGCAAGATATGTGACGGAATCCTCCGATGCAAATCCGCATGCCTCACATTTAAACTGTCCGACATTTTCCACGTTGTGATACGCAAACGCAATGCGACCGTCACAGCAAGGACACGGCATCGTAACATCATACCTGCCATCCTTTGTATAAGAATACTTTGTACGATCCATACCATAATAAACTACCTGTCCCGCAAAACGTTCCAGGGACTTGCTTCGCGGCTCCTGATTATTTAAGAACAGTCTCGTATCCTTTGTAATCACCTTCTGAATCTTCTTATAAATGTAATCCGGTTCTCCGTTTCTCTGTACCTGATCCTTCTGAATATTTGTCACACAAATATTCTTTGCAGGAAGCTGCTTGTAAATATGTTGTAAGAACCGCTCATCCGTCTCAAAAATCATATATTCGGTCTTCATGCGTCCAAACAAGGTTGCATTTTTTATCATTGCTGTTGCAACGCCGGTGATGAGATTGGCACCCTCTAAATTCGTCGCAACCGTCTTGCCCGCACTTTGCAAGCAATGCACAATCATGTTATTGGTTGTAGACTTTCCGTTTGTTCCTGTGATAAAAATCACCTTATCATAGTTAATATTTGTAAAATGGGACAAAAAATCCTTCGAAAACTTCATCGCCCACACACCCGGAACATTGGTACCTCTCTCCTTCGCAAAGAGCTTTGTCAGAACAACAATGACCTTTCCTACCCATAGTCCGAATAAAAACTTTAGCTTCTTCATAACCCGATCTTCTCTCCCTTGTATAGAATCACTTTTTTGCCACATAAGCCATATAATTATAGCACAATTTAAAACGGACCGTCAATAAACGGCAGAGCTCTGTGAATGTAAGTGACATCGTTTTCCTCATCGTAGGAAAATGCAATTTGTGCATTTACCATATTGGTATCCTGATATACATAATCATCAATATTTTTACTATATCCATATACCGTTTTTACTCCTTCGAACCGGTCCTCTGACACCTTTGTTGCATCCAGTTCGCGAAGAAACGCTTCTGTTTCCTCTTCCATCTCGGTATCTGTCAACTTTCCCTTGTACTGACTTTTCATATGCAAATTCATATCCGGCACAATTCCAAGACTTTCATACAATGCCATCACATCCTCCTTGACCGAAACGGCTGCCCCGCTCGCCTGTGCCGTAAGCTCTATCTGAACCATCAGATAATTTTCAAGAACGTCCTGGCCATATGCATCCTTTGCCATAGCACAAACAAGCTTCACCTCCGTGTTTCCCTGCTCTCCAAGCTTTGCCAGCCGCGTCACGGTCTTATCTGAAACAACCTCATTTGAAATTGTATAGCCGGATGTAATACCAAGCTTTCCGGCAACTCTCTTTACAATCAGTTCCTTTGCATTTTCCGTAAGCACCTCAGTGCCATATACACCAAAGCCCTTGATCGTACTGTCCGTTACGGCATCAACATCTGTACTTAATACTTGTCGTACGAGCCTTTCCTCACGGTCAACCGACGAATGGATAAAAAGCTGAATGAGTACTGCACACCAAATAAGTACCAACACATATATTTTTGTTTTCTTATTCATAAATGAAACCTCCACCTGTTTGATACATCCATTCTTGCCCGAAAGAAATCATACTATTCCATCCAACACCCGATTTTTTAATATTATTTTTCCCCGGTTCCATTTGTTTTCCGGCATTTACTTTACCACCTTCGCGTGCTATACTTTTGGAAACAGAAACCATATTAAGTGCGCATCATACAAACAAAATGCACTTATAATTCAAATAAGAAAAGAGGTCTTTTCATGACAGTTGGAATTGTTGGACTTGGATTAATCGGCGGATCATTCGCCAAAGCATATAGCGATAATGATGAGCACAGAGTGCTTGCCTATAACCGTAGCAAACAGGTAATCGAAGCCGCCTACGCAGAAAAAGCAATCGAGGGCGAATTAGATGAACGAAACATAAAAGAATGTGACCTCATTCTTCTTTGTCTCTACCCAAAGCTTTGTGTAGACTATCTAACCAAAATGGCACCATACATTAGCAAAAATACAATGGTAATCGACTGCTGCGGTACAAAGGAATGCCTATGTGATGATTGTTTCGCAATTGCAAAGAAACACGGCTTTACATTTGTCGGCGGTCACCCAATGGCCGGCAGACATTTTTCCGGCTATGCATACAGCACAAAGACAATGTATAACGGCGCATCTATGGTATTAGTCCCTGAGGATTTAAATGACGAAGTGACATTAAATCGTGCCAAACAGCTTCTATCACCAATCAAATTCGGTACTTTTACCGTCTGCTCACCAAAGCGTCACGACGCAATGATTGCCTTCACCTCTCAGATGGCACACGTTGTATCAAATGCTTACGTTAAAAGCCCTACCGCGAAAGATCACGACGGTTTTTCCGCAGGAAGCTACCGCGATTTAACACGTGTTGCCTACCTGAACGCAGATATGTGGACAGAGCTGTTTCTTGAAAATAAAAAGGCACTCGTAAATGAACTTAACATTTTCATCAATAACATTTCTGCGTACAGAGATGCCATTATTGCAGACGACGCAGAGAAACTACATGCCCTACTCGAAGAAGGCAAGAAATGCAAAGAGGAAATTGATGGATTATAAACTATTACCAAAAAAGGGATATAGCAGATGACTGTTCCGAGTCAGCATGGGAGATTTATCCGGACCCGGATTACTTATATTACTAGACAAAATAGTATTTGCAAAAACTGTTAATAATTGCACTTGACATTTCATATCCGAAAAACTAAAATCAAATATAGTTTAATAATAGGCGTTGAAGAGACGAGTAAGATAAATACGCTATACAGAGAGAATTCCGCTACCCGCTGAGAGAGAATTCATAAAACGGTTATCTGAAAACTACCTCGGAGCTGCTTGTCAGTAGTAATTCAAAGATATTATGAAATCAAGCCGGTGATTCCGTTATCATCATTTTAAGAGTCATTCGTATCTCATGATACGAGTGGAACTAGGGTGGAACCGCGATAATTCGTCCCTGGCGTAAGTATCTTACGCCGGGGATTTTTTATTACGCCACAACAATTGTATGTACAGTTCACCAAACATATATTACAGAAAGGAAAGAAAGATATGGTAATCACATTAAAAGACGGCTCTACAAAAGAGTACGCACAGGCAATGAGTGTTATTGACATTGCAAATGACATCAGTGAAGGCTTGGCCCGTATGGCATGTGCCGGCGAAATAGACGGCAAGGTTGTAGACCTTCGTACAATGGTTGACAAGGATTGTAACTTAAACATTTTGACATTTAATGATGAGGCAGGAAAAAAGACTTTTTGGCACACAGCAAGCCATGTTCTTGCTCAGGCAGTAAAGCATCTGTATCCGGATGCAAAGTGCACAATCGGTCCTGCAATTGACAACGGTTTTTATTATGATTTTGATATGCCGTCTCTTACAAGAGAGGATCTTGACAAGATTGAGGCAGAGATGAAAAAGCTTGTAAAAAATGGAGACGATATCACATCCTTTACCCTTCCGAGAGCAGAAGCAATTAAGCTTATGGAAGAAAAGGGCGAGCCATACAAGGTTGAGCTTATCAATGATCTTCCGGAAGATTCCATCATAAGCTTCTATACACAGGGTGACTTCACAGACCTTTGCGCAGGCCCTCACCTTATGAATACAAAGGCCGTAAAATTCTTCAAGCTGACATCCTCTTCCGGCGCATACTGGAGAGGCGATTCAAACAAGAAAATGCTCACGCGTATTTACGGTACTGCATATACAAAGAAAACAGATCTCGAGGAAAGACTTGAATTCCTCGAAAACATCAAGAACCGTGACCACAACAAATTAGGTCGTGAACTTGAATTTTTCACAACCGTCGATGTCATCGGTCAGGGACTTCCGCTTTTCATGCCAAAGGGTACAAAGATTATCCAGAAAATGCAAAGATGGATTGAGGATCTTGAGGATTACGAGTGGGGCTATGTCCGTACACGTACACCACTTATGGCAAAAGCTCAGCTTTACAAGATTTCAGACCACTGGTACCACTACAAGGATGGTATGTTTGTATTAAATGATACAGAGGATCCGGAGGCAGACGTTGACGACAAGGGTCGTGAGGTAATGGCACTCCGTCCTATGACATGCCCATTCCAATATTATGTATATAAAGCTACACAGCACAGCTACCGCGACCTTCCTTACAGAATGGGTGAGACTTCAACATTGTTCCGTAACGAGGATTCCGGAGAAATGCATGGTCTTACACGTGTCAGACAGTTTACTATCTCAGAAGGCCATTTGATTTGTACACCGGAGCAGATTGCTGACGAGTTCAAAAACTGTGTAAACTTGATGAAGCATGTTTTGACAACCTTAGGTCTTCAGGACGACGTAACCTACCGTATGAGCAAATGGGATCCAAACAATACAGAAAAATACCTTGGTACGGCTGAGGATTGGAATCGCGTTCAGGATGCCATGCGCGTAATATTAGATGATATCGGACTTGAATATACAGAAGAAGAAGGCGAAGCGGCTTTCTACGGTCCTAAGCTTGATGTTCAGGCAAAGAACGTTTACGGCAAAGAAGATACAATGATTACCATTCAGCTCGATATGTTCCTTGCAGAGCGTTTTGACATGTACTACATTGATGCAAACGGTGAGAAGAAGCGTCCATACATCATCCATAGAACATCTATGGGTTGCTACGAGAGAACGCTTGCCTGGTTAATTGAAAAATATGCCGGTGCACTGCCAACCTGGTTGTGTCCGGAGCAGGTTCGTATTCTTCCGATTTCTGACAAATTTGCAGATTACGCAGATGAAGTATACAAAAAACTCCGCAAGGCAAAGGTTGATGTAACTGTTGACAACCGCTCAGAAAAGATTGGGTACAAGATTCGTGAAGCCAGACTTCAGAAGATTCCATACATGTTAATCGTTGGTGCGAACGAAGCAGAATCCGACACGGTTTCTGTTCGTAAGCGTGGCGAAGATGGCGATCTCGGTTCAATGGAAACGGATACCTTCATTGAAAAGATTGTTGAAGAGATCAATAATAAGACCAGATAAGTATATTATATGCATAAAATATACAATTTGACGACAATATTTTGTTTATTTTGCTTTTTCACTCTTGCATATTGTCGAAGGTATGATATGATAGCATTGTATAATTTATTATTTTGAAAGGGGATTAATTTATGAATTGTCCAAATTGCGGAAGCGAATTTCCTGAAGGCTCAGTTATGTGTCCTGTATGCGGAAATCCAGTTGCTTCAAACCCAACAGCCGGATATAATCAACCGGCCCCGGCTCCGTCTTATGTTGAGCCAACACCAATTAAAACCAAAAAGTCTTCACCGGTTGTTTCAATTGTAATTGCAGTTGTTGCAGTTGCTGCTATTTTCCTTCTCGGATTCTTTGTCCTTGGCGGAAGATACATGGGAACCTACAAGATCACTTCTGTTACTATTACAGGAGAAGCTTATGGTCAGGTAATTGACGAAACATATTCTGCCTCTGACTTGTCAGCACTCGGTTTAGAGGATATGGCACTCAAGGTTACATTTAACAATCGTTGTCGTTTCTTAAATGCAGAAAGCTATGGTCTTACAGGTCCATACAAGTTTAAGGTATCCGGTGATAAGGTTACAATTACAGGTAGTGACGGTTCTGTATACGGTAAATACGAGAACGGCAAGATTTCCATTTCTGAAGAGGAAGAGGGTTTAGAAGTTACGTTCTTCTTTGAGAAGTAATTTAACAAGCGTTTATTTTGATAAAGCGACAAAAAGAGATTATGCATGGAGGTTCCATTCATAATCTCTTTTCTATTTCAATCCCAATCAATTTCTTTCTCGGAAATTTATTCGCAATCGTCCGTCTATATCCATCCTTCCGGTTGCTAATATCATACAATCGTGCTACAATAAATTGGTCAACTGACGTCTTTTTTCTGCTTGCGCCGGAGCGAATTACCAAAAGGGAGGAACTATTATGATTTGTACAAACTGCGGAAAAGAAATACCGAATGATTCTACGTTCTGCTTAAACTGTGGAGCACAACAAAAGAGTAGCACCAACGACATAATAACTGATATGCCTTCTCAGGCAAGTGCCATTCAAGCTACAAGTCCGGATTTTATTCAACAGGATTTTAATACAGAAAATAATAGTATTCGTGTATCTAATGATGCTCCGATTATTCAAACAAAACAATATATCTACAACCTGTATGAATCCGTTCAACTAATAAATTACGGAAGATCAATTACAGAAACACACACATCAGGAGTTGCTGATTATGGTTACGTATATGCAAACAGTGTTACAATGAGAAATCCATATTGGATTGATGAATTTGCACTAAAAACAATGGCTCTTCAAGGTCAAATTGATTATATTATTCGCGGAAACGAGTTTTTCTTTGCGTACGAAGATTTGATCTCCTTAAAAAATTTTTTTGATGGTCAAGAAGCGGCAGCGATCAACGCAGCAAAAAAGCGTGAAAAAAGTAATTTTTTGACATATTATTTCCTTTGGCTTTTTATTCTTATTATTATATCAATTTCTATTTATTTTCTTTTATCTTAATCACTCATGCTATGTCCTTCCCGGACAAAAGCAACTGACAAGCCCTGTAACAGCGCCAGCCCCAATAAAGTATACGCCTATCGTGAAGCTCTTCCAAATATTCGCGTTGTCAACCATGATTACTCCATCTCTAAAGTAGCGCTCAATCATGTCTCTCGCCCACTCTACAATATTACCACAATCAACGAGCATGATAAGCAGCATTGCAAACACAATCAAACTCGGTATAAGTTTTAGCAATGGAATATCAACAAAGGAAAGAATCACCATTGCCACAATACCGATTATCATTCCATAAGGAATTCCATACCAAGTAGGTGATATTAATCCAACGTTCTTACAAACCTTAAACAAATTATATCGAATCTCTATTTTTTCATGAAATGCGGATAAATCAATCATCGGAATCAAGATTCCGATCAAAATGAGTATTGCGGAAGCAAGTCCCACAATCATGCTGGCGCTCATAAATTTTCTTGATGTCTGTTCCATTTTATTTCTCCTTTTCCTTTTTATCATAAAGTACATTTGCAATAACATACAACACGATTCCGACAAGACATACCAAGATTCCGATGTCCGGTTTTATGACCGTTTTCCACGCATTTCGCACGCCCTTATTAATAAAAAACCACAGCAGGGCAACTGCAACAACACCACATGGCACATATGCCGACCATCTAATATCTAAAAATGTCTGCATTACCGGAATATGATCCTTTGCAGAACGAACTAACATCATAAATCCTGCGATCATAAGCAAAATGGCACTCCAGGTAATAACTCGCTGACTAAGAGACAGGACCGCGGTATCTCCTCCAATTTCAAACAACGACGCTGAATGCTTTTTCCCCATTTCATTAATATAATTAAAATCACTTTTCATCCAAGATAAAAATGGCGACAAATACGTGAGAATCGCCCCGACCAACATAACGATTCGAAGCCTTTCATTTGTAAGTGCCTTCACATAACCGGTCAAATCTACCACCGCTTTATTACGAGATGCTTTTTTCATATTTTTTTTGATTGTCTCTTTGCTGAGTACGACTACCTCGTTCTCCTGCTCAAGTGTAAGAAGACATTCATCACAAAAGCTTTTCCCCTCCAAAATCTCTTTACCACATTGCTTACAAACCATGATTATCCCCCATATTTTTATTCTAACTTTATAATTGCAAAACAAACTTCATATGTAGACTTCCCTCTCTCTGGGTGTGTTCAGGACTTACACCCGTTAGAGTGCGCCCATGCGCGCAAACTAAAAGGTGAAGCAACAAATGTCGCTTCACCCTTATCATATCATATTCTACCCAAAATGTAGATATATTATTTACTTTTTAACAAGCTTCATAACGCCAGGAACCGCTACCGCAACAACACCGATCCATGCAATCCATACACCGATTGCCTTCTTAGCAAGACCATATGTACCTGCTGTAGACTTGATAGTTCCAAAAAGAACAAAGAGAAGAAGCACACCTGCAAGGATAAGCTCCATGAAAGGAATACCTGCAAGCTTTGCCTTAATATTTCCAAGTGCCGGAACATGATCCGCCATATCCCAAAGAACTACAACAACCGCAAAGAACACAATCATGACCGCAAAGAATCCTTCAATTCCACCAATCTTAAACATGTTCGCTGATTCCTTCATACCAAAGAAACTAACCTTTGCCCATGGCAAAATTGGGGAAATGAGTAGGATCAATGCGCCAATCGCACGAACCAAATTCATAATATTTCCTGTAAGTGATGAGAAATATCCTCCGATTCCGTCACTTGCCATCTGTGGCATCTGATACATCGGCTGTCCCTGTGGCATCTGATACATCG
>JAUNJN010000048.1 GCA_030533235.1 Eubacteriales bacterium | reverse complement strand
ATTGCTTATGCAGTATGATAAGTATGTAGTTGGTTATGAACGTCTCTCCAAGGATGATCCGGATAGTGAAGAGAGCAGCAGTATCCTTTATCAGAAGATGATTATTTCAGACTTTGTGAAAAACCATTCGGAGCTGGCTGATTATGATTTCATTGAACGGTCAGACGATGGTTATTCCGGAACAAATCTTGAACGCCCGGGAATACAGGAGGTACTTCGTCTCGTTAAGGGAAACAAGGTATATTGTATTGTTGTAAAAGACCTTTCCAGATTTTCGAGAGATTATATTGATATCCAGAGATATTTGGAAAGAATATTTCCGGCACTTGATGTCAGATTTATTGCAATGGCGGAAAACTTTGACAGTAATGATTATATCGGAAAGCCTTTGGAGATGGCGATGAAGTTCAAAAGTATTCTTGCCGATTACTACTGTAAGGATACCTCGGACAAGATTATTAATCAGCTCACTGCCAAAAAGTCTCAGGGAAAGTTCATTGCAGGAAGTACACCTTTTGGTTATAGTAAATCAAAAGAGGATAAGTATAAGCTTGTAATAGAGCCAAAAGAGGCAGAAGTGGTTAAACGAATATTTGCTATGGCTTTACGGGGAATGACCGTAAATCAGATTGCAAGACGCTTAAATGAGGATTGTGTTCCAACGCCTCGTGAATTTGAGAAGATGAAGCGTAACATCAATCGGGAAGCACCGGGAGGAACTGCATTTTGGTATGGCAGGAGTGTTCATTCGATTTTGACAAACGAAGCATATATCGGTACAATGACTTATAACAAGTACAGGCAGCGTGCCGTAGGCAGTAAACGTAAGGTTTTGCTTCCATCCTCTGAGTGGGAAAGGATTTATAATAATCACGAACCAATCATAAGTAAAGAGGATTTTGAAGAGGTTCAGAAGCGTTACACAAACAATACAAAAACCATCCAGAGGGGAAGCCGGGATAAGAATAAGGAAAGCTATCCTTTGCTTGGTAAATTGTTTTGTGGAGGTTGCAAGAGAGCTTTGAGCAGGAGCAGATTCCTTCCTGATGATATGCCTTTACGATGCAATACACTCAGCGTGACGGATCAGTTTGACTGTTATAAAGGTGATGCCACTATGAAAGAACTTGAAGAAGTGGTTTTGTATCAGATTAGAAAGCATATCAAGGAAGTACTTTCGGTAGATTTACTTACCGGAAAGGAGCTGATGGAATTATCCGACCAGATAAACCGGAGCGAAGATGAAATATCCGAAGCGAAGGAAAGACTGGAGTCATGTGATGACAGATTGCAGGAACTTTTTGTTCAGAAGCACAGAGATTTGGTAACTACGGTACAGTTTGTTGAAAGCAAGACTCTTTTAGATGTTGAGCGAAAGTCGATTCTTACTGTTATCCGTGATAAGGAGAATGAAATTTTTGAACTGAGAAGAGCAATCCATGATGCCCAGAAAAAGGAACAGGAAATTGCCGCATACGGCAATCTTGACACCTTATCACCGGCATTGGTTGAAAGCCTGATAGAGAGGATTTATCTGTATGATGGGATGAAGATGAACATTGTTTGGAAAAACAGTTGACATTACTATCACATCAACAGAAAATCTTATATGACATCAGACTGACATGAGCATTAACCGAAATTCGGTATTAGGTGCCAAAACGATTGCAAAAAAAGTTTGAAAATTTTTTAAAAAAGTACTTGACATTAGCCGGAATAGTTCGAAGAATCGATGACCTTGGAAGAGTGGTTGTTCCAAAAGAAATTCGCCGTGTATTACATTTGCGGGAAGGTGATCCAATTGAAATCTTTACGGACAAGGATGGGGAAATCATTTTAAAGAAGTATTCTCCGATTGGGGAAATGTCAACGTTTGCACAACAGTATGCGGATGCAATTGCACCGATTCTCGGATGTGGTGTTTGTGTGTGTGACCGTGATCAGATAATTGCGGTGGCGGGTATTTCCAAGAAGGATTTGTTGGGAAAAAGCCTGCATCGGGAGTTGGAAGAAGCCATTGAGGATCGTGAGTCCATATTTGCAAAAAAAGGAGAAAAACGATTTATCAAAATTCTCGGAAACGGTGAAAATGAATATGCCGGTCAGATTGTGCAGACCATTATCAGCGAGGGGGATGCAATTGGAGCGGTTGTGTTGCTTACAAAGGACGGAGAACGACCAATCGGTGAAGCGGAGCAAAAGGCAGCTATTATCGCTGCAAACTTTCTTGGACGTCAGATGGAAGGATAAGGATGCAACGGAAGTGGGTGGGGACTACACAAAACAGTGTATTTCCCGCCAATCCGTGTGTGACTGCATGTTTTCAGACGAATTATCCGAAAACATAGCATTTTTACTTGACAAACAAGGGGTAACAATGTATAAATATGCGTAGGGCATTTAAGTATGTGCCGTAAATTAAGGGGATTGTTTTAAACAAATAATAAACAATCAAACAATGTTTGTATAAAATAGGAGGAATAATTAATGAACAAGAATGAGTTAGTTGCATGCTTAGCTGAGAAGACAAGCCTCAAGAAGACAGAGGTTGAGAAAGTACTTAAGGCGTTCACAGAGACAGTTACAGAGGAATTAAAGAAGGGTGAGAAGATCCAGTTAGTTGGATTCGGTACATTCGAGACAGCTGAAAGAGGTGCTAGAGAGGGTAGAAACCCAAGAACAGGTGCTACAATGAAGATTGCAGCTTCTAAGGCTCCTAAGTTCAAGGCTGGTAAGGCATTAAAGGATGCTGTAAACTAATCTGAACAGATATATTGTATTCGAAAAAGACCATTCCAATTGTGTGAGTGGTCTTTTTCTGTATGCAAAGCATTGGATGAAAGGGCAGGAGTGCAAAAATGAGATTGGATAAATATTTAAAGGTTTCACGTTTGATTAAAAGACGTACGGTTGCAAACGAAGCATGTGACGCCGGACGTGTGACGGTAAATGGAAAGGTAGTCAAGGCATCCTATGACGTAAAGGTCGGAGATGTAATTGAAATTATGTTCGGAAATAAGCAAGTTGCGGCTGAGGTTACAATGATTGCCGACTCAACAAAAAAAGAAGATGCAAAAGAGATGTTTAAATACTTATAGGAACAGGTTTATTTTAGGTGCGTAGTGCATATATTTTATATAGATAGACAGGGCATCGGAGGAACCGTATGGAGACAGTGCGTGCGCAGGGCGTACATCATTTCTATTTGGATGAAAGAAAGAAGGGAAGCTTAAGCGGTATCCAAAAGGTGGAATCCTTTGATGAGGAGCTGGTCGTCCTTGTAACTGCGCAGGGGAAGCTTGTGCTAAAGGGAAAGGATATGCATGTTACAAGGCTGGATGTTCAAAAGGGAGAACTTGAATTTGACGGCAGAGTGGACAGTGCGAGCTATAGTGAGCTTCGTTCCGTAAAAAAAGGTGCTGCAGGCGTTGTAAAACGCATTTTCGGATAATGTCTGAATTTACTCTGCTTCAGGGAGAATTATTTTTTCGATGCTTCCTTTTTGGTCTGTATCTCGGAGCTTCCTATGATTTGTTACGTGCGCTGCGCAGAGCATATTCTCACGGTGCTGTTTGGATTGCTGTGGAAGACTGCTTGTTTTCAGTTCTGTGGGCAATACAAATCATTTATCTTTTGCAGGTCTATAGCGGTGGCAGTCTCAGACTTTTTTTATTTTTTGGGCTTGTAACCGGTGTGCTTGCATATATTTATACTATAAGTAGTATTTTTGTTTATGGATTATCCCACATGTTGTTGTTTGCGAAGAATTGTTCGAAAAACATAAAGAAAATGTTGAAAAAAGGCGCAAAAACAGTTAAAATGAAATTAACTTTAGAGAAAAATCGCAAACATAAAGAGTAGGGATGTTATGAGCAGATCGAATAAAAGAAAATCCAGAAGACGTCAGTCCAAAGTCGCAAGCTTTATGATTGTTGTGACCGTGGTTACCGTGTGTGTTGTTTCAGGATTATTGGTAGGTAACCTGCGTCGTAAGAGTAAAGATCTTGCACAAACAGAATATATGTTAGAACAGCGGCTTGAGCAGGCCAATCTCGACCACGAGAACTTACTTGCACAGGAGCAGTATATGAAGACGAATCAGTATGTAGAGGATGTTGCCAAGGAAAAGCTTGGTATGGTATATCCGGACGAGATTGTTATTCGTCCAAAAGAATAATTACATAGTTTATTGTTTATTGATTACGGTCATATCGGATACATAATTGTATCCGATATTTTTTTGTCGAAAAAAATAGTGCGTCTGTGTCTTTGTTTGACACATATCTACATATGCCATGTATATAATGGGTATTTGATTTACTACATATAGGTTGATGCGGGTAAATATCGGATGTGCAAAATAAGGAGGGCGTTTATGAGGGGAAATACGAGACAAAATCATCTATGGTTATTGCCGGTTGCATATTTTATCGGGCGGTGTCAGGTGTTTTTGGGCAATCCGCTTGCAGTAGGATTCTTTGTGGCGGTTTGCCTGCAAAATAAAAGGGTATATTTGACGTATGGCTGTCTGATGCTGGGACTTTGGCAGAGTGTTTCGAGGGAAGCTTTTTTTTCGTATGGTGTTTGTATGGGATTGCTCGCTGTCGTTTTACTTGCACGGGGCTGCGTGGTCCTTCGAAGAGATCCGACGGTTGCGGCACTTTTATCGGGAGGTATTTTCGTACTTGTCAACGTGACAATTCATATAATAAATCCCGGCGTTACATCCGGTATTCGGGTGACATTTTTTGAGACAGGTTATGATCGTATGCAGCTTGCAACCATTTTTCTGGAAGGCTTTCTTGTGTTTTCCGCAGCGGTTCTGTATGGAAAAGCGATTCGTGTGATGGAAGATGATTTTGCAGCAATTGCAACAGAAAATGAAGCAGCCATCAGTGCGATGGCGCTTATGATTTCTGTTTTGTATGGTATGCCACAAAAAGAGTTCTATGGCATTGTTATCGCGGAAACCTTTGGATTGTTTTCCATATTGTTTGCACTCTATGTGTTCGGATACGGACTCGGAATGGCGTGGACAGTTCTTGCTGGACTTGTATATGCCGGGACGACGGGAGATATGTCGTATTTGATCGGATGGGTTACGGTTGCAATGATCTGCTCCGTTGTTCAAAGTATTCTTTTGGGAGGACGGATTTTGTTTGGATTGCTGTTTGGCTGTATTTACACAATTGCCGGCATATACGGATTCCCGGTACTGCTTCAAGAGCGTGGAATTAAGGCGATTTGTGCCGGAATGTTTTTGTACCTTTTTTTGCCGAAAGCAATTGTACTTCGGGTAGAGGGGCGTGTGAACAGAGAAAATGTTATGAAAAATTCAACTGCATGGGGGACGCTTGTCATGCAAAGAGTACAAAGCTTTGCCGCCGCAATGAAACGAATTGATTATACATTAGCGGGAAATACCAATATCGGTATCGGGTTTTCGGAGCTATCGGATATGCTAAACGGATTTGCCGGAAATATGTCGCAAACAGTTCCGCTAAACAAGACGATGGAGGCAAAGCTTATTGAAGAGCTCACGGCAAAACAATTACAGGTAAAGGATTTGCTCCTTGTAAAAAGTAAGGAATCCAGATTTACAATCTATATGACGCTTCGCGCAAAAAAACATCGGATGGTAAATGCGGAGGTGATACGCAGGATTGCAGAGCAGGTAACCGGCTTGTCGCTTGGGATTACGGAAGAGAGTCGGAGGATTGTCGGCGCGGAATATACGATGGTGTGTTTCCGGGAATGCGCAAGGTTTACATATCAAACGGCAGTAAGGCGGATGAGCAGGTATGAGGAACAGGTGTCCGGCGATAATTATTATATTGGTGAAATCGCTGCCGGAAAGCTCCTTGTTATGGTGGCGGATGGTATGGGAAACGGACAAAAGGCATCGCTTGACAGCAGTACATTATTGGAAGCCTTGGAAGAACTCCTGGATGCGGGTTTTGATCAGTCAATGGCAATTCGAATTGTCAATGCATATCTTGCAGAGACAAATAAAGGCGAACATTTTGCAACCTTGGATTTACTGTTGCTTGATTTGTATACGGGGTACGGTTCACTTTACAAGCAGGGGGCAGCAACAACTTATATTAAGCGCGGAGAATGGATGGAGCTTGTGAAATCAACCTCGCTTCCGGTTGGTGTCATAGATGGCGCCGTATGTGAACAATGTACGAAAAAATTTTACAACCGGGATATTGTGGTGCTTGTAAGTGATGGTGTGTTGGAAAGTATTATTTTTGAAAATAAAGAAGATTATTTGCGTACATTGCTTGCGGAAGCCGAAACAGATGATATGGATGAGCTTGTTTCCGGTATTGTTGATGATATTCGCAGTATGAGCGGAAACCGGCTGAAGGATGACGCAACAATTGTCGCATGTAAACTTGTTAAAACTTTGTGAAACAAAGGATAAGTGTGTACATATTTTTTCGATTGTGGTATGATTGCTAGAATAAACTGCGATAATTTGCGAGGGAGATATGGGTACACAATTGGAAGAGGTTTACAATTATATGATGCAGTATGCAATGGTGAGTCCGGGAGACCGTTTGGTCGTCGGACTGTCCGGCGGAGCTGATTCTGTGTGCCTTTTGCACATGCTGTGCAGTCTGGCAGAGAGATTAGGTATTAATCATACCGACATCATAGCCGTACATGTGCATCATGGTTTGCGTGGGCAGGAGGCAGACCGCGATGCAGAGTTTTCGAAAAACTTATGTGATACGCTCGGGGTAGGATTTGAACTATATAAAACGGATATAAATAAATATGCAGAAGAAAACGGGCTTACTGTGGAAGAGGCAGGAAGAAAATATCGATATGCATGTTTTGAGGAATGCTGCATAAAGTATGAATGTAATCGGATTGCGGTAGCACATAATAAAAACGATCTGGCAGAAACTGTTATTTTTCATATGCTGCGGGGAAGTGGAATTCGAGGAATGCGTGGTATCCTACCGGTACGAGACACGATTATCCGTCCGCTTCTGGATATGGATCGTAGTCGGATTGTTGCGTATCTTTCTGAGGTCGGAATGACGTATTGTGAGGATGCAACAAATGCATCGTGCGACTATGACAGAAATAAAATCCGTCATGTAATTCTGCCGGCTATGGAGCACATAAATACCGGTTCCCTGACACACATATGTAATCTCGCAAAGGATGCGGATGCATATTATACGTTGACGGACAAGTTGAGTGAACAGGCATATGATGTATGTGTGACGGAGCTTAAAAACAAATATTCCATATCAATTGTTGCGTTGGAAAAGCTTGAAAGACTTATACAGAGAAATATATGTTACAAGGTGATTACCAATCTTGCAGGCAGTGCAAAGGATATTACGTCACAGCATGTGGACGCATTATTACATCTATGCTCGTTGCAATCAGGAAGTGAGATTTGTTTGCCGTATGCACTGATTGCCAGAAAAAGCTATGATGCGATCCTTGTTCAAAAATCAAAGGATTATCATGTCGAAGATGACTGTTTTGTTCCGCAGGAAATTTCCGTTCCGGGTGTTTATGACATGACGGATTGGGGAACGATAAAGATAAGTCTGGTCAAACGGGAAAATATCGAGGAAATTTCCAAAAATCAGTATACGAAAATGTTTGATTATGATAAAATATATGGCAGTCTTTGTTTGCGGAGACCGGAGGAAGGAGATTTCATTTCGGTCAATGCGGCAGGAAACACGAAAAAACTGTCTCGCTTGTTTATTGATTGTAAAATTGATCGACAAAAGCGGTCCTGTTGGCCGGTGATTGCATGTGAAGCATCGGTTGTCTGGGTTGTGGGACTGCGGGAAAGCTATCAGTACAGAGTTGAATCACAGACGCAAAATGTGCTTGTTGTACAATACATAAGAAAAGGAGAACAGAATGGAAGAGAAAATCAGTGTGCTCATCAGTAAAGAACAGGTTGAAAATCGTATTCAGGAAATTGCCGATGCACTGAGTGCAGAATATGCGGGGAGAGTTGTGCATTTAATCGGTGTATTAAAGGGAAGCGTGTTTTTTATGTGTGAGCTTGCAAAACGTATGAGTATACCTGTTACGATGGACTTTATGTCTGTCAGCAGCTACGGAAATGCAACATCATCCTCGGGAATTGTGAAGCTGATTAAGGATTTGGATGAGCCGATTGAAGGAAGAGATGTTGTCTTGGTTGAGGATATTATGGATTCAGGACGAACGCTTTCTTATTTGGTGAAGCTTATGAGCGAGCGTAAGCCGGCAAGCTTTAAGATCATTACATTGCTTGATAAACCGGAGCGTCGGATTGTAGAAATCGAGCCGGATATGTGTTGTTTTACGGTTCCGGATCGTTTTGTAGTCGGTTATGGACTTGATTGTGCACAGAAATATCGCAATCTTCCTTATATCGGCGTGATAGAGGAGTAAGAAGGGAGTACCTAAATGAAAAAGAGCGCAGGAAAAGGACTCGGACTTTATCTTCTCATCTTTCTCATCGGTTTTTGCGTAATTTTGTGGATGCAAAGAGATGGTGTGGATGTAGATGAGACTTACACAATAGATAATTTCCGAACGGATTTAATTGATAACAAGATCTCATATGTTGACATTTACCAAAATAGTGAGATCCCAACCGGTGTTGTAAGCATCACATATCGTCAGACTGCTTCTGAAAAGCAGTTTTATGTTTCAGATGTTAATACAATTCAAAAATATGTCTTAACATACAATGACGGAGGCACCGAGATGACATTGCATGATGTAACACGGCAGAGTGCATTTTGGACATGGCTTCCGATTGTTGTCATAGGAATCATTGTTCTGTTTTTATTTATGTCGCTTATCAGTGGTGCGGCAACCGGAGGCGGTGGTGCCGGCGGTGGTGGCAAGATGATGAATTTCGGCAAGAGCCGTGCACATATGGCGACCGATAAGGATCAGAAGATGACATTTAAGGATGTTGCAGGTCTGGATGAAGAAAAGGAAGATATGGCAGAGCTTGTAGACTTCCTCAAAAATCCTAAGAAATACAATGATCTCGGTGCACGTATTCCGAAGGGTGTTCTTCTTGAGGGACCTCCGGGTACAGGTAAGACCTTGCTTGCAAAGGCAGTAGCGGGAGAAGCCGGTGTTCCTTTCTTCTCGATTTCGGGTTCTGACTTTGTGGAGATGTTTGTTGGTGTCGGTGCATCGCGTGTGCGTGATTTGTTTGAGGATGCCAAGAAGAATGCTCCGTGTATTGTGTTTATCGATGAGATTGATGCGGTTGCACGTAAGCGTGGTTCCGGTCTTGGCGGTGGTCATGATGAGCGTGAGCAGACACTGAATCAGATGCTTGTTGAGATGGATGGATTTAATGCGAATTCCGGGATTATTGTTCTTGCGGCAACAAACCGTGTAGATATTTTGGATCCTGCGATTTTGCGTCCGGGCCGTTTTGACCGTAAGGTTATGGTTGGCAGACCGGATGTTAAGGGCCGTGAAGAAATTCTTAAGGTTCATGTTAGAAACAAACCATTGGGCGATGATGTTGATTTACATGAGATTGCAAGGACAACCGCAGGCTTTGCGGGTGCCGATTTGGAAAACCTGATGAACGAGTCGGCGATCTGTGCGGCAAAGGCAAATCGCAGATATATCAAAAAAGAGGATGTTGACAAAAGCTTTGTCAAAATTGGTATCGGCGGAGAAAAAAGAAGTCGTCTTGTTCCGGAGAAAGAACGTCGGATTACGGCATACCATGAGGCAGGACATGCAATTTTGTTCCATTTGTTAAGCGAGGTTGGACCGGTGCATCTTGTATCGATTATTCCGAACGGACGCGGTGCAGGCGGATATACAATGCCGCTTCCTGAAAATGATAACGTTTTCCTTACAAAAAAGAAGATGCTTCAGGACATTCAGGTGAGTTTTGGCGGACGAATTGCCGAGGAACTTATTTTCGGTGATATAACAACGGGTGCTTCCCAGGATATCAAGCAGGCGACACAGACGGCACAGGCGATGGTTGTCAAGTTTGGTATGTCTGACAAGGTTGGTCTTATTAACTATGAGGTTAACGAAAGTGAGGAAGTATTCCTTGGCAGAGATCTCGGTCATGCCAGAAATTACAGTGAGAAGATGGCGACGATGATTGATAAAGAAGTACATCACATTATCGAGAGCTGCTATGCGGAAGCAAGAGCGATTATTGAGGCCAATTTAGAAGTGCTTCACAAATGTGCGAATTTACTTCTTGAAAAAGAACGTATCGAACGCGCAGAGTTTGAAGCATTGTTTGAAACAAATGAAACAAATGATACATTTTTAACGGATTTGTTTAATCCTGAAAGCACAACATAAGGGTAAATGTTTGTTCACTATTACTGTATGAAAAAAGTTTTATTGTGCATAGTGCACAAAAAACGAGAAAAAGAGCCTCTGAAGTGACGAGACGATTGGTAAAATGAACAAAAAAATATCAAAATTCATAAATTGTTTGGCAACACTTATGAGAATAATTTGTTATAATGATTCTTGTAACCCCCCAATACATTATATAGTTTTTTGCTACACCCCATAAGTAACAAAAATACCTTCTCCGAAAAGGACAGTCGAACGGTGGCTGTCCTTTTCTCTTTGTTTTTTTTCTTGTGTAATATTTGATTATGTATTAAAATGGACATAGTATTTGGGTAAAGGCAGGAGGATAACACCATGGCGGATTTCGGAAGTGAGAATGCACGTAAGGTGTTTGAATATGTACACAATGTAAAAAGTGCACTGAATTTTGGTGCATTGTTTTCAGACGGAACGTCGCGGTATCGCACTCCTGCGGAAGTAAAAAAGGGTGAGTCTGTCACCTTGCGATTCCGAACTGCAGTTGATAATGTAGATTCTGTATTTCTTATATACAATGACAAGCGGGAGCAGATGCATATCGAAAGCACGGATACACTGTTTGATTATTATGCATTTACAATTCCTGTCGTCGATGAAGTGATTTCCTATCATTATGAAGTATGTGCCGGTAATGTGAGCTGCTATTACAACAAGCTTGGCACACAGGGAAAATTAAATCCGGAATATGATTTTTGTATAACACCCGACTTTTTTGTGCCGGAGTGGGCAAAGGGCGCAGTGTTTTATCAGATTTTTGTTGATCGTTTTTGTAACGGCGATATGACCAATGACGTACTTGATAATGAGTATTGCTATATTGGGGAGGGAACCCGACGTGTTACAGATTGGTTCAAATATCCGGATAATATGGACGTTCGTTCATTTTACGGTGGTGATTTACAAGGCGTAATTAATAAGCTTGACTATTTGAAGGATCTCGGTGTCGATGTCATTTATTTAAATCCGATATTTGTTTCACCATCGAATCATAAATATGATATTCAGGATTATGATTATGTAGATCCGCATTTTGGTGTCATTATACATGATGAAGGTCAGTGTCTTCCGGAAGGCTGCAAGGTCAATAAGGAATCAACAAGATATATTGATCGAGTGACAAATAAAGAAAATCTTGAGGCAAGCAATGCACTGTTTCAAAAGCTTGTCAAAGAGGTTCATAAGCGCGGTATGCGTATTATTTTGGATGGGGTTTTCAATCATTGCGGTTCTTTTAACAAGTGGCTGGATCGCGAGTGTATATACGAAAATCAGGAAGGATATGAGAAGGGTGCGTATATCGATTGCGACAGCCCGTATAGTAGTTTTTTCCGGTTTCAGGATAAATGGCAATGGCCGTACAATCCAACCTACAATGGCTGGTGGGGACATGATACATTGCCAAAGCTGAATTACGAGGAATCAAAGGAACTGTATGAATATATTTTGCATGTCGGGGAAAAATGGGTATCACCTCCGTACAATGCGGACGGATGGCGATTGGATGTTGCGGCAGATCTCGGCAATTCAGAAGAGTTTAATCATCAATTCTGGCGGGATTTCCGTGATCGCGTGAAAGCAGCAAATCCGGATGCAATAATTCTGGCAGAGCATTACGGCGATCCGAAAGCCTGGTTGCTTGGTGATCAGTGGGATACGGTTATGAATTATGATGCGTTTATGGAGCCGATCACATGGTTTTTGACCGGTGTGGAAAAGCACAGTGATGAATTCCGCGGTGATTTGCTTGGTAATCCGGATGCATTTACCGGGGCACTTCGTCACCATATGTCTCGTTTTAACCAGAATTCTCTGGAGATAGCGATGAATGAGCTTTCCAATCATGATCACTCGAGATTTTTAACCCGTACGAACCGAAGAGTCGGGCGTATTCATACACTTGGTGCAGAGACTGCCAATGAAAATGTGAATAAGGGTGTGTTCCGTGAGGCCGTTGTGTTCCAGATGACCTGGCCCGGAGCTCCAACGATTTATTACGGAGATGAGGCAGGTTTGTGTGGATGGACGGATCCGGACAATCGACGAACCTATCCGTGGGGCAGAGAAGATCAGGAGCTGATTGCATTCCATAGAGACATGATTCGGATACACAAGCGTTTGGATGCGATTATGCAGGGTTCAGTGATGTTTCTTCATGCGGCATATAAGACAGTCAGCTACGGACGGTTTACGGACGACCAAGCTGTTGTCGTTGTACTTAATAACGATTACGAAGAATGCGAGTTAGAGCTTCATGTTCGAAGACTTGGTGTACCGGACGGTGCAGTGCTCCGCAGCGAGATTCTTACAACCGAAGCCGGTTACAGTTTGGAACCAAAATCATATCCGGTTTCCAATAATACGCTCCGGGTACGTATGCCGGGAATATCGGCACAGGTGTTGTCGTATCATAAGGTAAAGTAATTTTGGTACTTAGAGTGTTTAACCGTAAGCTTCTGTATGGATGATGGCAAAAAAGTGTTAAATATATTTGGGTTTGGAATTCAAATATATTTAACCTTTTTTTATTGCATAGGATTCGGGTGTCAAAAGCCCCTGTTGATACAGTGCCTCGGCAGATTGTACAAATAAAAATGTCTTCATTCCGTTGTGCAAACCATTCCGATAAGCCGCTTGATAAAAATAGTTGACAATATCCATACTTTATATTATTCTGATAATAACAAAACGATAATAACATAGTGTAAATATATAAAGGAGATGATAGAATGCAAAAATATAAGCCGTCCTGCAAAGAAGAACAGGATTTTTTACGAGATTATAATCCAAACCAATTTCCACCGGTTGCAGTTACTGTGGATGCAGTTATATTCGGAATCGAAAAAGATAATACAGATAATTACCGCAAATTAGATGAGCAGTCGCTTAAGGTATTACTTGTCAAGCGGGATAGTTATCCATACAAGGATTGTTACAGTCTGCCCGGGGGATTTGTTCTGGCAGGGGAAACATTTGAAGATTCCTTGCAAAGAACGTTGAAGAATAAAACCGGACTAACGAATGTATATAGCGAACAATTATATACATTCGGGGAGGTGGACAGAGATCCGAGAATGCGGGTAATAAGTTGTGCGTACATTTCGTTGCTGGATACAAGGAAGGCAAAGATTAAAGATGCCACATGGGTGGATGTGAATCACATCAAAGAGCTAAAGATGGCATTTGACCATGAGAATATTATTGAAGAGGCAATCAGGCGTATGCGTGGGAAAATCAATTATACGGATATTGTGTTTCATATGATGCCTGAGGAGTTTACAATGAGCGAGCTGCAGCAGGTGTATGAAAAGATACTTGGCGAAAAACTTCTGGCACCTGCATTTCGCAGAACAATTTCAGAAAAGCTGGAGGATACCGGGAAGATGACCGGGAATGCAGGACATCGTCCGTCAAGGCTTTTTAGGTATGTGAAGTCAAAGAAATAGGAAGTGATATTTATGTATGCAATAATTTCTTTACAAGATAATAATGAATACATGGAGCAGCATTTAAGTGCCGAATATTTATATCAGTACTTGCGCGACAAAGGATATGAGGCTTGTCTTGGATATTTTAATCAGGTGGAAAAAGCGATTTCGTTTGTTGCAAACGGACAATTCGATGTGTTATATATAAGTGTTTTTGATTTCAGATATGAATATATGAGTAGTTCCGTAGCAGTTATTATGGATTTTATACATAGAGTAAAAATGCTTGACGATAACCTGAAGATAATAATCTGGGGATATACAGCCTGCAATTATGCGGATGTATTAAAAAAGTATGGAGATATAGATATTTGTGATAGAGTATTTCCGTTTGATGATAATGCTGATGCTGTGAATTTCAGACTTGAAACAAAGCAGATATATAAATACATACAGATGAGGGATTCTTTCCCGCATAATGAACAGATATGTGCGAACCCATATCGGGAAGAAATGTTGCTTACATCGATCGGATGCACCAGAAAATGTAGTTTCTGTACAGATCCGGCACTTGGATTAAAAAAGTGCTGGAGAGGACGAAATGTCAAAGATATTGCCGGTGAGATTCAAAGACTTTATTTGAACAATCCATTTACTATATTAAGATTTGCTGACAGTAGTTTTGAGGATGAAGATGCAGACTATTATAATAGGAGAATGGTGCATAGATCCGTAGAGATAGCACAAGAGATTATTCATATGAAGCTTCCGATTGTGTTTGCAGCGAATTTCAGG
>JAUNJN010000011.1 GCA_030533235.1 Eubacteriales bacterium | reverse complement strand
ACAGGCTTTACAAGGCCTGCAAGGATTTTTTTATTATTCAACTGTCAAACTACCGTATATTATACATATTTTTTTTATAGATGAAAAGTCATATTTTTAGGGTTTACAACATAACTTGAATATGATAATATAATCAAGCCGTTACTTAGTAAATGGATCACTCCGACCTTTACCCAGTAATAGGACAACATTTATTTTAGGAGGATATGACATGATTACTACTGAGATGAAGAAAGAAATCATGGAGAAGTATGCAAGATGTGAGGGTGATACAGGTTCACCGGAGGTACAGGTTGCACTTCTTACTGCAAGAATTAACGATTTAAATGAGCATTTTAAGGCTCATCCAAAGGATCACCACTCAAGAAGAGGTCTTCTTAAGATGGTTGGTCAGAGAAGAAATCTTCTTGCATATTTAAAGGATAAGGATATCAATCGTTACAGAGAGTTGATTGAGAAGCTTGGCCTTAGAAAGTAAATCACACGAATGTTCAGGAGCTGTTTTACTTTTATGTGAAACAGCTCTTATTTCTTAAGGATGAGGTGTTATTATGGAAAATGTAATCCTTTCAAATTGTTTATTAAAGGAATATAAAAATGTAAAAGCGAAAAATTATATCGGTATTTTTGGTAATCCGATTAAACATACATTGTCGCCGGTGATTCATGATACCTTGAGTGAAATATTTGGTTTGGATGAAAAATATCTGCCGTTTGAAGTATCGAGCGAAGATTTATCATTATGTGTGAAGGCTGCATATGATACGGGGATGCTTGGACTTAATATAACGGTTCCGTATAAACAGGACGTGATGGATTATCTTGTGGAGGTGGATTCGGATGCCAAAGCGATAGGTGCTGTGAATACGCTTGTCCGCTCGCAAGGTGGGTTTATAGGATACAATACGGATATGCCGGGACTTGCCCGTGCTGTTTTTAGTGAAGGCGTGCAGATAAAAGGATCCAAGGTTATTATGCTTGGGGCAGGCGGGGCGGCGCGTGCCGTATTGTTCATGTGTCTGAAATATGGTGCGGAGAAGGTGTATATTGTTAATCGTACATTAAAAAAAGCAGATATGCTTGCCAAAGATATGAACACAATTTTTGACTGTGATAAAGTGATACCGATAGCTGCTGATGCTTATCGGGAAATACCGAGGGATTCTTATTTGATGTTGCAATGTACGTCGGTTGGTTTAAAACCGGAAGACGGTCTTCCGTTGATTACCGATACAAGCTTTTATAGTATGGCATCTTGCGGTGTGGATTTGATATATAACCCTTCCGAGACACCATTTCTGAAAGTGTTGAAATCTATGGGAATACAATGCTTTCATGGTCTGAAAATGCTGTTATATCAGGGGATTATGGCGTATGAGCTATGGAATCATGTGTCTGTATCGGAAGAACAGGCAAAGATTGTATATCGCAAGCTTTGTGAGCGATTGTATGGACAAAAAATTATTTTAATCGGATACATGGGAACGGGAAAAACGACCGTAGGAAAAGAAATAGCAAAACGATACGGATATGAATTTTTAGATACTGATGCGGCAATTGAAGAAGAAAATGGGATGAAGATATCACAAATATTTGCAGAGCATGGGGAAGAATATTTTCGTAATTTAGAAACGGATTTCATAAAACGACTTGCAGAGAAACAAGGAAATTATGTAATAAGTACAGGTGGAGGGTTGCCTCTTCGTGCGGAAAACAGAAGTTTATTGAAAGAGCTTGGAACCGTCTATTATTTGCAGGCAAGCGCCGATATAATATATGACAGATTAAAGGGAGATACAAGCAGACCGTTACTTGACTGCGAGGACCCTTATGCAAAGATTTGTAAGATGCTTGCCGTGCGTGATCCGTACTATGCTCTGGCAGGTGACATCAACGTGGATGTATCAGGTAAAACACCTGCACAAATTGCGCTTGAAATTATGTCGAAATAATTGATTTTTGGTCGTAAAAATTGTATAATAAGGTGTTAGATTTTGTGTAATTTAGTGACATGAGGAATGCTGGTATGAACAATCAAAATAAAGCTTTCGATAATAATTTACATATAACATCTAAGAAACATTATGCAGGGTCAAACAAGGGATTTACGTTGGTAGAGCTGCTTGTGACGTTGGTCGTTCTTAGCATTATGCTGACAATTTCTGTTTCAGGACTTTTGTCATGGACGGATTGGTCGGATTTTAATCGTGTCAATGAGTATGCTGAGACGATGTTTTTGTCTGCACAAAATCAGTTATCAGAATATAATGCAAATGGCACCCTTCAGGATTTTAGTGAACGTGTTTCGGAAGCCGGGGCATCCAAAGTACCTGTAGAAAAAATTACAGCAGAAGATGGATTGTTGCTTACGCAGGATATTGATCAAATGGCAGCGACAGATAAGCATTATATTTGGATGTCCGAAAATAAAGGATCCCTTGTCTGTGTGCGCGCAGATAAGGGTGATTATAGCAGATATTTACAGGGGGCAGACACAAATAGTGAGACTGCTCCGTTTGTGTTTGAATTGCTTGATTCTTATATTTATGATCAGAGCCTCTTAAATGAGACAATCTGTATCGAGTTTTCGCTTGAGGACGGTCAGGTCTTTTCTGTCCTTTTCACAGACAAATTTGCAACGGATGGAACAACTGAATATTCACGATTTGTTTACACAGAAAGCGATAGCGACAGAGGTAATATCAGTATTCTTGACCGACAGGAAGCTGCACGTAAGCTTCGTATGACAGGTTATTATGGCGTTGATACGCTTTCAAAGTCAATAAAGGGAGGACAGAAATCGATTTCAATTTCAGAATTGGAGCTTCATAACGAACAGACGTTATATTTGTCATTTGGTGTTAGCAATGCAAATGGTGCTCTTTCATCGCTCAGTTACGATGTTATAATTCGAGATGCGGATGAGCCGGATAAGGATTTTCTTTCCTTCACTTTGGATGGATCGAAACTAAAAAATGAGGCAAACAAAGAGGCCCAAAAGTGTGTGGTTACTCGTAATCGATATGAGGCTGCGAGTGACAGCATTGTTTCACACAATTTAGGAGAAATGTCAATTTTAGCATGGGTAAATAGTTCAGATAAAATTGAAATCTTACTTGATGCAGCGGATTTTCAGGCAAATACAAATCTTTATGGTAATGCGATGGATATTATGTTGACTGATGGCGTGCAAGAGAACTCGATTGAATTAAGTTCTGCGGCTTCCAAATTTATGTCTACATACAGCTTCCACAGATTTGGCCTTGATGTTGATAACATCTATTGTGAGGTAAAAGCTTATGGGTTGGCATTTAAGGCCTCTGCTATTAAGCAAAGTAACACAGAGTCAGCATATTTTGCAGAAGTGTCATTAAATGCCGATGATTCAGGATATGTTGCAAAGCTTGCGATTGCCAATGCAAGACATCTGAATAATATTAGATATGTGGCTGATTTTTCTGAAACGAAAATTGCAAAATACTGGTCAACGTATTCCAAAAATGCAAATACATCTATTCTATATCAGTTGACGAATGATATTAATTGGAGCGAGTTTGTAAACAATGGTTATTATTTTGATACAAAGAAGGCAGGTGTTACTGTACCTGAAGGATATGAAAACCAGTTTGTTTCAATTAAGCAGCTTGGTGCAAACGATGAGTTTGATGGTGACTCGTATACAATTACAGGGTTGAATATTTCAGAAGTAAACAATGCGGCTGCTTTCCTTTATGAAGGTGCAGATGAAGGACAAAAGCCAGTAGGGCTAATTTGTACAAATTATGGAATAATGCACGACATAACACTGGATCAAACAAAAGTATATAGTAACAGTGATAAGGTTGGTGCATTTTGCGGTGTAAACGTCTGCACATTTGCCCCGGATGCAGGAGTGTTATTTAATCTTGAAGTGTTGAGTACAAGTGATGAAAAAGATAAGGAAAGTTCTGTTATTGGTAAGGAACACGTAGGTGGCATTGTCGGATATTTACAAGTACTAAATGACGCGTATTCAGGTGGTTATGCAGTGCCGTCTGTTGAACTCTTAAACTTAAAAAACGAAGCAGAAGTAACCGGAATTAAATATGTTGGTGGCATTATTGGTGAGGTTCGAATTCCAAGTGATCGATTTGTTTCCGTAACAATAAAGGATTGTAAGAATACAGGTGCAGTTTATGCACGTGACAAAATCGGCACTAACAATGTTGACGCTTTAAAGAGCGGATTCATAGGTGGAATTATTGGTTATGCGGCAAATTTATATGAAGCAGATGATGGCTCGAAGAATACAAATTTACTTCAAATAGTTGATTGCGTGAGTACTCCGAAATATGATGCGGCAGATATAAACACATTATTTGATGAGCACTTAAACGGTGTTTATGTTGGTGGTATAGTCGGATACAACTATTATGGCAAAATTAAGAATTGCTCTACAAAGAGTGAAGATGGCGATGTCGGCTATGTATTTGGTCATTCCTTTGTCGGTGGTATTACAGGCTGCAACCTTGGACCGGTTGACGGAAGCTCGGAAAATGAAAAATCCGTAAACACAGCAAATGTTATTGGCGTAAAATATGTAGGGGGTATTGCAGGTTGTAATGCTGATTTAGAAGAAGAACAGGATGAAATTGAAGCTCTGGAAACGGTTGCTACCCCGAAACGTGATGTTCATTATAATTCGGAAATACGTAATTGGGAGAACAAGGGCTTTGTTTTTGCTGTGGATTGTTATACAGGCGGTGTTTCCGGATATAATACAGGCTGGATTTATAACTGTGACAGTAATATTGACAGCAGTCAGCTGCCGATGAAATTAAAACAGAGTTTTTCAGGGGATTATGTAGGCGGTATTGCCGGATATAACAACGGAATTATCGGTAATACACTTCGTGATACAATGGATAAGACACAAATCATCGAAACAGCATCCGCTGATGAACGAAAGATTTATATTTCGAGCAATATTTCCGGTACATCTTATGTAGGCGGAATTGTCGGATACAATGACGAGCAGGCGGTTATTGAAGATTACGTAGCGGATGGTGGTTTTGTCCGAGGGACAGAGCATGGGTGCTTTGTAGGCGGATATGTAGGATTTAACGCATCGCTTGATCTTTTACAGTCCGGTGATGGTTCGGCAAAGACAATCGAGGCAAGTCCAAGCAGTGTATCCGGCGGATATTTTGTTGGTGGTATACTGGGCGGAAATATTATCAATACATCGGGATATACGGCAAGTACAACAGATATTCCTGTATATTCTGCACCTACAATACCGGAAGTAACAGATGACGAAGTGACGGATACGCCTGCGCCTATCATACCGGATAATCCGACAGAGACACCAACGAATGATTTTACATTGTCTTTTGACAGAACGAATGCTTATATGGATGGAAACGGAGTCGATATCATTTCTCAATATTCGATATCAGCAGTGCCAAAAAACGGCGCATCTGTTTCGGATTGGAGAATTGAGATTGATATTCCGGATGGGGTGGAAGTTCGTTTGTGCCAGGCAGTAAATCATACCTTCCTGATCAGTAATAACAAATTGATTATTATTCCGATGAATGAAAATGATTATTTGCCGGGAGGCAGTCTTGATTTTTCAATTTATACAAAATCAAGTATTGATTATTTTAAGTTTACAAATTCAGAGGCTCGTCTTTATGTGGATAATATTTTACGTGCGGTAAAAGCCCGAACTTTGACAATTCAAACGAATCGTGATTTTACGGTATCACTTACACCATACGGTGTATGGCAAAATGAGACCGGAAAATATATCGCCGGATATAATTATTCTATTACGAATACTTCCGATAAAACGATTGAAGGCTGGGGCTTTGAAATCGATGTAAACGGTCGTGATTTTGAAGTATACAGTGGTTGGATTCGCTATGAACATAAAAACGGGAAATTAATAATTGTTCCGCAGTTTATATATAATAATACGATTTTGCCGGGGGCAACAATTACCGGTCAGTTCCAGATTATCGGTGATAACCCGTCGGATGTAGAAAATCTACAGCTTGGAACCATTCATAAATATGAATACTATGAAGCTGCATCTTCCAAGCCGAATGAGCCTCCGGTTGATGTGCCGGCTTTTGAAAGAAAATATGCAATCAATACAAGCTACAGTGCAAATAACACAGAAGAAATTGTCAGTGGTAATGCATTTGTAGGAGGATTTATCGGCTACAATCTGTTGATTGATAATTCGGATACGGGTACGGAATATGGTTATGTAAATGATCTTTCAAAGCAGATTGTGAATGCGATTACGGGTAATAGCGGTTCTCTAACTGCACAGTATAACGTTGTTGATACGATTGATTCGATAGCAGGACTTACAAGCAATCTTAATGTTTCGGATGTTGCTTTTGTAATAAACGGACAAACATCAGCAAATCAGGTAAACAGACTAAAAAAAATCGAGGGTAATATCTGTGTCGGAGGTATCGTTGGATTTTGTAACGAAGAAAGCCGGCTCTATATCAAGAATACGACGAATAACACACCTATATTTGCCAATCAGGATATTGCGGATGCAAATAACAGTTTTTATTCATATGCCGGTGGAATTATTGGCACTGTTGGATTTAGGACTGTGCTGGAAAACTGTTCAGCGGATTTATTATCAATTATTGCATCAAAGGGAAATTACAGTGGTTCAATTTGCGAAATAAATAATGGGTATCTTTTAAATTGTTCGGCTTCCGTGATTTACTCAGATGCGAAGAATTATGCTGCCGGACTTTGCGGAATCAACCAAAAGCATGCGATGATAAAAAATTGTATGGCTGATGGTGTATCGGTAACCGGACAGGAAATGGCAGGTGCACTTGTGGCTGAAAATTATGGATATATTCAGAATCCGTCTGTTAATAATATATCTGTTGTATGTGCAGGTGCAGCAGGCGGAGTAGCCGCCTATAATGGGGAGTCAGGTATTATTTTGCTTGTGCATAATATTGGTGATATTCATATTTCTTCTACAGGAGATAATGTAGGTGGTGTTGCCGGAATTAATGATGGTGTGATTGTGACAGCTTCGGCAGAGGATGACTATAAAATTACAGTAACCGGATCTGTCAGTGGACATGATACAGTCGGCGGTATTGTTGGCAAAAATACTGTTCACAATGATGATTCCAAAATCGGATTTTTTGTAAATCGTACAACAGTAACTGCCGAAGAAGGAAATGTCGGAGGTATCGTCGGATATAATCAAAAGGTTGATTCAACAGAAGGACGAGTGGCAGATTGTGTAAACTATGGTACGGTAACGTCAAAAGGTTCCGGCTATGCAGGCGGAATTTGTGCGATAAATGATATGAAGGTTCTTCGTTGCAAAAACTATGGAGAACTTTTCGCTGCTGAAGGAAAAGGAGACGGAATTGTAGCATTTAATCGTGAGGGAGCAACCGTATTTGCTTGTGCATCCTATCAGGCAGTCTCAAATTATATTGAAACAAATATGCAGAGTGTTATGAGTACTTCGTATAAAATCCCAATGCAGGAAATGCCTGAAATTTCAGATTTTTACGAGGTTTCAACATCGGGGAATTTGATTTACACATTTAGCTGGGATATTGATAAGAACTATGAAAATGCCGTTTATGATACGAAACTGCTTGGAATCAATACGGATGGTTCGTTCGATTTGCTCGGTGAACAGACAAATGTTTCAAATAATACGGTCAGTTTTGAAGATGTTTCGGATGTTTGGGATTATGCAAAGCTTAAGCTGATTGTTACAAGACAGGGTAGATACGATAAGGAGGCCAATATACATATCTTGGCTAATTCCGGTGAAAAAGAATTTCAATCCAAGGTCAGCTTAAGTTCTGTCCCGGTTGATGGTGTTCGGCTTTCTGAATATGATAATGGCACGACAAATAAAGATTCTTTAGTATATGCCGTCAGTTTTTCTCCAATACAGGTAGCTAGTGAAAAACAGGCAGTTGCTTACTATAAGATTGTTGTAAGTAAGCCGGTAAGCCTGTTGGATGGTTCTGTTTCGTATGATATCTGTTATGAGAAGAACATATATCCTAATGCGATTGACGATTCACAGGATAATCATACAGAAATTATTGATTTATCGCGGTTCGAAGGAGAGCACGAATTAAAATTTGCCGTGAAAGCAATTGCCAAATATGGTCAGGAGGTTTATCGTGACAGCAGACCGGGGGCGGAATATGTTCTTACTGTACCGCAACGCTTGGAGGCGATAGCTGCAACAGCAATTCATTTTGATGTTGATTCCAATGAGCCTATCTCCGAAACTGAACTTAATCAAGAGGGAATTACTCTTTCTGTATCAGATAACTTCATGGAGTCTTGCGATGGAAACTATGAACTTGCAGTTGCAATTTTTGATTTCTGTGAGGGTGAGCAAACAAATGTTGCAAATCCGGGAGATTCGAATCCGAGCGACGAATTAACATATTGGAATTCTGGTGCAAGAATTACGATTGCAAGTAAGAATACACCACTTGTTATGGATGGTAACACGTTGGATTATGCAACTTGCGTGTTAGGAAATAACGTAAAATTATCTGATTATGCAGGAAAATGGTTTAAAATCGCCGTGAGAAGAACTGGCGATAAATATTTGAATTCAGCATGGTCTGATGAAGATGCAAATGGTAAAACCGTTAATTATTTATGGATTCAGATTCCGCAAGTGATTGTTGACATGCCGGCATTTGTAGACAAGCAATGTTTGGATACAATTGATGAATACTATGATGGAAGCAATTGGTCTTTGTATGAGACTGACGATTGCATCAAGAAAATTAGACAGCGGGCAATTATTTTAAAGGAATGCGATTATGCGGATACTTATAATTTGCACATAATGAATGATTGTGTTAGAAAAATTTCAATCGTAAAACGGTTGGAAGGATACAATACAGTTTTTGATGTTTATTACATAGGTTTTGATTCTGGAAGAATTACAGGTGTGTTTGGAGATACATATGATTTCTGGAAATATTTAGGAACATTTGACAGTGAAAATGACATTGTGGATTTACCTTTCACAAGAGAACTTGAAACTCAAATTACAGTTGATGCTTCAGAGACTGACTATGAAACAGAAGAGCAATCTTCGTTCGTGCAGACAGTTTGTTTTAGCAAATGTGCAAGTATTCGCAAAACGGAGGATGGATTTTTACTTGTCCTTCCTTATGAGTCGAACGAATTTTTTGGAAAGGTTACGGTGCAGGCATGTGTAGATGTTGATGAAGCTGCATATGTCAATTCACCGATTGGATGCTATATTTCATACTATGATAATATGTATATTGAAGATGTATTTACCATTGATGATTCTTATGATGCGGTTCTGACAGAAATGCCAAAAGTATCTGCAACAGTTGAGACAAATGATTTTGATACAATGAATATTACATATAATCTGACATCAAATTCAGATTTGATTATGGTACAGATGATTGTATTTGATGAAAATAACAATATGAAGTGGACAGAATATAAGTCAATTTGTATGGATTACGATGCAGTTGATGCACTTATGCACGGTTCATTTACAATTGATGCAAAAGAATATTTTATCACAGAACCGAAACAAACGGTGACAGTTCGTTTTGCAACAGTTGATCAATTTGGCTTAGGCGAGTGGACAGACTATTATGAACTTACTTTAGACGGAGTTGGTAGTTTGGTTGATTTATGATAGGTAAGGAGGGGAACAATGCAAAAGTCAAAACATAATAAAGGCTCAGCAATGTTGATTGCAATTATTGTGTCAGTTGTAGTTGTTGCCTTTTGCTTATCATTATTGCTTGTATGTTATTCATTATATGCTTCTGCGGTGCGTAAGGTTACAAGCAGACAATGTAAGGAATTAGCAAAATCGTTAAGTATTGAACTTGAACAGGAGCTTACCAAACTAAACTTTGCATCTTATGAGGAGGAAAAGCTAGCTTTGGAACGTGTATCAAATGGAGAAAATTCATTATGGTTTTACCTTCGGTATAATTTATTTCAAGAAAACTGGCCGGGATACAAAGCAGAATACTCAGAGGAGCAAAATAAGTTGAGCTATCGAGAGTTTACTCTCGATTTATCAGGTGGAGATTCGTCGAGGTACGAGGCGCAGACAAGTGATATTACACTGTGTGTATATTGGAAAAATGAAGATGTTTTGTTGATGAAGGAAGAAACATTGCTTTGTGTTGAGGTTCATGTTACGAAAGATGACCAAAGTGCAATTATGCGAAACTACTTTACGTTAAGTGTAAGTAATTATCCGTCAACAACACTTTCCGGTGAGATAGATACGTCGCAAGCACTGGAAATCGTTAATCCTTCGGGATATTCAATTGATGAAGATGAGCATTGGAAATGGAATTTTCAGGAACGAGATTAAGGTGATTCTATGAATTTAATTTACACGAAACAAAAAAGTAAAAATCAAGGGTCTACAATGGTTGAGGTATTGGTAGGCTTTACAATACTTGTTTTGGTAATTGTCGAATGTATGGTTCATATTGTAGGAATGTCAAATGAGATGGTAAAAAAAAGCAAGGATTTAGATAATGAAATACACATATTGAATGAGCAAATGTACACAAAAAAAGTTCTTGCTACAGACAATACAAACCAGAAAGAGGGATTTACAAAGATTGATGGAGTATCAATTAAGCTTTGTGTGAAGGAAGATGCTGACCGCAATATTAAAGCGACGAATCTAATGATGAAACATGCTGTGATTGATTATTATGAGTGCGTGGATGCAGATTTACACCAAATACGTTTTCGATATGAGGAATAATTATGAAACATACAAAAGCAAGCGAAAACAGAATAAAAAACCGGGGCACAACGCTTGTTGAGTTGATTACAACATTTACATTAATCAGCTTGTTTATGGTTGCGGCAACAAAGGTTATTTCAAATGTAATAAGTGTATATTATAGTGCAAAGAGCATTACAAACACGATACAGGTTTCGGATATTATTGCAACGAAAATCAAGGGTGAGATCGAAGGGGCAATGACAACAAATCTAATCCGTAAGAATTCCAATGGAACAGAGGATGTTCTTATGTATGCGGTAATAATCGGTAAGGATTCGGCAGGAAATGAGAACGGACGAATAGAATTTTATAATCATACCGGCACACAAGTATATATTGAAGCAAGAGACGGATATTTTATGATGCACTATTATGCTGTGAATGATGCAACGGATGGTCATGAAATACCGGCAGAAGACTGGATGTTTGATACAAAAGCTTATATGGGATATCGCATAGAGAAATTAAAGTTTGAACAGGTTTTGGGAGATTACAATCCAAATATAATTAAAATGACTTGTACATTATCGAGTGAGAAATACGGAACATACACAAATGTTGAATATATTGAATGCTATAATTTTTCGGATGCTGACATGAATAAAATCACAGTTAACAATGAATAGAGGAGAGGGTATTATGAGAAGTGCATTGCAAAGCTTTTTCAAATCTAACAAATTTAAAATCTTTCTTCTTGTTGTATTTGTTTTGTTACTGAGTGTTCCTGTAATGATGTATGCAAGATTCAAAACAGAATTAAGATTTGCTTTTCGAGAAGCAAAGAATGTAAAACTCGCACTTGAAATGTATGATATCTATGCATATGCGGATAACAATACTATTTTTGACAGTACTCGTAAGGATGGCATGAGGGAAGGCATACAGCAGGATATTTGTGAGTATCTTGAAATGGATGATTGCTATATCACATTAACTTCATATGACAAAAAATCACGCAAAATATTAGGATTTATATATGAAAGAAATGGATTTCAGGTAATTTATGAATACAATGCTCAAACCGGTGATTCATACAAAATAAACTATATTTTACACATAAAAACATATAACGGAGAGTAATAATGGTGATTTTTTTAAACGTAATGATATATTTGATTGTATTTTTGATGGGAATTGTAGTGTTTTCATATTTGAATTATGTGATTGAACGCTTACCGAATAAACAGAAAATTTTTACGCGCAGATCCAATTGCAAATTTTGTGGACATGAGCAGAAGTGGGTGGATGTATTTCCTATTATTTCCCGAATGCTTTTCCAAAATCGATGCAGATATTGTGGAAAAAAAATGCAGATTCGTCCGCTTTTGGTCGAATTGTTAGGAGGTACAATTGCCTGTCTGGATGTTTTTTTCTATGGAGTCAGTATAGAGTCGCTTTTTGTATTTATTGTTGCATGCGATTTGGCACTTATTACATTTATTGATATTGATACACAGGAAATCCCGCCTCAGTTTAATTATGCATTGTTATGTTTAGGTATTGTTTCATATTTCATATTGGATGGTCCCGGATTGAAAGAGCGTATTATTGGTTTGTTTGTTGTTAGTGTACCAATGCTGATATTGGCTCTGTTTAACGGTTTTGGAGGCGGAGATGTCAAATTAATGTTTGCATCCGGTTTTTTGCTCGGATGGAAGGGGAATGTTGCCGCTTGCTTGATTGGAATTGTTTCGGGAAGTATTTACGCAGTAATATGTCTTGTGACAAAGAAAAAAGGACGTAAGGATCAATTTGCATTCGGTCCGTTTTTAAGTGCAGGAATCTATATTGCTCTCATAATGAATTTTGGTGCACAGCTTGTGCAACGTTACATTGATTATATTCATAGCATTCGTATACATTAATTATGTTGCAAAGGAGGAAAAGCCGTGATTAATTATCGTTATAAGGCGAAGGATGTAAACGGAAAAACTGTGATTGATACAATTTCTGCACAGGATGAGATGGATTTACACGAAAAAATTAAAGCAAATAATCTATTTCTTATATCCGCGAAAGCAAAAGAAGAGAAGCAAAATTCCAAGCGACTGAAATCCAACATGATATCAGAATTTTCAAGAAATGTCGGTGAGTTGCTTGGAGCAGGAGTCACTTTGGTAAAGGCTCTGCGAATTATCTCGGAGGATGAATCAATTAAGCCGAAGGAAAGAGAAATATATGCCGCAATATTAAAGCTCGTGCGTTCGGGGATGGCCTTTTCCGATGCTATATCCGCACAGGGAGACGCGTTTCCGCCTTTGTTTATCAATATGATAAAAAGTGCAGAGTCGAGTGGTAATATGGATCAGATTGCATTACAAATGGCAGAATATTACAATAAAGAATATAAGCTGACACAAAAAATAAAAAGCTCCATGACATACCCGAAGATTTTATGTGTTTTGATTGTCGTTGTTGTTGCAATAATAATGGGTTATGTGATTCCACAATTTCAAAGTCTGTTTTCGCAGATGGATACATTGCCGAAATCAACAACTGCGTTACTTAATATAAGTAATTTTGTAAAAAAGAAATGGTATTTGATTATTTTGTTTGCCATTATAGCGTATGTTGTATTTAAACTTCTTTTTTCAATACCGTCTGTTCGATATGGAAAAGACAAGCTTGAATTAAAACTGCCCGTGATTGGTAAGCTTCGTAAGGTCATTTATACTGCACGGTTTGCCAGAACGATGTCAAGCTTGTATTCAGCAGGAATTTCAATCATTAATTGTTTACAGATTGCAAAAAATACAATCGGAAACAGATATATCGAAAAACAGTTTGAACAAGTGATTGCTGAAGTCAGAGCCGGTGAAATGTTAAGTGTTTCGCTTGATCGCGTGGACGGATTTACAAAGAAGCTTTCTTCCTCTGTTATGGTCGGTGAAGAGACGGGAGCACTTGACTCCATGCTTGTATCGATAGCAAATCAGATGGAATATGATTCTGAAATGGCATTAAATAAATTGGTTTCTTATCTGGAACCTGCAATGATTGTTGTGATGGCTGTGATTGTCGGATTTATAATTATCTCGGTAATTCAGCCGATTTATGGTTCGTATCAGTCAATGTCAACTTCATATCAATAGCGAGGGGGGAACAAACGTGAGTACAGTATTATATTTAGCCAATCAGCAGATACGTGTAGTTGTCGGTAAGCCGGGACAAAATAAAATATCGGTTACGGATACATATTTCGGAGAAGCACCGGAAGGAAGTATAATTAACGGAATGGTTATGGATCAGGAGTCGTTTATCAGCTTTATGAAAGATTTCTGGTTTCAAAACCATCTGGAACGTAAAGATGTAACGATTGTGATTAACAGTACCAAGTTTCTTGGAAAAAACATTGAGATACCTGTGATGAATGAAAAGAAAACGCTTGAATTTGTGGATCGGGAGTTTTCTGAGCTTCGACGAGATGAGACATTTATCTATGGATACAAAAATATCGGAATGAACGGAAAGCTGCGCAAGCTTTATGTTGACGGTATCTATCCTGATTTTATCAAAGAATATGTGGATATTTTTGCCCAGATCGGAGTAAAAATCAAGGCGATTTATTCAGGAGAAAGCAGCCTGATTCGTCTGACCGAAATGACAATCGGAAAAACATACAAAACGTTTGTACTTCAGATTGCTGAAAAAATGACAATTACAACGTTGCTCTGGGTAGATGGAACTTTTTATTATTTTAATAGTGCAAGATGCTTCCATGAACAGGGAACGGAGGATTATGCGTTTGATATCGCACGCTCAGTTAGTAATGTGAGACAATTTATGCAGGCACATCAGATTGACTTTCCATTGGAGGCGGTTGTGCTGGCCGGTATCGAACCATACAAGCTTTCCATGTATCAAAGTGCGATAATACAGCAAGGCATTCAAACATCGATTGTGTTGTTTGACGCTTCTTCCATATGTGCACCGAATATTGACATTCAATATCATTTGCATGCTACAAGCGGTCTTGTGATAGAAGGAAACGGAAAATCTCAGAATTTGCTTTTGCGTTATTGGCAAAGCGTCAGCCGCAGTGCAACTAAGAAAGGGATAGGAAAGTATCCGATACTTATTTTGTCAACATTGGCTGTTATGTTGATGCTTCTTGCCGTCAGTCTGACCGCACGTAATATGAAAAGGAAATCATTGAATGAGATAAAGGAATATAATGAAGATCCGGTTATTCAGATGCAGGTTGCAAGATACAATGTTTTGATAGAGCAGAATACATATTTGCAAAGTCAGTATAATGCAATCAATGATATTGAAGATAATATTTATACATATCCGGTATGTAATGATAATGTAACGAAAGTGATAGATAAGTGTGCGGCATTATATGCAGAGGTTACGTATGAATCATTTGATGCGGATATTGGTGTGATATCTATGGTTGTAAAGTCGGATACGGTAGATAATATTAATTTATTTATTAAATCCTTATGCATGGAGGATATTTTCAGCAATGTAGATTATACCGGTTATTCTTTTATTGAAAATGAAAATATGTGGGATATTCATGTGATATGTACGCTTGCGGAATCGGCTGGCAGATAGGAGGATTGCAGATGAAAATGGAAATGACCGAAAAGGACAAAAAATTACTTGTCATGCTTTCTATCTTTGTAATTGTTGTATGTATCGGGTATTGGGGAATTTATCCTGTATTAAAGGATATGAAGAAGATATCAAATGAGATTGTTGCGCAAAAGGATGATCAGGAATTAAATGAGATGAAAATTGGCATGCTGCCAATGCTTGAAGCTGAACATACAAAGATGGAGGAGGATATATCAAAAGCGCGGGAAAAATATTTTCCGAGAATGACCAATGATGAAATTGATAAGTATTTCACGGCTATGGCGCTTAATTATTCATTACAGGCATATGATCTTACAATCGATTCGCCAAATGATGAAGCTTCGTTAGAACCGTACCAGTATTCATACAAAGCCTTGGAGGAGGTAATAAATGAGGAGACATCCGGGGCATTTATCGATATGGAGGATACTGAATCCGAAGGAGAAGAATCGACAGGAAGCGGACTGTCCGGCTCTTTGTTTTTGGAAGAATCGACAGGTAATACGGGGATATATTCAGCAACCATTACGCTTCGTCTCGGCGGTAATGAGGCGGATTTAAAACAGCTTATTAACGATTTATCTGATAATAGCCAGATTCGTATATGCAATTTCCGGTGGTCAGATGATCGCAATGTTGAAATTGATGCGTCGAATGAAGAATATACAATTGTAACATCTAAAGTGTTAAATTTGTCACTTGAAATCTATATGTATGAGGAATAAGGCCTATGGAAATGAGAAACAATAAAAATATACGTATTGGTGATGTTCTGCAGGAACTTGGATATATCAATGAAGAACAAATTAATCAGGCGGTTGCCTACCAGAAGGAAAATAAAGGGGTCCGGCTTGGTGGTGCTTTGATTGCGCTCGGATTTATTACAGAAAAACAAGTGCTTGAGGCGCTCGGACATCGTCTGGGATATGATGTTGTTAATATTTCGGATTTGTCGGTCGATATCAACGCGGTTGAGATGATACCAAAAATTCTTGCAGAAAAATACAATATGATCGGCTATAGGATAGAGGATAATGTATATTATATTGTAGTTGACGATCCTTTGAATTTCTATGGAATTGAGGACATCAGGCAGGTTGTAGGTATGGATTTGCACATTTCTTTGTGTGAAAAGGTACCGTTGGAAAATTCCATTCATTACTATTATTCTGAGGTATCTGCACGACAGGCAGCAAAAAAAGCATCTGATAATACGGCGGAGATTAATGATGTTGTCGAAATTAGTGTGGAAGAAGGCGATGACGATACACCGATTATCAACCTGTTTAACAGTATTTTGGTTCGTGCATACAATTCCAATGTTTCGGATATTCATATTGAACCATTTGAGAAAAAAACAAGTGTACGTATGCGTATGGATGGTGTCATTACAGATTTTATGACATTGCAAAAAAATATTCATAATTCACTGATCGCACGAATTAAGATATTGGGAGATCTTGATATTGCGGAGCGTCGAATTCCGCAGGACGGACATTTTCGAATTAATATTGAGGGTGTCAATTTGAATGTGCGTGTGTCGGTAATTCCTACCGTGTTTGGCGAAAAGGCAGTTTTGCGTTTGCTTGCATCCGCAGGAAATATAGATCATTTGTCTACATATGGTATGACGGAACGTAATTATAATCTTGTGAAAAAAATGCTTCAATCACCAAATGGAATCATTTATGTAACAGGGCCGACCGGATCCGGTAAATCCACAACATTATATATGTTGCTTGAAGATTTGGCGAAACGTAGTGTTAATATATCAACCATTGAGGATCCGGTTGAAAAAAATGTTGCTAATCTAAATCAGATGCAGGTAAACAATACAGCGGGACTTACGTTTGAAATCGGACTTCGTGCACTGCTTCGACAGGATCCGGATATCATCATGGTTGGAGAAACGCGTGATGCCGAGACTGCCGGCATTTCTGTGCGTGCGGCGATTACCGGACATCTGGTATTGTCTACCTTGCATACAAATGATGCTGCATCATCGGTTGTCCGACTTGTGGATATGGGTGTGGAACCATATATGATTGCAAGCTCATTGGTTGGAATTATTGCGCAGCGACTTGTACGTAAGGTTTGCCCGTTTTGCGGAGAATGGGGTCCGATGACAGAGGAAGAAGAGGCAATAGCGGGAGTAAGATTTGCTCAGGTAAAGCATGCCAAGGGATGTCGTCAATGTAATAATACCGGATATAAGGGTCGTATTTCGATTCATGAGATTCTTACAATTGACCGAAAAGTGCGCGAAATGATTACGAGAGGTTCTTCGGTCGAGGAAATTAAGGATTATGCGATTTCTGAGCAGGAAATGAGTACATTAAAGAAGAGTGCACTTGATTTGGTTGCGGATGGCACAACAACCGTGGATGAGTTGCTACGCGTGTCTTATTACGAATAAAGGAGGATGCATATGTTTATTGATCAGGTGATTATGGAAGCACGCAGGATGCAGTGCTCAGACATTCACATTACAGTCGGAATGCCGCTGATGTATCGAATTAATGGCAAATTAAGGCCGGCACCAAACCAGTTTTCAGATGGAGAGACAATTGCCATGCTTGCAGAACTTTTGACAGATTTGCAAAGAGAAAAGCTTGAGGAAGGCATTGATGCTGATTTTGCAATTCGAACTCCGGACGGCAATCGTCAGCGTGTGAATGTATTTAAGCAGGACGGAAAAATGGCAGCCACTATACGTCTGCTCAATTCTTCGATTCCGTCTCTTGAGATGCTTGGTCTGCCGAGAGTTCTTACACAGCTTGCGGATATGCCAAGAGGACTGATTCTCGTGACGGGACCTACCGGTTCCGGCAAGTCCACCACACTTGCGTCGATGATTGACTATATTAACGAGACAAGAGAAGATCATATTATTACGATCGAAGATCCGGTTGAGTATATGTATGACAAAAAAGCAGCACTGATTCATCAGCGTGAGGTCGGACGTGACGTAATCAATTTTGCATCCGCACTTCGAAGTGCACTTCGTGAAGACCCGGATATAATACTTGTTGGAGAAATGCGAGATTATGAAACAATTTCAGCTGCGCTTACTGCAGCTGAAACCGGACATCTTGTCATGTCAACACTTCATACAACAAGTGCAGCACAGACGATAGATCGTATTATTGATGCATGTCCTGCAGGAATTCAAAATCAGATTCGTACACAGCTATCAAGTGTATTAAATGGTGTAATAACCCAATGTTTAATTCCAAACAGTCATGGAACCGGTAGAGTTGCCGCAACGGAAATACTACTTGGAACGGATGCAGTCGGTAACCAGATTCGTGAGAATAAATGTCATCAGCTGGCATCTCTTATGCAACAGGGTGCATCGGTTGGTATGCATACATTAAATATGGATCTCGTTCGACTTGTGCGCTCCGGTATGATCACAAGAGAAATGGCTGTAAAGTATACAAACGACAGAGCAGAATTGGAGCAATATTTCTAATCTGGCTAATGAAAAGGACTTGCGAGAAATGTAGATATTTGGTATAATTTTATATATTTATGAACGTGATACAAGGAGGATAAAACAATGAAAAAGAAGATGAAAGAAAACAAAGGTTTTACATTGGTTGAGTTAATTGTTGTTATTGTTATTCTTGCTATTTTAGCAGCTATTTTGGTTCCTGCTTTACTTGGCTATATTGACAAGGCAAAGGGACAGCAGGTTGTTTTAAATGGAAAGAGTGTACTTACGGCGGCACAGGCTGATTTGTCCAGTGCTTATGCAAAAGATAAGGCACCGTCTTACATTGCCGCATCCGCATCAGCAGACGCTTCTTGTCTTACAACAGCAGATGTTCCAAAGTGTACAATTGCAAAGATCAAGGTTGGCGGTACAACAGCTACAGCAACCGCAGACAATCATGCTGCATATACCGTATATGGTGTAATGTATTCTGAAGGAACTGCAGCTGATGCAATTTATTATGTATATGATGCATCAACCGGCAAGGCATCCTGGGATGCAACAGCAGCAGAATATGGTGAACTTACGGGTACAGAGATTAATTTGAAAAAATCAAAATAATATTCAATGACTGTTAGAACCACGGGATTATTCCCGTGGTTTTTTTATTGCATAGGAAAGTGTGTTCCATAAAGAAAAAACGTTCCGCGTGTATCACATAGATAACCTCTTGAAAAAGGAAAGGATAAATGTTATAATTTTAGAGATTGTATTAAGATATAACCGAGACTACTGAAAAGCGTTTTTTGTGCAAAAAGCTTTTTTCAGTCGTTTCGGAGTCTTAATCCAAAATATTAATCAAGGAGAACATTTATTATGTACAAGAAGTTTGAGATGGAGCTTGCCGGCAGAACGCTTCGCGTAGATGTTGGAAGAGTTGCTAAGCAGGCAAACGGTGCTGCACTTATGCACTATGGTGATACGGTTGTACTTTCAACAGCAACTGCATCAGAGAAACCAAGAGAAGGAATTGATTTCTTCCCGCTTTCTGTTGAATATGAGGAGAAGCTTTATTCTGTAGGTAAGATTCCGGGAGGATTTAACAAAAGAGAAGGTAAGGCAAGTGAGAATGCCATCCTTACATCCAGAGTTATTGACCGTCCGATGAGACCGTTGTTCCCGAAGGATTACAGAAATGATGTAACATTAAACAATATGGTTATGTCTGTTGATCCGGAGTGTTCACCGGAGCTTACAGCGATGCTTGGATCTGCAATTGCAACGGCAATATCTGACATTCCGTTTGATGGTCCTTGCGCAACAACACAGGTTGGACTTATTAACGGGGAACTCGTTTTTAACCCGAATTCCGCACAGAATCTTGTATCAGACTTAAAACTTACGGTTGCGTCAACAAGAGATAAGGTTATTATGATTGAGGCAGGTGCAAACGAAGTACCTGAAGCAAAAATGATTGAAGCGATTTATGCAGCTCATGAGTTGAATCAGAAGGTAATCGCATTTATTGACCAGATTGTTGCTGAGTGCGGAAAGCCAAAACACGAATATACAAGCTGCGCGGTTCCGGAGGAGTTATTTGCTGCAATTAAGGCGATTGTTACACCGGAGCAGATGGAAGAAGCTGTATTTACAGATGAGAAGCAGGTGCGTGAGGAAAACATTCGTCAGATTAAAGATAAGTTAGAGGAAGCATTTGCCGATAATGAAGAGTGGCTTGCTGTTTTGGATGAGGCTGTTTATCAGTATCAGAAGAAGACGGTTCGTAAGATGATATTAAAAGATCATAAGAGACCGGACGGAAGACAGATTACACAGATCAGACCGCTTGCTGCTGAGGTTGATATTATTCCGAGAGTACATGGTTCTGCAATGTTTACAAGAGGACAAACACAGATTTGTAACGTTGTAACATTGGCACCACTTTCAGAAGCACAGAAATTAGACGGTTTGGATGAGAATGCTGTATCAAAGAGATACATGCATCACTATAACTTTCCTTCTTACTCTGTAGGAGAAACAAAGCCATCCAGAGGACCGGGACGTCGTGAAATCGGTCACGGAGCACTTGCAGAGAGGGCATTATTACCGGTACTTCCGACAGAGGAGGAATTCCCATATGCAATCCGTTCCGTATCAGAGACATTTGAGTCAAATGGTTCTACTTCTATGGCATCAACATGTTCATCATGTATGGCACTTATGGCTGCAGGTGTACCAATTAAGAAGATGGTTGCCGGTATTTCTTGCGGACTTGTAACAGGTGATACAGATGATGATTATGTATTACTTACAGATATTCAGGGACTTGAAGATTTCTTTGGTGATATGGATTTTAAGGTTACGGGTACAACAGAGGGTATTACGGCAATCCAGATGGATATTAAGATCCATGGTTTGACAAGACCGATTGTGGAAGGTGCAATTGCAAGATGTCGCGAGGCAAGACTTTTCATCATGGATACATGTATGAAGCCTGCAATCTCCGAACCACGAGCAAGTGTTGGAGAGTTAGCACCAAAGATTATTCAGACAACGGTTGATCCGGAGAAGATTGGTGAAATTATCGGTCAGAGAGGCAAAACAATCAACAGCATTATCGAAGAAACCGGTGTCAAGATAGATATTGATGATGACGGTAGAGTTTCAATTTGTGGTGTTGAGCAGGCCGGTATGGATAAGGCACTTAAAATTATCCGCTCAATTGTTGATCCAATTGAGGTTGGTCAGATTTATGAAGGTAAAGTTGTTCGTATCATGAACTTCGGAGCATTTGTGGAGCTTTCGCCGAATAAGGATGGCTTGATTCATATATCAAAGCTTGCTGATCACAGAGTTGAGAAGGTTGAGGATGTCGTAAATATCGGTGATGAAGTAACTGTTAAGGTACTTGATATCGATCGTATGGGCAAGATTAGCCTTTCATTAAAGGATGTTGAATAAAAGATAATGATATCATACATGATGTTCATATGGGCATCATGTATTATCTTATAAAAAGGAGGATGATCGATGAGATTTGGATATTTTGATGAAACTGCAAAGGAATATGTCATTGACAGACCAGATACACCGGCACCATGGGCAAATTATCTTGGTTCTCCGGAGTATGGCGCAATTATTTCAAATAACGCAGGGGGATACAGTTTTGTAAAGTCAGGAGCAAACGGTCGTATTTTACGTTATGTATTTAATAACTTTGATCAGCCGGGTCGTTATATTTATATTAGAGATAATCAGACTTCTGATTTTTGGTCTGCATCATGGCAGCCGGTTGGAAAGGATTTGTCTGTATATAAGAGTGAATGTCACCATGGTACAGGCTATACCAATATGAAGGCTTCCTATTCCGGAATAGATTCTGAGGTCTTATATTATGTTCCGCTTGATAAGACACATGAAGTATGGAAGGTAAAGATAACAAATAATTCAGATAAGGAAAGAGAGCTTTCTGTATTTGGATATTGTGAGTTTACAAATGACAATAACTATGAGCAGGATCAGGTAAATCTGCAGTATACATTGTTTATTACAAGAACATACTTTATGGGGAATCGTATTAAGCAGGTAATTAATGAAAATGTAAACAAGGGTGCTGCTATTAACGGAAGCGTTGCATTTACAAGATTTTTTGGCCTAGCGGGAGCAAAGATAGAAAGCTATGCAGGTGATAAGGAAGCATTTCTTGGCAGATATCATTCATATGCAAGTCCGATATCCGTAGAGCGCGGAGATTGCGGAAATGCATTAAATTACAATTCAAATGCATGTGGTGCGCTTGAGACAAAGCTTACACTTGCACCGGGCGAAAGCAAGGAATTTGCATTTGTTCTTGGTATGAAGAGCGATGAAGAGACAGAAGCAGTTATGGCATCTTATGCTGATGTAGCAGCAAAGGCTGCTGAGGAACTTGCAGAGCTTAAAAACTATTGGCATTCAAAGCTTTCTCATTTGCAGGTTCATACACCGAGTGAGTCATTCAATGCAATGATTAACACATGGAATGCATATCAATGCTTTATGACATTTATTTGGTCAAGAGCTGCATCATTCTCATATTGTGGTCTTCGTAACGGATACGGTTATCGTGATACCGTTCAGGATATTCAGGGTGTTATTCACCTTGCACCGGAAATGGCTGTTGAGAAGATTCGTTTTATGTTATCTGCACAGGTTGATAATGGTGGTGGACTTCCGCTTGTAGTATTTGATTTTGTTCCAGGAAATTCAGGTACACCGGATGATCCGGAATGGGTTAAGATGACCGGACACCCTGCATATCGTGCAGATGATGCATTGTGGCTATTCCCTACTATTCGTAAATATATTGCTGAGACAGGTAATATTGATTTTATGGATGAGGTGATTCTTTATGCGAACGGCGGAGAAGGTACGGTATATGATCATTTGAAGCGTGCGATTGATTTTTCTATGAATCGTCTTGGTAATAATAATATGCCGGCAGGACTTCATGCTGACTGGAATGATTGTTTAAGACTTGGAAAGCAGGGAGAGTCAACCTTCGTTGCTATGCAGCTTTATTATGCGATGTCTATGATTCGGGAATGGGCTGTACGTAAAAATGATACAGAATATCTTGCATATCTTGATAAAATCCAAAAGGAGATGGGTGATACTATCCAGTCTAAGTGTTGGGAAGATGATCGTTACATCCGTGGATATAAAGAAGATGGTATGATCATTGGTTCTAAAAATGATCCGGAAGCAAATATGTGGTTAAATCCTCAGTCGTGGGCCGTGATTAGTGGTCTTGCTTCGAAGGATCAGGCAGAAAAGGCACTTGAGTCGGTTCATCGTGAGCTTAATACACCTTATGGTGTAAGACTTATGGCACCATCTTACGTGGATCATGCTTTTGAGGGTGCATTAATGTTGCTCTTTAATCCGGCAACAAAGGAAAATGGTGGTATATTCTCACAGCCACAAGGATGGATTATTCTTGCTGAGGCATTAATGGGACATGGTAATCGTGCATTTGAGTATTTCAATGAAAGCTCACCTGCATCTATGAATGATAAGGCAGAGATTCGTAAGCTAGAGCCATATTGCCATGGACAGTTTACAGAAAGTAGCGAAAGCCCGTTTGAAGGACGTTCACATGTACACTGGTTAACAGGTACAGCATCTACGGTTATGGTTGGATGTGTAGAGGGTATTCTCGGTATGCGTCCTGATTATGAAGGACTTCGTATTGCACCGGCCATCCCAAGCGATTGGAAATCTTTTGAAATTGATAAGGATTTCCGGGGCAAGCATTTGCACATTGTTGTAAATAATCCGGATGGAGTTGAAAGCGGTTTCAAGAGTATTACATTAAACGGATGTCCTTTAAATGATAATTATGTTACAGAAGAAATGTTGAAGGATACAAATGAAATTATAATGACAATGTAATTATTTCTATGGAGAAATTAAAAATGAAGCATTTTTTGAAGCAAATTGTTGTTGCAGCTTGTTGTTGTGTGTTTGTTTTCGTGGTTGCCTGCGGCAAAAAGCAAGAGGATGGGACAACGGTGCAAAATTCTACCGAGGAGATTACTTCATCAACAAAAACTGATGCAAGCGAGGAAAGCATTACGACAACGGAAGCAACTATACCAACAGAAGAAGCAACGGAAGTTGTTTCACCGGTGGATGATTCACAAACGGATGATTCGCAAAGTGATGATACATCGGAGGAAGTTGCTGTTTCTGATGACGGAATGGTCAAGTTTAAAGGTGTTTCTGTCGTTGTTCCGGACGGGTATGTGTATAGTCCGGAGAATTCTTCCATTGATGCTGCGTGCTTTATGAATGAAGAATCAGAAAGTGTGTTTGTAATATGCGTCGATTCAAATAATACCGTATATACGGAACAGGATTATGAAACAGTTTTTGATCCGCAAATTAAAGCTGTGTACGGAGATGAAATTACACATGAAGAAGTTATGTATAATAATCATGAATGTGTTGAATGGAATCTTGATTCGGCCGGTGATGAGAATTGCGGTCGAGCGCTTGCAGTGATTGAAGGTAACATGATGGTTTATATTGAGTTTTTTGGATATGGAGATCATGTTGCTGACTATCTGGCTGCTGTAAATACATTAACATTTTAAATATGTATATACAGGAAGGTAAGGTTAAAAGATCTGTCTTGAGATAGGCAGGTCTTTTTTTATTCAAATAAAAAACAAAAATGCATAGATACTTTGCGATTTTCTCATAATAAACAAAGAATAATGGAGGTGTTTATTATGGAAAAAAATGAATCAGCTACCAGTCGAACGGAACATATGGGAGAACAGGTGAAAAATCGTCTGGAAAGTGAAGACACAATGGGGAAATTAATTACGGATTACGGCCAAATCAAACTTATGAATAATCGATTTCATCATAGAATTCATTTGTTGAATATTATTGGTGAAATCGAGGGACATGAATGCCTGGGTGCACAGGCTAAAACAAGTAAATATGAGCATATATTACCACAGCTTGCAGTTGTAGAAGATAATGACGAAATTGATGGACTTTTAGTTTTGCTAAATACGGTGGGGGGAGATGTTGAGGCGGGTCTTGCCATAGCAGAGATGATTGCTTCAATCAGTAAACCAAAGGTAACGCTTGTTCTTGGCGGTGGGCATTCAATTGGTGTGCCGCTTGCTGTTTCGGGGGATGTAACATTTATCGTTCCGTCTGCAACTATGGTTGTACATCCGATTCGGATGAATGGTACTGTTCTTGGAGTACGGCAAAACTATGAATATATTGAACGTATGCAGGATAGAATTATTGATTTTACAGCTTCACATTGTGCTGTCAGAGAAGAAGAACTTCGTGAAATAATGTTTAACACAAAGGAATTAACAAAAGATATTGGATCAGTTCTGGTCGGTCGACAGGCTGTTGAACGCGGGATTATTGACAGGGTAGGTGGCGTTCATCGTGCATTAGATTGTCTCTATGACTTGATAAATTCGAAAAAAAATAGTAAAATATCAGAGAATGATTTTTAATCAAATGATATGTACAGGCATTTTTGCCTGTACATATTGTAAGCAATAAATGAGGGGACATATTATTATGGCGACTACAAATCAATCCCGGGGAATGAAACCAAACACATCTTCCAATCGTACATATAATCACGCATCAAGTCGGTCGAATCAAACCGGACATGATGTAAAAAACAGTACACACTCCGGTCAAAGTAAACAAATGCAACAAAAGGAAAGTATGTCGAATCCAAGACGAAATGAGATATTAGTATTTGTTTATCTTGCCGTTTGTGTATTTTTGTTGTGTAGTTCGTTTGGATGGTGTGGAGTTGTAGGTAATTTCATTTCTAAGATTCTTTTTGGATTAACCGGAAGTATTGCATATTTGTTGCCGGTATATTTGTTTTTATCAGCAGCATTTTTGCTATCAAACGGAGCTCAAAAACCGATTGTAAAACGTGTGTTATGTGTTGGTATTTTTCTGCTTGTGATAGCATTTATTTGTCAGCTTGTAAACGGTGTAGATGCAATGACCATAAAAAGCTTATATCAAAATGGCGCGAATCATAAACGTGGCGGAGGTGTGATTTTAGGCGGAATTCTGGTTTTGTTGCATAAACTAATTGGATTTATTGGATGTATTATTGTTACGGTTTTGTTGACAATTATCGGTGTTATTATTGTTGTTGATGTTTCGTTGATCGGGATGGTAAAACACAAGATGAATTATTCCCGGGAAGAGAAAGAGCAGGCGTATAAGGAAACTGCAAATTATTCTGAAGAACATAGTAAACAGAATAAGAATATGCTTGATAATATTCGCGTATTAGAATCGGGTGGCACAAATAAAAAGGAAAAAAGAAAGTCAAAAAATCAAAAAGTAGCAAGTGAAGAAGTTCACGAACTAAAACCACTTCCTCATGCAGATATTTTTGAGGATGGTATATTTGATAATACTTCGGATACAGCATTTGCGGATATGTCATTTCCGGAAGTTGCTTCGGAAGAATTCGAAGAAATACCTGTTGCAGAGCCAAAACGCAAGCATAAAAAAACAAAAGAATCAACAAGTGAAATGATTGCTGAACGTGATGAGATTGCGGATATGTTGTCGAAGCAGGATGTTTCTGTTGCAACAAAGCCGGAAAAGACGTTTGAAGTCACAGATGAGGAAAGTGGTGATGTGATTCCAAAAGAATATATTTTTCCGCCATTATCCTTACTCAAAACAGCAAAGACAAAACAGTCGAGCGGTGATGCAAGTGTTCGAGAGACTGCGATGAAGTTAAAACGCACCTTGGAGAATTTTGGTGTAAATGTTTCAATTACAAATTATAGCTGCGGACCTTCCGTTACGCGTTATGAGCTTCAACCGGAGCAGGGTGTTAAGGTAAGTAAGATTGTGAATCTTGCAGATGATATTAAACTGAATCTTGCAGCTGCGGACATCCGTATCGAAGCACCGATTCCGGGGAAGGCTGCTATCGGAATTGAGGTTCCGAATAAAGAAAGTCAAGCTGTATATTTTAGAGATCTGTTGGAATCCGATACATTTCAGAAATATCCTTCCAATATTGCGTTTGCGGTTGGAAAAGATATTAGTGGACAGGTGATTGTAGCAGATATAGCAAAAATGCCGCATTTACTTGTTGCCGGTGCAACCGGATCCGGTAAATCTGTGTGTATTAATACACTGATTATGAGTATTATTTATAAAGCAAATCCGAATGATGTAAAGCTTATTATGGTTGATCCAAAGCAGGTTGAGCTTAGTATCTATAATGGTATACCGCATATGTTGATTCCGGTTGTTACCGATCCGAAAAAGGCCGCGGGTGCACTTAATTGGGCAGTGCTTGAGATGACTAATCGTTATCAGTTGTTTGCACAATATAATGTACGCAATCTACAAGGATATAATGAAAAGGTTAAGCAGGTTACAGGCTGTGAGGAAGGAAATGAAGAGCTTAAGAAGCTTCCTCAAATCATCATTATTGTAGATGAGCTTGCAGATCTTATGATGGTCGCACATGGTGAGGTTGAAGATGCGATTGTTCGTCTTTCGCAACTTGCAAGAGCAGCCGGTATTCATCTTGTTATTGCGACGCAACGTCCGTCGGTAGATGTAATTACAGGCTTAATAAAAGCAAATGTTCCGTCGCGTATTGCTATGACGGTATCCTCCGGTGTAGATTCAAGAACAATCCTTGATATGAATGGTGCAGAAAAGCTTTTGGGTAAAGGTGATATGTTGTTTTATCCAACCGGATATCCAAAACCTGTTCGTGTACAGGGTGCATTTCTTTCAGATGATGAAATCGCAGGTGTTGTAGATTTTCTCAAAAAGCAAAACGGGGAAGGAACCTATGACAATCGTGTAATTGAGGAACTTGACAGTAGCAAGGTTGTGGGAAACAGCAGTGGTGCAAAATCGGCTCCTGAATCGGAATACGATGATTATTTTGTTGATGCAGGAAAATTTATTATCGGAAAAGATAAAGCGTCAATTGGAATGTTGCAGAGAGTATACAAAATCGGATTTAACCGTGCGGCAAGAATCATGGATCAGCTGTCGGATGCCGGAGTTGTCGGTCCGGAAGAAGGTACAAAACCGAGAAAGGTTCTTATGTCAATGGAAGAATTTGAAAACTATGTGGAAGAAAACTTGTAGAATATGTTTATTAATAGTTCATTTAAGAAAGGATACAAGGTATGTTAACAGATATTGAAATTGCACAGCAGGCAGAACTTTATCATATTAAGGAGGTTGCTGCTAAGCTTGATATGACAGAGGATGACCTTTTGTTATATGGAAGATATAAGGCTAAAATTTCTGATGAATATATTGAGCGTGTAAAGGATAATCCGGATGGAAAATTGATTCTTGTTACAGCAATTAATCCAACTCCTGCAGGTGAAGGAAAAACAACTGTAACTGTTGGGCTCGGACAGGCAATGGGACGTCTTGGTAAAAAGGCTGTAATTGCACTTCGCGAACCATCTCTTGGTCCTTGTTTTGGTGTAAAGGGTGGTGCTGCCGGTGGCGGATATTCACAGGTTGTACCGATGGAGGATTTAAATCTTCATTTTACGGGGGATTTTCACGCAATTACATCTGCAAATAACTTGCTGGCAGCAATGATGGATAATCATATTCATCAGGGGAATGCTTTGATGATTGACCCGAAACGTATTGTATTTAAGCGTTGCCTTGATATGAATGATCGTGCACTTCGAAATATTATTATCGGAATGGGAAAAAAAGCGGATGGCGTTGTACGTCAGGACGGATTTGTAATTACGGTTGCATCTGAAATCATGGCGATTCTTTGTCTTGCAAAAGATATCAATGATTTGAAGGAGCGTCTTTCAAAAATAATTGTTGCGTATACGTATGATAATCAACCGGTAACGGCCGGACAGCTAAATGCGGTTGGTGCTATGACAGCACTCTTAAAGGATGCATTGATGCCAAACTTAATTCAGACATTGGAGCATACACCGGCAATTGTTCATGGCGGACCATTTGCCAATATCGCGCACGGCTGCAATTCAGTCAGAGCAACAAAAACAGCACTTAAGATTGCAGATTATGTAATTACGGAGGCCGGATTTGGTGCAGATTTAGGTGCTGAAAAATTCTTTGATATTAAGTGTCGTATGGCAGGACTTAAACCGGATGCGGTTGTTTTAGTTGCAACGATTCGTGCACTTAAATATAATGGTGGCGTAAAAAAGACAGATTTGTCAGATGAAAATTTGGATGCATTAAAATCAGGTATCGTTAATCTGGAAAAGCATATTGAAAATTTAAAGCTTTACGGTGTCCCTGTTGTGGTAACCCTAAACAAGTTTGTTACAGATACAGATGCTGAACTTACCTTTGTGAAACAATTTTGTGAAGAACATGGCTGTGATTTTGCTGTATCCGAAGTGTGGGAAAAAGGCGGAGAAGGCGGCGTCGAGCTTGCGAATGCAGTACTTCGTACTTTGGAGACAAAAAAGAGCGACTTTAAGGTATTATATGATAGTTCCTTATCCATAAAAGAAAAGATTCATACAATAGCAACAAAGATTTATGGTGCTTCGGATGTTGCATATAGTACAGAGGCGGAGCGGGCGATTACAAAAATTGAAGATATGGGATTTTCGGATATGTGCGTATGTATGGCGAAAAATCAGTATTCTTTGTCGGATGATGCAACAAAGCTTGGAAGGCCAACCGGATTTACGATTCATATTCGAGAGGTATATGTAAGTGCCGGTGCAGGATTTGTTGTTGCAATCACAGGTGCAATTATGACAATGCCGGGATTACCAAAGCAGCCGGCCGCAGAAAAAATTTATGTAGATGACAATGGTATTACAGTTGGTTTATTCTAATGAAACGGAGGATTACATATGGCATATTTGATTGATGGTAAAGTGATTTCGAAACAAATCAAGGATGAATTAAAAGAGAAGGTTTCTGCATACAATAAAGTAATTTGCCTCGCGGTTATTCAGGTTGGATGTGATCCGGCATCTACGGTTTATGTCGGAAATAAAAAGAAGGCGTGTGAATATATAGGTATAAAGTCTTTGGCATATGAGCTTCCGGAAGAGACAACACAGGAAGAATTGCTTGATATCATTGATAAATTAAATGAGGACGACAATGTTCACGGTATTCTTGTGCAACTACCTGTTCCAAAGCATATCAATGAGGATTGCATTATTCAGGCAATTTCTCCGAATAAGGATGTGGATGGTTTTCATCCTGCAAGTGTAGGGGCACTCAGTATTGGACAAAAGGGTTTTGTTTCCTGTACTCCTGCCGGTGTAATTCAATTACTTAAACGTTCAAATATTGATATTGCAGGGAAAGAGTGTGTTGTTGTCGGAAGAAGCAATATAGTCGGTAAACCGATGTCAATGCTTTTGTTACGCGAAAATGGTACAGTAACAATCTGTCATTCGAAAACAAAAGATTTAAAAGAGGTATGTAAACGTGCGGATATTCTTGTAGTTGCAGTTGGACGTCCTCGTATGATTGATGCATCATATGTAAAACCCGGAGCAACGGTTATTGATGTCGGTATTCACAGAGATGAAAATAATAAATTATGCGGAGATGTTGATTTTGCGTCTGTAGAACCGGTTGCAGGAGCGATTACACCGGTTCCCGGTGGCGTTGGTCCGATGACAATTGCTATGTTGATGAATAACTGCGTGGAAGCAGGTATGACGGAGTAATATATGAATATATTGATGGTATCTCTCGGTTGCGATAAAAATTTGTGTGATAGTGAGACGATGCTCGGACTGTTACAGGAAGCAAACTATAGTATTACAAACGATGAGGAGCAGGCAGACGCAGTCATAATAAATACATGCAGCTTTATTCAGGATGCGATGGAAGAAAGTATTCAGACCATTTTGGAGATGGCACAGCTCAAATCAGGAAGGCTAAAGTATTTAATTGTTACAGGTTGCCTTGCAGAACGTTATAAAGAAAAGATATTCGAAGAGATCCCGGAAGTGGATGCATGTATCGGTACAACAAGTTTTGATAAAATTGTATCGGTACTTGAGGCTCTTTCAAACAATGAACGGGTATGTGTTTACGACAGTATTGACAGACTTGCGACAAGCTTTGAAAAAAAGGTAATCACATCCGGAACATTTATGGGGTATCTTAAAATTGCTGAGGGTTGTAATAAGTATTGTACATATTGCATTATTCCTCATATACGTGGCCGGTTCCGAAGTGTTCCGATGGAAAATCTTATTGCACAGGCTGGTTATATGGCTTTTATGGGTATTACGGAGCTTGTTCTTGTTGCACAGGAAACAACCGGTTATGGGATTGATTTGTACGGTGAAAAAGCATTGCCGAAGCTTGTTCATGAACTTGCAAAAATTGATGGAATTCGGATGATTCGACTGCTATATTGTTATCCGGAAGAGATAACAGATGAAATGATACAGATGTTTGCCTGTGAACCAAAGCTTGCGCATTATATTGATATGCCGTTACAGCATTGTGAGGATGAAATATTAAAGTGTATGGGTCGCCGGACAGATAAGGCGTCTATTTTGGATATTATAGCAAGGTTAAGAAAAGCAGTTCCTGATATCGCCATTCGAACAACTTTTATTACCGGTTTTCCCGGTGAGACAGAAGAACAGCATAAAAAAGTTTTAGAGTTTATAGACGAAGTAGAGTTTGACCGATTGGGTGTGTTTACCTATTCAAGAGAAGACGGAACACCTGCAGCTCAATATCCGAATCAGGTAGAAGAAGCTACAGCAAAACGTTGGCAACAGGAAATTATGGAGTTGCAGCAGGAAATTTCACTAGATAAAAACATTGCTTTGATTGGTACGGTTATACAGGTTGTCATTGAAGGTTATGACCCATCAGAGGATGTGTATGTCGGACGAAGCTATAAAGATGCGCCGAATGTGGACGGACTTGTGTTTGTGCATTGTGATTATGAGTTGATGTCAGGTTGTTATGTAGATGTAAAAATAACAGAAGCCGGACCATATGATTTGATAGGAGTGATAGTTGATGAATTTACCGAATAAACTTACAATTTTACGAGTAATAATGATTCCGTTTTTTCTTTTCTTTCTGTTATCAGAAACGATTGCAGCCGGAAAATGGATTGCAGTTGCATTGTTTGTGTTAGCAAGTTTGACCGATATGTTAGACGGGAAAATTGCCAGAAAGTACAATCTGATTACAAATTTTGGAAAATTTATGGATCCTCTTGCGGATAAGTTGCTTGTTTGTTCTGCAATTGTTGCATTGATTTCACTTGAACGTATTCCGTGCTGGGTTGTAATTGTGATTATCGCACGCGAATTTATTATTAGCGGTTTCCGACTTGTTGCATCGGATAACGGTGTCGTGATTGCAGCAGGCTGGTGGGGGAAAATAAAAACTGTCGTACAGATGATTATGACGATTGTATTAATCTGTGATTTCGGTGCAGAGTTTTCAAGTGAAGCGATTCCGATTATTGAAAATATCCTGATTTATGCTGCACTTGCTCTTACAGTCATATCATTAATTGATTATTTGTATAAGAATAAAGATGTATTAAAGGAACAAAAATAGTAATATATTCAGGCATCCTGATTATGCAATCGGGATGCTTGTTTTTTTGTAAAATAAATACAAGAATATATCAATTATTGACTTGATTTCAAAGAATAAAAAGTCTATAATATACAATCGGATGAAATTGGTTTTGATTTCAGTCAAGACCTAAAATAAATGAATATGGAGGACATACCATGGGTAACAAACTTAGTTTGTCAGCAAGCGATAGAATTAATGCTTTGCTTGATGACGCAAGCTTTGTTGAGGTTGGTGCTTATGTGACTGCAAGAAGCACAGACTTTAACATGCAAAACAATGATACTCCAAAAGACGGTGTTATTACCGGATATGGTGTAATCGGAGACAAAATCGTTTATGTTTATAGTCAGGATGTTTCTGTTCTTGGCGGTGCAATCGGTGAGATGCATGCAAAGAAAATTGCAAAGATTTATGACATGGCAATGAAGGTTGGTGCGCCGGTTATTGGTCTTGTTGATTGTGCAGGAATGAGATTACAGGAGGCGACGGACGCATTAAATGCATTTGGTGAGGTTTATTTGAAGCAGACACTTGCATCAGGAGTAATTCCTCAGATTACAGGTATCTTTGGTACTTGTGGCGGCGGCTGTGCATTGATTCCGACTCTGACTGATTTTACATTTATGACAGCTGACAATGCAAAGTTGTTTGTTAACAGCCCAAATGCATTAGATGGAAATAATACATCAAAGCTTAATACTGCGTCTGCAGATTACTTAAGCTCAAATACATCTTTGATTGATGCTGTTTTGGAGGATGATATGGCTGTCCTCACACAGATTCGCGCATTAATCGGTATGCTTCCTTCCTGCAATACAGAGGAAGATTTGATTGAGTGTACAGATGACCTTAATCGTGTAATTCCAAATTTGGATGGTTTTGTGAAGGATGCAAGAGCTGTATTCCAGAATATCGCGGATAACAATGTATTTGTTGAGATGAAGAAGGATTTCTCTAAAGATATCATTCTTGGATTTATGAAGTTAAATGGTGCTACAATTGGTTGTGTCGGTAACCAGGCTGCTGATGGAGGGGACAAGCTTTCGACAAATGCAGCATATGTAGCTGCTGATTTTGTTCGTTTCTGTGACGCATTCAACATTCCGGTACTCACACTTGTAAATATTACAGGATTTGTTGCTACAGTAAGTAATGAACGTATGATTGCCGATGCTGCTGCTAAGCTTACCTATGCATATGCAGAAGCAACGGTTCCAAAGGTAACTGTTGTAATGGGAGATGCATTTGGTACAGCTTACACAGTTATGTGCTCAAAGGCTATCGGTGCTGATATGGTATATGCATGGCCGACAGCTAAGATCGGAACCATGGATCCGGAGATGGCAGTTAAGATTATGTATGACAAGGAAATCGCCGAGGCTGACGATAAGGTTGCAGCAATAGCATCTTATAAGAAAGAATACACAGAACTTCAGTCAAGCGCTTTGGCTGCTGCAAGAAGAGGTTATATCGATGATATTATTGAGCCTGACGCAACAAGAAAACGTGTGATTGCTGCTTTCGATATGCTCAGTACAAAGACAGAGGACAGACCATACAAGAAGCATGGAGCAGTTTAAGAAGAGAGGAAGAGACGATGAAGATTAAAAAGATATTAATCGTGCTCTCAGCAATGTTGATGATGCTTTCTTTGGCCGGATGCGGCAAAGAGGCTGACAAACCATTTGATTATAATGATGCGGATATTGTACTTAGTACAATGGAATATTTTATGAATTATTCCAATGTATCAGACGATATTGCCCCATATTATTTGTCAAGCGGAACAGCCTTTGAGCAATCTGCAATAAAGGGTATTACACAGGCAAGAGAGACCGATCAGGTTGGAGCATTTGAAGATTACAGCAAATATAACGATTTGATTGTATCAGGAATGTTTACTGTTGATGTTGTACAGGCAGATATTACCAACAGTGCGGATTCTGTTATGGTTACAATCATAAATAAAGCTGAGAATCGTGATGTAGAGATTTCCGTGAAATATGTTGAAAATGCAGATTATTTCATGGAGCTGGATAAGGCCATGCAGTATTATCTGAACTACTATATGAGTATGGGATATACACCGGAGCAGATTTTAGCTGAGACAGGTGCTGCAAATCTTGATGAGGCACTTGGACTGCGCGAAATGCTTATGCAAAACGGAATTTTTCCATATACACCGGAGGAAATGGTAGTTACTGCTGTTTATAGCAATGGCGAGCTTTTAAAGCAGGCAGCAATGAATACAATACTTGGTATGGGAACTGTATTTATTGTATTGATTTTTATTTCCTTTATCATTTCAATGTTTAAGTTCTTACCGGCATTGTTTGCAAAGAAGGCAAAACTTCCGGAAGCAAAGCCGCAGTCGGAGGGTAAAACGTCACAGACGGTTGCTTCTAAAGATGACAACCTTATGGATGATAAGGAATTGGTTGCAGTTATTACTGCTGCAGTTTATGCGGCGGCAGGAGATGCAGGATGTCAGGCAGTGAGCAAGGATAAGCTTGTTGTTCGTTCTATCCGCAGAGTTCGATAAATTAGATGTTCAATCAAAACAGGATTGATAATATAGGAGGATATTTACTATGAAGAATTATAGAATTACCGTTAATGGTACAGCATATGACGTAGCAGTAGAGGAACTTGGAGCTGGCACAGCTTCTGCAGCACCAGTAGCAGCACCGGTTGCAGCGGCACCGGCACCATCGGCACCGGCACCTGCAGCATCAGGAGCAGCAGGCGGCACGGTTGTTCCTGCACCAATGCCTGGAAAAATCTTAAGTGTTAAGGCTAGTGTTGGCGCTTCTGTAAAGAAGGGTGATGTAATCCTTCTTCTTGAGGCTATGAAGATGGAAAACGAAGTTGTTGCACCTTCTGATGGTACAATTGCAAGCATTAACGTTTCTGCCGGAGATTCTGTAGAGGCCGGAGATACACTTGCAACAATGAACTAATTTGATGATTTGTACCATTAAACAGGAGGTAACGACAAAATGAGTAGTTTTGGAGACGTTTTAAAGAATTTAGCGCTTCAAACCGGATTTGCAACACTTACGTGGAAGCATTACATCATGATTCTTGTTGCATGCTTTTTCATGTATCTTGCTATTGTAAAAGGTTTTGAGCCATTGCTTTTAGTTCCAATCTCATTCGGTATGTTCCTGGTTAATATGTTTCCGGACATTATCGCTGAGGGCGGATTGTTACACTTTTTCTATTTGCTTGATGAGTGGAGTATCTTACCATCTTTGATTTTCCTCGGAGTTGGTGCGATGACAGACTTTGGACCTCTGATTGCAAATCCAAAGAGTTTTATATTAGGTGCGGCAGCACAGTTTGGTATTTATGCAGCATATTTCCTTGCGTTTGTAATGGGATTCAACGGAAAAGAAGCAGCCGCTATTTCAATTATTGGTGGTGCAGATGGTCCTACATCTATATTCCTTGCCGGTAAGCTTGGAATGGGTGGAACATTAATGGGACCGATTGCCGTAGCAGCATATTCTTATATGGCACTTGTTCCGGTTATTCAACCACCGATTATGAAGCTTCTTACAACAGAGAAGGAACGTAAAATTAAGATGGGACAGCTTCGTCCTGTAACAAAGCTTGAGAAGATTTTATTTCCAATCATTGTTACCCTTGTTGTAGTATTGATTCTTCCGACAACAGCACCACTTGTTGGTATGTTGATGCTTGGTAACCTCTTTAGAGAGTGTGGCGTTGTTAAGCAGCTTACAGAAACAGCTTCCAATGCTCTTATGTATATCGTAGTTATTTTACTTGGTACATCAGTAGGTGCTACAACAAGTGCGGAGGCGTTCCTTAAGCTTAGTACACTTAAAATTGTTGCACTTGGTTTGATTGCGTTTGCATTCGGTACAGCTATGGGTGTATTGTTTGGTAAGATTATGTGTAAGGCAACAAAGGGTAAGGTTAATCCACTCATCGGTTCAGCAGGTGTATCTGCGGTTCCGATGGCAGCAAGAGTATCCCAGAAGGTTGGAGCGGAGGCAGATCCTACAAACTTCCTTCTTATGAATGCAATGGGACCTAACGTAGCCGGTGTAATCGGTACAGCGGTTGCAGCAGGTACATTCCTTGCAATCTTTGGTGTGTAGTTGGATATTTAATAGGAGGAAATAAATATGTCAGATGTAAAAAAACCGGTAAAAATCACCGAAACTGTATTGCGTGATGCACATCAGTCTTTGATTGCTACACGTATGACAACAGAGCAGATGCTTCCAATTATTGATAAAATGGATAAAGTTGGTTACCATTCTGTGGAGTGTTGGGGTGGTGCTACTTTTGATTCATGTTTACGTTTCTTAAAGGAGGATCCATGGGAGAGACTTCGTAAGCTTCGTGACGGTTTCAAAAATACAAAGCTTCAGATGCTTTTCAGAGGTCAGAATATTCTTGGGTACAGTCCGTATTCAGATGATGTTGTAGAGTATTTTGTACAGAAGTCAATTGCAAATGGTATTGATATTATCCGTATTTTTGACTGCTTAAATGATATTCGTAACCTTGAGGCAGCTGTAAAGGCTGCAAACAAGGAAAAGGGCCATGCGCAGGTTGCTCTTTCTTATACATTGGGTGAAGCATACACAATGGATTATTGGAAGAATATTGCAAAGAACATCGAGGAAATGGGTGCTGATTCTATCTGTATTAAGGATATGGCCGGTTTGCTCGTTCCAAATGCTGCAACAGAGCTTGTTCAGGCACTTAAGGCAGGAACAAAGCTTCCGATTCAGCTTCATACACATTATACATCAGGTGTGGCATCCATGACCTACATGAAGGCTGTGGAGGCTGGATGTGATATTATCGATACAGCGATGTCTCCGCTTGCAATGGGTACATCCCAGCCTGCTACTGAGGTTATGGCAAAAGCATTTGAAGGTACAGATTACGATCCTGGATTTGACCAGAATCTTCTTGCTGAGATTGCAGATTACTTCCGTCCGCTTCGTGAGGAATGGTTAGAGTCAGGTCTTCTTAGTCCAAAGGTAATGGGTGTAAATATCAAGACATTGTTATATCAGGTACCGGGTGGTATGCTTTCAAACATGGTTTCTCAGCTTAAAGAAATGAAGGCAGAAGATAAGTACAATGAGGTGCTTGAGGAAATTCCACGTGTTCGTAAGGACTTTGGTGAGATTCCTCTTGTAACACCATCTTCACAGATTGTTGGTACACAGGCTGTATTAAATGTTGTTATGGGTGAGCGTTATAAGACATTAACAAAAGAGTCAAAGGATCTTCTCGTTGGTAAGTATGGTAAGACAACACTTCCTGTAAATGAAGAGATTCAGAAGAAGGCACTTGACAGTCTTGGAATGAAGGAGCCAATCACATATCGTCCGGCAGATGATTTAGAGCCGTCATTAGAACGTTTCGAAAAGGAAATGGCTCAGTATAAACAGCAGGATGAAGATGTTCTTTCTTATGCGTTGTTCCCGCAGGTAGCAACAGAATTTTTCAAGTATAGAGACGCACAGAAGACAGGTGTTGACACAACACTTGCTGATTCTGCAAGCAAGACATATCCGGTTTAATATTGGATAGTATATATTTGATAAGGGGCTTATCTTTTATGATAGCCCCTTATCTATTCTTATTATATATGATGGTGAGGGTTTTATGGAGCAGGTAATCATAATTGGTGGAGGTGCGGCCGGAATGATGGCAGCAATTTCTCTTGCGGAACAAGGGTATAAGCCGACATTGATTGAAAAAAATGATAAACTTGGAAAAAAACTATTTATTACAGGAAAAGGACGATGCAATCTGACAAATAATTGTCAGGTCGATGAACTATTAAAAAATGTTGTTACAAATGATAAGTTCATGTATAGTTCGTTTTATGGGTTTGATGCAAGGCAAACGATAGAATGGTTTGAAGCAAACGGACTTCCTACAAAGACAGAACGCGGAAATCGTGTTTTTCCGATATCTGATCATTCTTCGGATGTACTTCGTACGCTTGAAAATCGTATGAGACAACTGGGTGTTAATATATTCCTGCAGACAGAAGTTACAGAATTGTTATATGATGAATATGATTCTGAAAATCAATTAGAAAGTGAAAGTATTTCGAAGAACAAGTATGAAAAGTGTATATCAGGAGTTTTATATCGAACAAAAGACGGTAGTAAAAAGACAATGAAATGCACGAGAATTATTGTAGCAACCGGCGGATTATCTTACCCGCAAACCGGTTCCACAGGAGATGGTTTTAGGTGGGCAAAAGAGTTAGGGTTAAGGGTTGCCGACTTGCATCCGGCACTTGTTCCAATGTGTGCAAGGGAAGGCTTGTGTAAGGAGTTGATGGGACTTACATTAAAGAATGTTCGGATAAGCTTTATTGCGAAAGTAAAAAACAAAGATAAGCTGTTGTATAAAGATCATGGAGAATTGTTATTTACTCATTTTGGTGTTAGTGGCCCGATTGTTTTGTCTGCATCTTCGTATGTTTACAAATATATAAAAGATGATTTGCGATTGGTAATAAATATGAAACCGGCTCTTACAAGAGAACAATTAGATTTAAGAGTGCTTCGTGATTTTTCAAAAAATCAAAATAAAGATATTAGGAATGCACTGGATGAATTGCTTCCGAAACGTATGATTGAATATGTGATAGAGGCTGCTTCGATTGATCCATATAAAAAGGTTCATGAAATAAACAAAGCTGAACGTGTCAGGTTGATTGATGCATTGACGGAATTTACAATTCATATTACAGACTTTCGAGATTATCCGGAGGCAATCATTACACAAGGTGGATTAAGTGTAAAGGAAGTGAATCCGCAGACGATGGAAGTAAAACGGGTAAAAGGTTTGTATTATATCGGAGAAGTACTTGATGTTGATGCATTGACAGGTGGATTCAACTTACAGATTGCATGGAGTACAGCACGATGTGTTTGCATCGAAAAGTAATTAATTTATTAGAATTGAGAAAGGAGCTATTTGATGAATATAGCAATTGATGGACCTGCAGGAGCAGGAAAAAGTACTATCGCAAAACTTGTGGCAAAGAAACTTGGTTACATTTACGTTGATACAGGAGCTATGTATCGTTCAATTGCACTTTATATGATTGAAAACGGAATATCACAGGACGATGACACAAATATCGCGTCTGCCTGTAATAAAATATCAATTCGTATTGCATACGAAGATGATACACAGCATGTATACTTAAACAATGAAGACGTATCTGTAAAGATTCGTATGGAGAAGGTCGGAAATATGGCTTCGGTCTTCGCAGCAAAAAAGGCTGTTCGGGATAAATTGTTATCTTTGCAGAGAGATATTGCTGCACAAAATGATTGTATTATGGATGGTAGAGATATTGGTACACATGTATTACCGAATGCTGAATTAAAAATATACCTTACAGCTTCCGTTGATACGAGAGCAATGCGTAGATATAAGGAGCTTGTTGAAAAGGGGCAGGATGCAAATCTTGAACAGATAAAAGAAGATATTAAACAACGCGACTATCAGGATATGAATCGTGAAATTGCTCCGTTAAAGCAGGCGGAGGATGCTGTTTTGCTCGATTCTTCGAATATGACAATCGATGAGGTTGTTGCTGCTATATGTGAAAAGGTGATTGGTTAGGTGTAATTTATTATGAGAAAGGTAATTCTTGCCAAGACCGCAGGCTTTTGTTTTGGTGTTAAACGAGCTGTTGAGACCGTATATGAACAGGTAAACCACGCAGATAAGCATACAAGAGTATATACGTATGGTCCTATTATTCATAATGAAGAAGTGATTATGGACTTGAAAAATAAAGGGGTTTATCTAATTGATGATTACAGACCGGATGAAACGACATTTGCACCTGTGAGTGATACCGGAGAAACATTGAAGCATCACGTTGTTATTCGGTCGCATGGTGTTGGAAAAACTGTATATCAAAGGCTTGTAGATGCCGCTGTAAATGTGATTGATGCAACATGCCCGTTTGTTAAAAAAATACATAAAATTGTTGAGGAGGAAAGCAAAGCCGGTAAAACAATTATCATTATTGGTAATCCTTCGCATCCTGAGGTTCAAGGTATTGTCGGTTGGTGTATGAACGAGCCGATTGTGGTTGACAGTGTTTCAGCTGCACAGCAAATAAAGGATTTATCGGGAAAAGAAATTGTGATTGTATCGCAGACGACATTTAATAGCATAAAATTTCAACAAATAGTTGAATTTTATGTAAAAAAATATTATAATGTTTGTGTTTATAATACCATTTGCAATGCAACCGGGGAACGGCAGGCGGAGGCACGCGAATTGGCAGCTTCTGTAGATGCTATGATTGTAATTGGTGGTAAACATAGTTCTAATACACAAAAGCTGTATGAGATAAGTAGTGAAGTATGTAAAAATACGCACTATATTCAGACACTCGTTGACTTGGATTTAACTGTTTTTGAATCCGCTTTGAGGGTAGGTATTACAGCTGGGGCGTCTACCCCGAATTATATTATTAAGGAGGTTCAAAACAGTATGGCAGAATTAAGTTTTGAAGAATTATTGAAGCAATCTGAGGAGAATGAAAGCAAGATTAAACCTGGTAGTGTAGTAACCGGTAAGATTATCGGTGTAAAGCCGGATGAGATTATCGTTGACATTCAGTACAAGGCAGACGGTATTATTACAAGAAATGAGTATTCAAATACACCGGTTGATTTGACAACAGTTGTAAATATCGGAGATCCGATTACTGTCAAGGTTATTAAGACAAACGATGGTGAGGGTCAGGTTCTTCTTTCTTACAAGAGAGTTGCTGCAGAAAAGTCATATGCAATGCTTGAGGAAGCATTTGAGAATGAGACAATTCTTAAGGCAAAGGTTTCACAGGTGCTTGAGGGTGGTCTTAGTGTTACAGTTGAGGAGTGCAAGGTATTTATTCCTGCAAGTCTTGTTTCTGATACATATGAGAAGAATCTTGACAAATTTATGGATCAGGAGATTGAGTTTGTTCTTACCGAGTTCAATCCGAAAAAGAGAAGAATTATTGGTAACCGTAAAAAACTGATTGTTGCGAAGAAGGCTGAACAGGCAAAGGAACTCTTTGAGAAGATTGCTGTTGGTGATGTTGTAGAAGGTGTTGTTAAGAATGTTACATCTTTTGGAGCATTTATTGACCTTGGTGGTGCAGATGGATTACTTCACATTTCAGAGATGTCATGGGGAAGAATTGATGATCCGAAGAGTATTCTTAAGGTCGGTGATACAGTTAAAACATTTATCAAGGAAATCAATGGCGATAAGATTGCACTCAGCTTAAAGTTTGATGAGAATAATCCATGGACATTGGCTGAAAAGAAGTATGCAATCGGTACAGAGGTTACAGGTAAGGTTGCTCGTATGACAGCATTTGGAGCATTTGTTGAGCTCGAGCCTGGTGTGGATGCATTACTTCATGTTTCACAGATTTCAAACGCACATGTTGAGAAGCCTGAAGATGTATTCAAGATTGGTCAGGAAATTACTGCAGTTGTTGTAGATTTCAAGCAGGAAGAAAAGAAAATCAGTCTAAGCATTAAAGCTATGCTTAAAGATGAAGAGCAGACAAAAGAAGTTGCAGAAGAAACAGGAGACGCTGCAGAGGAGTAATATTGATGGCATACGATTACGATTCATTCAAGTCCGATGTTTTAAAATTAACCGGGATTGACTTGAACTTGTATAAGGAACGCCAGATGAAAAGAAGAATTGAATCGCTGATTGTCCGTAAAGGATATGACGGATTTGATAGTTTTTACAAAGGTATGAAGCAGGACGAAAATCTACTTCGTACCTTTGTTTCATATCTGACGATCAATGTTTCACAATTTTATAGGAATCCTACACAATGGAAAATTTTTGAAAGTGATATATTACCTTATTTGTGTAAACAATTCCATAATAAAGTTTCAATTTGGAGCGCGGCGTGTTCAACCGGTGACGAACCATATACACTTGCCATGATTTGTGCAAAGTATATCCCTCTTGAGAACATACATATTATTGCTACAGATATTGATGATGATGTTCTCAGGTTTGCAAGGCAGGGAATATATTCCTCGAAAAGTCTTGTTGATTTGCCGAAGGAGTTTTTGCAAAAATGGTTTACCGCGTATGATGAAAATCGATATATTATTGATGATAAAATAAAAAAATGTATTTCTTTCAAAAAACATAATTTATTGGCAGATCCGTATTATAACGGACTCAATTTGATTGTTTGTCGGAATGTTGTGATTTATTTTACGGATGAGGCAAAGATACAAATCTATAAACAATTTGAACAAAGTCTTGACAGACAAGGGATTTTGTTTATTGGAAGTACGGAACAAATATTAAAACCCAAGGAATATGGTTTTGAATCATTCGCAACTTTTTTTTACAAAAAAGATTAAGTATGTATTGATTTTCATATTTATGTATGGTATCATGTTGAAGTTGTGGATGGTCCTCTGTATCAAAGATATAAGAACGTCTAATATATTTAGGAGGTCGCAATAGATGAGCGCAAATGAAATCATCAAAAACATTGAAGCTGCACAGATGAAAGAGGTTGCAGATTTTAATGTTGGCGATACTATTAAGGTATACGCTAAAATCAAAGAAGGTAACAGAGAGAGAGTTCAGGCTTTTGAAGGAACTGTTTTAAAAAGACAGGGCGGAAGCTGCAGAGAGACATTTACAGTTCGAAAGACTTCTAACGGTGTAGGTGTTGAGAAAACTTGGCCACTTCATTCTCCGACAATCGAGAAAATCGAAGTAATTAGAAAAGGTAAGGTTCGTAGAGCAAAACTTAACTACTTACGTGACAGAGTTGGTAAGAAGGCTAAAGTTAAAGAACTTGTTAAATAGGATTGCGATTGCTAGGATGACTGGAGCTATTACTCCAGTCATTTTTAGTAAAAGGTAGGTTGATGATTATGTCTGGTCGAAAAGAAAAAAAAGGATTATCCTTTCGTCCTAAGAAAATTAAGTTGAGTACAAACAAGTTTTTCCAAGCTGTTTTTCGGTGGTTTGTTTTGATTTTTATTGCAGGGATTTGCGGATATGTTTTGATTGCATTTTGCTTTCAAACAGTCACAGTAGTAGGACCATCCATGCATGGAACATTGGAAGACGGGCAGGTTGTATATGTGAATAAACTGGCATATAAAATTGGGGATGTTAAACGGTTTGATGTTGTCGCATATAAAAAAGTTGGTACAGATTCGTATTATGATATTAAGCGTGTGATTGGATTACCAAATGAAAAAATACAGATTCGCGAGGGCATTGTATATATCAATGGACAGGCAATGATGGAACCGCCGTTTCAGGAGCTGGTTGTCAACTCAGGGATTGCATCCGCAGAGATATCTCTTGGAAAAAACGAATATTTTATTTTAGGTGATAATGTGAATAACAGCGAAGATTCCCGTTACACAAATATTGGTAATATTAGTAAATCGGAAATTCTCGGGCGAGTGGATCGTATTCTTTCTCCGAGAAAGGATAAAGGAAAGGTTAAGTAATGAATATTCAATGGTATCCCGGTCATATGACAAAAGCAAAGCGTATGATGCAGGAAGATATAAAGTTAATAGATATTGTGATTGAGCTGCTGGATGCGAGAGCACCGCTTAGCAGCAAAAATCCGGATATTGACCAGCTTGCCGGACAGAAGTTTCGATTGATTCTTCTCAATAAATGCGATTTGGCTGATCCAAGCAAGACAAAACTGTGGGAACGCTATTTCCAAGAAATGGGGTATTTTGTTGTATGTCTGGATTCCAGAAAGAATGCAGGCATGAAGGTTGTTACAGATACAATCAAAGCTGCATGTAAGCAGAAAATAGAGCGAGATCGAAAGCGTGGAATAATTAACCGACCACTTCGTGGGATGGTTGTCGGTATCCCGAATGTTGGTAAATCGACATTTATTAATTCATATGCAAAAAAAGCATGTGCCAAGGTGGGAAATAAACCGGGTGTAACTAAAGGAAAGCAATGGATTCGGCTGGGAGAAGGCGTGGAATTGTTGGATACACCGGGAATCCTATGGCCGAAGTTTGAAGATCGCGAGGTTGGAATAAGGCTTGCATATATTGGTTCCATCAATGATACAATTATAGAAAAGCGCGAGCTTGCATATTCATTTGTGAACTACCTCAAAAATAATTATTGTAATGCAATGGCAGACAGGTATAATATAGATGAGAGTAAAAATCATTTTGATATTCTGAGTGATATTGCAATTAATCGATGTTGTATGCAAAAGGGGAGTGAGCCGGATCTGGATAAGGCATCTGCGATATTGTTTGATGATTTTCGAAGCGGACGACTTGGAAGGATTACATTAGAACTACCTTAAATATATAGGAGTGTTTATATGAAGGAAGAAACCGAAGCAATCAAAGAGATGAAGAATGAAGAACAAAACGTTGAAGAAATAGTTGATTCCGAAGATAAGCTTGTGCAGGAGGATTCACAAAGAAAAAAGAAAAAGCGTTCAAATAAAAAGAAAAAAAAGAGCGAAAAGCCGGAAGATATCAATATTGTAAAGGAACTATTAAGTCTGATTATCTATATCGGCATTGTTGTTGTATTGTGTTACTTAATTAATCATTTTGTTGGATGCCGGTCTCGTGTTGACGGAAATTCCATGAACCCGACATTACAGGATGGTGACAGCTTATGGGTTGATAAGTTGGCATATACGATTGGAGATCCAAAACGATTTGATATTATTATTTTTAATTATGATGCCGATACAACTTATGTAAAACGTATTATTGGACTTCCGGGAGAGACAGTTCGTATTGATCAGGCGGGAAATATTTATATCAATGAGCAACTGTTGGTTGAAAACTATGGTGCAGAACCGATTTTACCGACGAATTTGGGACGGGCAAATCAACCAATATTATTAGGTGAGGATGAATATTTTGTGTTGGGTGATAATCGAAATCATAGTCAGGACAGTAGATGGTCTGATGTCGGAAATGTATCCAGAGATGATATCGTCGGAAAGGCAAGATTTCGAATTTATCCTTTTTCCAGCTTTGGTCGTGTAAAATAATGAGGGCATAGTATGAACATTCAGGAGATAAAAACGCAGTTGTCGAGTATTTCTGATACAGATTATGATGGAATTTCAAAATTTATATTGGATTATTCGAATGATTTGAGGTCAGGCGTTGTGACAACCGTAAACCAAGCAAAAAAAAAGCTTGTTCAGCTTGAGACTGAATATTTACGTTCCGAAAAGATGCTTTCCTTTGAAAAAAAATATCGCTCGCTCGGACATCAGGCAATTTGCGGCATTGATGAAGTCGGACGTGGTCCGCTTGCAGGTCCTGTTGTTGCCTGTGCAGTAATTTTGCCAACTGACGATACAATTTTATATTTAAATGACTCAAAACAATTATCTGCAAAAAAGCGAGAACAGCTTTATGAAGAGATTATTGAACGTGCTGTTGCTTATGGAATCGGCATTGTGTCGGAACAACGAATTGATGAAATCAATATTTTGCAGGCAACATATGAAGCAATGCGGATGGCTATTTCGAATCTTTCGGTTACACCAGATTTACTGTTAAACGATGCAGTCAGAATTCCGGAGGTGGAAATTAAACAAGTGCCTATCGTAAAGGGTGATACATTGTCAGCGTCTATCGCTGCCGCATCTATTGTTGCGAAGGTCACAAGAGACCGTATGATGAAATCCTACGATGAAATTTATCCGGGATATGATTTTTCAAGCAATATGGGATATGGATCGGCAAAACACATTGAGGCATTAAAGAAGAATGGCCCGACACCGATTCATCGAAAGAGTTTTATCAGTAATTTTATAGAAAAATAATCAGGTGATAGTATGAATATAGGCGATATGAATTTTCATGTGAATACAGCAGGAACTTTACTTTCCGGCGGTGATTTCTCAGCACCTGTATTAAACCAGGCATCAGATAATCCACAATCTTTATCTGCAAACCGGACAATATTATCGGTTTCGGAGGGACAGGTATTTGTTGGTCAAATAATTAATGTAACAGGATCTGATGTTGAGATCATGCTGGAAGGCAATAAAGTACTCTTTGCCCATATGGAAGATAGCATGAATCTTAATATCGGAGATTCTTTTACATTTGTTGTGAAAGAAAACAAACAATCAAACGTTGTGATTCGGCCGTTTTTGTCGGAAGCTTCTTCAGCAAGCAATCAGACAGTTCAAAAAGCGCTTGAAATGAATCATTTTTCTCCATCCCCAAAGAATTTTCAAATTGCAGAGTCGCTCATGAAGCATAATATGCCTCTTGATAAGAGTACTATGCAACAAATCATGCAACAATCCATCCAATATCCGGATACTCCGATTGATACGATTGTACATCTTAATAAACTTCAAATTAAGGTTAATCCGGCAGCAATTAATCAATATCATTCGTATGTGGATGGAACGCATTCGCTTACCAATGCGACTGAAAAATTGCAACAATCCATCTTTGATTTTTTTGATTATGAGACAAACAAAATGGTTTCAGACGGACGTACAGTCGAAGAAATTATGCAATTTCAGGATAAAATCATTTCGATTTTTGATTCGGATACAGTAAATGGCGAGGAGAATTTAACAAAATCAGAGTTGATTAAGTATCTTCAAAGTGCAAAAGTCGGTGAGATTGCAGAAACAATGATCCAAGCGATGGAAGATATGATTACGCATGATGCTTCTATGCCGTCCAAAACACCAAATTCCGTGGATTTGCTCAGGCAAATTCATGGGTTGATAAATGATAATACAGTAACACTTCCACGGGAAGAATTGTCAAAAATACTACAATCAGATGCATATGTGTCGTTGTTTCATGAGGCAGTAAAGCAAAAACTGTCCATGGATAAGGATACCCTGCAGGATGCAAGTGAAATTGATAAATTCTATAATAAGCTATATGAAAAAACAAATAAGCTGATGGATTTATTTTCTGAGATGGGAGGAAAAGCCGGAGAACAGCTACGGGAACAGGCCGGCAATATGAAGGAGCATTTGGAATTTATTCAAAATTTAAACGAAATGTATGCATATGCGCAAATGCCAATGCGTCTTAGGGAAGATGCTTTTAATTCAGAATTATTTGTTTATATGAATAAAAAGCATGTCAATGAAAAGAAAGAAGCCGTAAGTGCGCTTTTGCATCTTGATATGGAGCATTTAGGTCCGACAGATGTTCATGTAAGCTTACATGGGGACATTGTTCATACAAAGTTTTATGTTGAGGATGAAACAAGTGCAAAGCTGCTTGATGAGCATATGAATCAATTAGAAACGGCGATTAAGCAAGTCGGTTTTTCACTTCAAAATGAAGTTGTTGTCCGTATGTTGTCTGACACGAAGACTATGAACCCGGTAGTAAATGAAATGCTTGGACAGGACTTGGAAAAAAGTATTAAACGTTATTCCTTTGATGTTCGAATGTAAAAAGGAGATTTAAATGGCAGAACGAAATCATGTTCAAAATCATCAACAAAAGAATACAGAAAAAAGGAAAGCTGTAGCATTGCTTTATGAGCCCGGAAGTGAAGCTCCAAAGGTGGTTGCTTCCGGTAAGGGGGCAATTGCCGAACGAATTATTGATACCGCAAAGGGAAATGATGTTCCGCTGTATAAGGATACGAATCTTGCGGATACCTTGTTAAAGCTGGATATCGGAGACTGTATTCCTCCGGAATTATACGGGGTTGTTGCCGAGATTTTGGTATATGTGGACAGTATGGATAAGATTAAGTCAAAGCTTGATATGAGGAACTGATATGCAAAATAACAGAGCAATTGGTGGAGCGTATGAACAGTATGCAGCAAACTATCTTGTGCAGGCCGGATATCGGATAGTTGCGTTAAATTATCGCGTACGACAGGCAGAAATTGATATTATTGCATACGATCATGAATTCCTGGTATTTATCGAAGTGAAATATCGAAAGAATCTTATGTCAGGTCATCCTTTAGAGGCAATTACACAAAATAAAAAAACAAAAATATGTCGTGCTGCAATCGCTTATATGCAAAGTCATGGGATTTCGGTGGATGGAACGCCGATACGTTTTGATGTAATTGGAATACTCGGAGATGAAATATCACATATAAAAAATGCTTTTGATTATAAATAACAATGGAATGAGGGAAAAAATGCAAATAAAAAAATTTGAAATGCATGCCATAGACGGGGCACTATTAAAAACATATGAATCGAAACTTCCTCTGATAAACGGGTATACAAAAGAAAACAGAAGTACATATTTTGAATATCATCAGGTGGATCATGCAGTTGTTCCGATTTTGAAATATCATATATATGACGGATATCAGGAGTGTATTCACGGTTTTTCAACCAGACAGGGTGGCGTAAGCAAGGAACATCTGTCAAGCATGAATTTAAGCAGTTCAAGAGGGGATGACCTTTCAAATGTCATGGAAAATTATCGAAGATACGGTATTGCCGCACAGTTTGATCCAAGTAAGCTTGTTTGTTCGGATCAAGTTCATGAAACAACCATATATGTTGCTACCGAAAAGGACGCAGGGCGTGGAACAACCGATAAGGAAAAACTTGTGGCGGTTGACGGCTTGGTTACAAACGTATATGATTTACCACTTATGACATTTTATGCAGATTGTGTTCCGATCTATTTTTTTGATCCGATTAAGAAGGTTGTAGGGCTGGCACATTCCGGATGGAGAGGAACTGTAAAGAACATTGCCGAAGTGATGATAAGAACGATGCAGGAAACATACGGTTGCATGCCGGATAATATTATATGTGCAATTGGTCCGTCCATCTGCGAGTCCTGCTATGAGGTTGGCGTTGATGTTGCAGAAGCTTTTCAGAATGCGTATAGTCCGGAACAATACAAGAAACTCATCAATCAAAAGTCCGATGAAAAATATCAGCTTGATTTACATAAAGCATGCTATTATAATTTGGTGAATGCCGGAGTTTTGGAATCCCATATTGCACTTCCCGATTTATGTACTTGCTGTAATCCTTCGGTGTTTTATTCGCATCGTGCAAGTAAGGGACTGCGTGGAAATCTTGGTGCGGTAATTATGTTACGTAAATAGATAGGGTGGTTGCTTATGAAAAAACATAAGATTATCAATATTGAAGAAGAAAGTATCGCGGAAGAACTAGGCATTTCTCCGGGTGATTATTTACTTGCAATTAATAATAAGGAAATCGAAGATATTTTTGATTATCAATATTTGATAAATGATGAATATCTTGAAGTTTTGATTGAAACTGCAGACGGTGAAGAATGGTTGCTTGAAATTGAAAAGGAATATGATGAGTATCTTGGTTTTGAATTTGATGAATCACTGATGGATAGTTATCGAAGCTGCTATAATAAGTGTGTATTTTGTTTTATTGATCAAAATCCTCCGGGCATGCGGGAAACCATTTATTTTAAGGATGATGATACCAGACTGTCTTTTCTTCAGGGAAATTATGTAACGCTAACCAATATGAAGGAATCTGATATCAGGAGAATTATCGATTACAAGCTGGCACCAATCAATATATCTGTGCATACAACAAATAAAAAATTACGTTGTCAGATGTTGAATAATCGTTTTGCAGGAAATGTAATCGAATACATGGATATGTTATATTCCGCCGACATTCCGATGAATGCGCAGATTGTATTGTGTAAAGGGATGAATGACGGAGCGGAGCTTGAAAAAACGATTGAAGATTTACTTGCGTATGCACCGACTATGGAAAGCTTGTCAATCGTTCCGGTCGGGTTGTCAAAATACAGGGACGGATTATGTAAATTGGAGAGCTTTACGAAGGAAGATGCAATACGTGTGATTCATACGGTTTCAAAGTATCAGGATATGGCGATGGAACGCTTTGGCATACATTTTGTACATGCAAGTGATGAATGGTACATAAATGCCGGTCTTCCTTTACCGGATGCGGAAAATTATGATGGTTATTTGCAACTTGAAAACGGGGTTGGTATGACGAGATTGTTTATTGACGAAGCAACATGCGCGGTAGAGGAATATCTGGAAGCAAACAATCATGTTCTCTTTGAAGGAAGCAGAACGATATCAACAATTTCAGGTTTGCTTGCATATGATGTTATGATGCAGGTTGCAGATATTTATAATAAAGCAGCACCAAAAGTTAATTTTCAAATTTTCCCAATTCGAAACGATTTCTTCGGAGAGAAAATCACAGTTACCGGACTTTTAACCGGTAGGGATATTGTAGCGCAGCTTGCAGGTAAAAATTTGGGTGATGCACTGATTATTCCCTCCAATGTTCTTAAAGCGGATGAGAATATTTTCTTGGATGACATGTCAGTAGACGACTTGCAAAAGGCTTTACAAGTATCTGTGATTATTGTACAATCAAGCGGGAAAGAATTGTTTTATAGGATAATTGAAATGGAGAACAAAGATGAGTAGACCGGTTGTGGCCATTGTTGGCAGACCTAATGTTGGTAAATCGACTCTTTTTAATGTACTCGCCGGGGATAAGATATCTATCGTGCAAGATACGCCGGGAGTTACAAGAGATCGTATTTATGCGGATGTTACATGGTTAAATTATAATTTTACAATTGTAGATACAGGTGGTATTGAGCCTGAGTCAAATGATATTATTTTGAAAAGTATGCGTGAACAGGCAGAGATTGCGATTACAACTGCAGATGTTATTATGTTTATTGCAGATGTAAGACAGGGTCTTGTTGATGCTGACGGTAAGGTTGCAGATATGCTTCGTCGCAGTGGGAAGCCGATTGTTTTGGTTGTTAATAAGGTGGACAATTTCGATAAGTTTATGCCGGATGTCTATGAATTTTATAATCTTGGGTTGGGAGATCCCCAGCCCGTTTCTGCTGCCTCTATGTTGGGAATCGGTGACATGCTTGATCAGGTTGTTAGGTATTTTGGAGAGAATGCAACAACGGAGGTTGAAGATGACAGACCGCGTATTGCAATTATTGGTAAGCCGAATGTAGGAAAATCCTCCATAATAAACAAGCTTCTGGGGGAAGACCGAGTTATTGTTTCTGATATTGCAGGTACAACAAGAGACGCTGTTGATACTACGATTAAACGCAACGGAAGAGAATACGTATTTATTGATACAGCGGGCTTACGTCGTAAAAACAAAATTAAAGAAGAAATTGAGCGATATAGTATTATTCGTACGGTTTCGGCAGTTGAAAGATGCAATGTTGCAGTGCTTGTTATTGATGCGGCTGAAGGAATTACCGAGCAGGATACAAAAATTGCCGGAATTGCACACGAACGCGGAAAAGGTATGATAATTGCAGTCAATAAATGGGATTTGATTGTAAAAGATGACAAGACGATGAACAAGTTTACACAGGACATTCGTCAGAAGCTTTCTTATATGCCGTACGCACAGATGTTGTTTATATCTGCGCAGACCGGACAACGGCTTCCAAAGTTGTTCGAAACAATTGATGCTGTTATCGAAAATCATTCTTTGCGTATAGCTACCGGTGTATTAAATGAGATTATGGCAGAGGCGGTTGCACTCAATCAACCTCCTTCGGATAAGGGTAAGCGATTGCGCCTGTATTATATTACACAGGTTGCTGTTAAGCCGCCTACATTTGTTATTTTTGTAAATGACAAGGAACTCATGCATTTCTCTTATACGAGATATATTGAAAATAAAATCAGAGAAGCCTTTGGATTTGCAGGGACACCTCTGAAATTTATTATACGTGAGAGGAAAGAAAAATGATTTTAGCAAGAATATTATGTCTGCTTGGTGGTTATTGCTTCGGGTTATTACAGACATCTTATATATACGGAAAATTGAACGGAATAGATATTCGTGATTACGGAAGCGGAAATGCAGGAACGACAAACGCTTTGCGCGTGTTAGGAAAAAAAGCGGGTCTGATTGTTTTTCTGGGCGATTTTTTAAAAGCCTTTTTTGCTGTAGTCGTTGCTCGATTAATTATGAATCAGTTTGATGCTAATAACATCTATATGTATATCGCATATACAGGATTTGGCACAGTTCTCGGACATAACTTCCCGTTTTATCTTCATTTTCGAGGCGGAAAGGGAATTGCTGCTACCGCAGGCGTTATACTTGGTTTTTTAGATCCGATTATGATTTTCTCATGTTTGATTGCATTTATTGTAGTTGTGGCAATTACAAGATATGTATCACTTGGTTCCATGATCATTGTTTCGATATTTGCAATTGAGTATGGAATACTGGCATATAACGGGCGGTATGATTTTGTTCTATCCGAAGATGTATCTTACAGAAGAATGATAGAAAGTGTTGTTATCGTTGGGATTATGGCATTGATGGCAATTTACAGACATCGTGCAAATATTGTTCGCTTAATGCATCACGAAGAAAATAAGCTTGGTGCAAAGAAAACAGAAGCACATACAAATTAGATGTTTGTTTGGAGGTATAATAGATGAAAATAGGTATTTTGGGTGCCGGTAGTTGGGGAATTGCGCTTACAGTATTACTGAGTGATAACGGGCATGATGTAACGGTTTGGTCCATTGATCCGGACGAAATAGAAATGTTAAATACATATCGTGAACATAAGACAAAGCTTTCCGGTGTAAAGATATCGGATAACGTATGTTTTACTACGGATCTGGGGCTTGCATGTAAGGATGCAGCGTTAATTGTAATGGTTGTGCCTTCACCGTATATTCGTAGTACGGCAAAAATGGTTGCACCATATATTACAAAAGATCAGATTGTTGTCAATGTTTCGAAGGGAATTGAAGAAAGCACCTTGATGACACTTACAGAGGTAATAGAGGAAGAAATACCGGGCGTTTGTGTTGGTGTTTTGTCCGGTCCAAGTCATGCGGAAGAAGTCGGAAAGAGAATGCCTACAACGGTAGTTTGTTCTGCGCATAATCAGAAGACGGCACTTATGATTCAGGATGTATTTATTTCGGAGTATTTTCGTGTATATACGAGTCCTGACATGCTTGGTATCGAGCTTGGCGGTGCATTAAAAAATGTAATTGCGTTAGCGGCAGGAATTGCAGATGGACTTGGATGCGGAGATAATACAAAAGCGGCATTAATTACACGTGGTATTTCAGAAATCACGAGACTTGGACTTGCAATGGGAGGGAAGCAGGAGACCTTTGCCGGTTTGTCCGGAATAGGAGATTTAATCGTAACATGTGCGTCTACCCATAGTAGAAATCGTCGCGCAGGTGTACTTATGGGACAAGGCAAGACATACAAGGAGGCTATGGATGAGGTTCAGATGGTTGTTGAGGGGGTATATTCTGCGAAAGCAGCTTTGATGCTGAGTCAAAAATACCAAATAGAGATGCCGATTGTTGAGATGGTTAATAAAGTTTTATTTGAAAATTTACCTGCGAAAGATGCGCTCTACCTGTTGCTTACAAGAATGCGAACAGTAGAATCAAAATCATTATCATGGGATGAATCATGAGCCGCGGAATGATAACACGCGGGGAAATGCAGACATTATACCGTAAGCGAAAGATAAAGAAAAGAATAATATACATCGTTTCCTGTTTGGTGGTGATTGCCGTTTTTTGTTTCGTGTGTGTCAAAGTATTAGATTTTTGTATGCCCAAAAAGGCTCGAACAATCGCTTACGAAAAACAATTTACGTTTGGAAACAGTCGGATATTTGCGTATTCCTATAATGATTCGATACAGCTTGCATTAGATAATATGAAGGATAGTGTTGATGAACAGGAAGACGAACTACCTATGGATCCATTTATAAATGGTTCAAATTGGGCGGACCTTTCAAAGTATTATCCGACCGGATTATCCGCATCGGAAGATTATTACGAAAACGTTGTTTTTATTGGTGATTCCAGAACGGAAGCATTAATGCTGTATTCGGGTATCTCATCATTGAATGCGATTTGCTATAAAGGGTTATCCGTCGATAAGCTTGAAACAAAGGCGTGGGTGACTTTACCCGGGGAAACAGAAAAAATGACATGCTATGAAGCGGTTTCCCGTTCGTTTTATGATTCATATTATTTAATGTTCGGTGTCAATGAACTTGGATGGTCGAATATAGATTTATTTATTGAAGATTTTTCAAAACTGATCGATCATATTTACAGTGTGAATACGAATGCGATTGTATATGTTGTCAGCATTTTACCTGTTACAAAAGCGAAATCTGATTCCGGTACAGTGTATACAATGGAGCGTGTGCAGCTGTTTAATGATCATTTGCTTCAAATGTGCAAGGATCGTGGTGATGTAATTTATCTTAATTTGTCTTCGGCAATTGTGGATTCGGATGGATATTTACCATCTGATGCATCGCAAGATGGGATACATTTCAACTCAAACTACTGTAAGCCATTGATTGAATATATTCAAAACAACATATATTATAAGCGATGAATACTCTCAGGTTTTCTGTCATATACATGTAATAGGAAACATGGGGGTATTTTTATGGATATATATAAGGACATACAAGCAAGAACAAACGGAGAAATTTATATGGGTATTGTTGGGCCGGTGCGTACAGGCAAATCAACCTTTATAAAAAGGTATATGGAAATGATGGTTTTACCAAAAATCAAAGATGAGCCAAGCCGTATGAGAGCTAAGGATGAAATCCCACAATCGGCAGGCGGAAAAACGATAATGACAACAGAACCGAAATTTATTCCCAAGGAAGCTGTAATGGTGAATTTTGATGACGTGTCCTTTCGCTGTAGGTTGATTGATTGTGTTGGATATATGGTAGATGGTGCCGAGGGACATGAAGAGGACGGTAAAGAACGCCTTGTAAAAACACCATGGTATGAAAAGGAAATACCGTTTACAAAAGCTGCGGAGCTTGGAACACGTAAGGTAATTTATGACCATTCAACAGTCGGCATTGTCGTAACGTGTGATGGTTCTATTACAGATTTGCCGAGAGCGGCATACATAGAAGCAGAGGAAAAAACGGTCGAGCAATTAAAAACTATCGGGAAGCCGTTTGTAATACTGCTTAATTCCAGAAAGCCGATGGCATCGGATACTGTAAATCTTGCAAAGGAATTATCAGATTCCTATAATGCTGCGGTTATCCCGCTTAATTGTGAACAATTAAAACAAGAGGATATAT
>JAUNJN010000047.1 GCA_030533235.1 Eubacteriales bacterium | reverse complement strand
CTTTTCATTTTTTTTAGCGACAATATCAATATCCCCTTTATGTTGTTCTAATACCACATTTGAAACTGTATCATACTCGGCTTCTTCAAATATTTTAACTATACACTCTTCAAATCTTTTATAATTGTTAATTTCATTACTTACTGAATCTAACATAATGTACCTCTCCTACACTTTAGAGAAAAACATTTTCGTCTAAAAATGTTTTTCACATATATTCCTTTAACTATACACTTCGTAATAAGCTCCACCTCTCCTAGAATAGCACAACATATATCCTTTTTCAATATACTTTCGCATTTTCTTGCGATTGTTTCTCAAGTAACCATATCAAAAATAGCTATTCCACCGAATTTTTCCACAGAATAATTCGGGTGCTATTGCATCTACCATAGCACCCAAATTCTTAACCTTATCGACTATTTCTATCTCGCTCGACCTTATTCTCTCGCATCCCTTCCTCATAAATCCGGTCATACACTTCATACCGCTTCAGCTGATCCATATCAACTCCCAGTCTGTCGATTACCTTGTTAAACAGTTTGATCCCGGCAAAATACTCCATATCTCCGACCCCGAACACTTTGTCAATGCCGTTTTTATTTTGTATGTTTTCGCCGTTCAAAAAATGTAGTTTTTTAGTCAAAAAAATACTACTCATTAAACAATGTATTGATTCGTTTCTGTTTTTCTTTCATGAGTTCTTTCCGTTCTTTTAGCCTGTAGCTCTCACCTTTGATGCTGATTACCTGGCAGTGATGAAGGATTCGATCTAATATCGCGGAGGCTATTGTCAGATCTGAAAATACTTCGTCCCATGCGGAGAACGCCTTGTTTGAAGTAAATATTGTTGTGTTCTTTTCATATCTTCTGGTTATCAGCTGAAAGAACAGATTTGCTCCCTGTATGTCCATTGGAAGATAACCTATCTCGTCAATGATTAAGACTCTGTATTTTGACAATACTTTTAGTTTTTCTTCTAACCGGTTTTCATACTGCGCTTTGTTCAAAATACTAATCAGTTCATGACAATTAAAGTAATGCGTGGAATAACGATTGCTTGCTGCTATCATTCCGAGAGATACAGCAAGATGTGTTTTGCCAACTCCCGGTGTACCCAGAAATACTACATTCTCACGATTTTCTACAAATCGCATTGTTGCAAGCTCCATGATCTGTTCTTTGTCAATACTGGGTTGAAAATCAAAATCGAATGTATCAAGACTTTTTCGGAATGGGAATCCAGCCATTTTAATCTGATTTTCGGATGCCCGGCTTCGTTTTGCTTTTGCTTCCTGCGAAAGAAGATAATCAAGAACCTCGACCACATTTGTTTTATCATGAATCGCAGCTTCAAGGTAATTATCTATAATCGTCAATGTATGCTTCATTCCTAAGATTTCCAGGTTGTCTTTGATTCTGTCATATGTTAATTCGTTCATCAAAACCACCTCCTATCAGACTGTCATATTGTGACAAATCATCAGGAACAATGGAATAATCAATTATTTCAGGACCATGTATCATGGTGTTTTTTACATGAAAGGTCTGTCTCGTCATAAGTGGACGATAGTGTTCCTTATTGACGGTGATTTCATTTTTGTTATATGATAACCTGTGTAAAGCTATCTGTTCGCCATTGTCGTAAACAGACAGCATATTTTTCAGAACAAGGACTGTAACATCTTTGCCTATGTATTCTGCGGGAACGGAGTACTTATTGCCGGCATAACTGATGAGACAGTCTTTTTCTACTTTTCTGACATTCATTTTGTCTGTGATATATTCACGGAGCATCGGCTGAAGGCATTCCTCCGCCAGTTGCTGTGCCGGAATCTTATTAGTGGTTCCATGAACACGGTTGTTGACTTTTCGGCACCAGGCAAGGGCTTGTCCGTTTAAATCATCCAAAGAATGATATCTGATTCCAACCATGAAGTTTTCACGAACATAGCGAACTGTGCGCTCCACCTTACCCTTAGTCTGGCCTCTGTAATGTCTGCATAAAACGGGTTTGAAACCATAAAATCCGGCAAAATCAACAAATTTAGGATTCATTTCACTTTCGGATTGTTTCGATAGCCTTTTTATTACGACCTGTTTCATGTTGTCATAGAGTATTTCTTTCGGATATCCGCCAAAGAAGTGGAATGCATTGATGTGGCATCGAATTAAGGTATCTGTACTCATATCCGTAACAAATTCGATATATCTGTTTCTTGAATATCCTAGAATCATAAGAAAGCAATACAATTTTTTGTATTCTCCATCTTCGTAAACTCTATAGTTTTCAAAAAATCCCCAGTCGACCTGTCCTTGCAGACCCGGCACTGTTTCAAAACGGACAGTAGCTTTCGAATTCAACTCCTTTTTCTTTTGGGAGACATAGTCTTTTACAATCGTATAACCGCACTGACATCCGCGTTCTCTGATGCGTTCTAAAATTAATGCGGCACTATAATTGTCTTCTTCTAACAATGCATCAATATAGTCCTTGTATGGATCCAGTTTTGATGGCCGTTTTTGTTTTAAAGTGTACTTTGGTACTTCTTCAGTCTCTGCATATTTTTTGCAGTTCTTGGATCAATATGATGTTTCCTGCCTATTTCTGCATAACTGAGTCCTTTTTTCTTTTCGCTTCTAATTTCCATCCATAGATTTCCTTTCATGTTGACACTCCTCTCTGTTGAGAGAAGTGTACCATATTTATTTTCATGAACTAAAACCTACATTTTTAAAACGGCGTTTTCTTACATTTTATCAACGGCGTTGACAATACGGTCTTTCATCCGCTTTACTCTTACCCATGCTTCCGGCTTTGCGGCAAGGATTAGAACGCAAATCATAGAAATTTACTGCATAATTCAAAATCGCACTAAGCTGATTATGTATTGTTTTCAGATATGTGGGCTTAAACTCTTTTTCCATCATTTCTCCCTGCCATTTGCGTATCATGGGAGCTGTGATTTCATTAATTGGCGTTTTCCCAAAATATGGCAGCACCTTGTCGTTCATCACATACTCTTTCTGTTTCATGGTAGTTTTTCGTAAACGCTTTTCCATATCTGCCTTATAAATCTCCCAGAAGTCCGCCAATGTCATCGTCGGATCAGATGATTGCTGAAGCATGAAATGTGCATACCATTCTTCTGCTTCTTTCTTGGTCTTAAAACCTCTTTTTTGTGATTTCTTTTTGGTTCCTGTCCAATCTGTCCAGCGATATTGTATCCGCCATGTACCATTCGGATCTTTTTTTGCATTGCAACTCATGCACTTACCTCCTTTGCTCCTCCGTACCATTTTTCCTTAAAATACTCCACCGGAATTTTTCCAGCGATTGTGAGAACCCCTTTACTTGCCAAATCCTTATTCATTTCTCTAAGGATTTTGTAGGCTTTCCCCATGCTCACACCAAGCATTTTTGCAATGTCCTCTGCACTGTAATAGATTTTTTCGTTCATATTGTTTCCTCCAGCTCTTATGTTTGTTTCTGTATAGTATCATTTTGTTGCGTTTTTATAATATCGTAACTTTTGTTGCGCGTCAATATCTTTTTGCTTTATTTTTTTGTTCTCGTGTGTTATCCTATATATAATGTTGAACAGTTTCACAAAAATATAGCTTTAGAGCAGGAGGCATGTTGTTATGACAGTCGGGGAAAACATAAGACGTATCCGGCAGGAACGTAATCTCACCCAAAGGCAATTAGGAGAAATGGTTGGTGCAAGTGAAGCCTACATTCGAGCCTACGAAAGTGGCAGAAGAAATCCCAAGCCATCATCTCTTGAAAAAATAGCAGAAGCTTTGTCTGTCAATCCCGAAGTACTAGCGAACTCTGATTTTGATGGCATAAAAGCTATACACAGACTTTTTCAGATATTCCGGCAATACGATGGACAACTCTTTGAATACCAGGATAAAGATGGAAATGATATGGTTGGAATCAGCTTTGGAACATTATCTTTGATGCGATCATGGTTAGACCGATATGAAGAATATATGGTAGAAGTTGAAAAATGCAATGAAATAAAAGATGTTAAGAAACGTGGGGAAGCTCTGCTGAAAGCGGAGGCAGACTTTAACCTTTGGATGGATATTTATCCGGAGTCGGAATCTTGGACAGAAAGACTTGAAATACAGAAGAAACATGACAAGACAATGGACCAAATTGGTTTAAATTCTGAATTCTAATTACTATAAAAATAATAATATACAGAGGAGAATCTATATGCGAAAATTACAAATCAAAGATATTTATTTTGGAAAAATTGACGGTTATAACGAATTTCTTGAATATGGACAAGATACCTGCAAAGGACTTTTCTATGAGTTTCCTAATATTGATATTTCACGCCTACTTGATGGCTCAACATATTATATATTTGGAAACAAGGGCACTGGTAAAACCATGCTTCTCAAATACCTTGAAAGTATAATCTCTGAAAATCCATCTCAAAATTTTAGTGAATTTATTCGTTTTAAAAGAGATGTAGATGAAGAAGAACGTAACCAAATAAAACGATCTGCCCTCCCCAATAATTCTTTTGAAGAGATAATAGACAGTGAAATCCCTACTGATTTCACGTTGGACTGTTCACTTGCATGGCAGGTTTACCTAATTAAAGTGATTGTATCTAGGCTTTCGAAGACAGAATATGGCGTATTCGATCGCAACACTGAATCATGGACAAAGTTATGTGCATTGCTTAATGCTACCTATGGCGAATTAGGAACTGATAATACTATTAAAAAAATACTTCCTAAAATGAAGCGTGGAAACCTTGAAATTGATTTTAGCAAAATAGCTAAAACCAATTTAGAATTTGAATGGGTTGATTCAGAGAAAAAGTCTGTATCATTTACATCTTTGGCTAAACAAATAATTAACCTATATTCCGTTTTAACCCCTGTAGAAGATAAAATCTATATTTTCATTGATGAGCTTGAATTAGCCTTTAAACAGACAAAAAAGTATCAACGTGATGTCACTTTAATTCGAGATTTAATTTTTGCGATAGAATACTTATCCGATATTAATAGAACACATAATTTCAATGTTTTCTTAATTACTGCAATACGTAGTGAAGTATACAAAAATATCATTTCCAAAGGACTAGAAATAAATAAAACTATTCACGATTTCGGTGTAACTATTTCATGGGAGCAAAAAGGTGGAAATATCAGAAATCACCCTCTATTAAAAATGTTAGAAAAAAGAATACATTTCAGTGAAACTAAATTAGGACTTGAACCATCTCCTGATATTTGGGAAACATATTTTATACCATATGTTGGAAACAGCAGAAAAGAAGTACAAAATTATATACTTGATCAGACATGGTATAAGCCAAGAGATATAATAAGACTTTTTACTGTTATCCAACGAATTAACGGTAATAAAAATATTATTGATCAAGAATGCTTTGATACCTCGCGCAAACCTTATGCAGAAGAATCATGGACTGAATTTGAAGAGTTTTTAACTGTAAAATATAGTGATAAGGAAGTAGAGGGAATAAAAAAATCATTGACAGGAATACAGTTGCCTTTTTCAGTTTCAGATTTTCAACATCATCTGAATAACAAAAAAGATTTTTTTGAAGAAGTGAATGAATTAGTTACTAAACGAAAAACGCCAGAAATATTAAAAGATTTATACGATATAGGAATAATTGGTAACTATGGTTCAAATTCTAGATTTATGTTTAAAGGTGATACTGATATTGATCCAATAATGCCCATTACTATCCATTATCCGTTAATCAAATTTTTTCAAGCATCAATTAGTTATCATTAAATAAATCGTAAATTTTGTACCCAAATCGTACCCATTATCATCCAAAAAATCCCTACAAAGCCCATAAATACAGGCTTTGTAGGGATTCACCTTTTTACTCAAACTCAATCGTCCCCGGGGGTTTACTGGTAAGGTCATACAGTACTCTGTTGACGCCCTTAACCTCATTTATTATTCTTGTCATGACACGTTGCAACACTTCAAACGGTATTTCCGAGCAGTCAGCGGTCATGAAGTCCGAAGTATTGACTGCACGAAGTGCAACCGCATAGTCGTATGTTCGGAAGTCACCCATTACACCTACGCTGCGCATATTTGTGAGTGCAGCAAAATATTGGCCAAGGCCTTTATCCACACCTGCTTTTGCCAATTCCTCGCGGAAAATGAAGTCTGCATCCTGAACGATACGTACTTTATCTTCTGTGATATCGCCAACGATACGAACACCTAGTCCCGGACCCGGGAATGGTTGACGGTATACGAGATATTCCGGGATGCCGAGCTCCAAACCTGCTTTGCGGACCTCGTCCTTAAATAACAGACGAAGTGGCTCAATGATTTCCTTAAAATCGACACAATCCGGAAGTCCACCTACGTTGTGATGGGACTTGATGACTGCAGATTTTCCGAGACCGGACTCAATCACATCCGGATATATTGTACCCTGTACGAGGAAATCGACAGCACCGATTTTCTTTGCCTCTTCCTCAAATACACGGATAAATTCTTCACCAATAATCTTACGCTTCTCTTCAGGCTCCGTCACACCTGCAAGCTTTACATAGAAACGGTTCTGCGCATTTACACGGATGAAATTGAGGTCATAATTACCATTTGGTCCAAATACAGCCTCTACCTCATCGCCTTCATTTTTTCGAAGCAACCCATGATCGACGAATACACAAGTAAGCTGCTTTCCGACTGCCTTCGAGAGAAGCACCGCTGCAACCGATGAATCAACACCACCAGATAAAGCGCATAACACCTTACCACTTCCAACCTTTTCGCGAATCTCTTTTATGGTTGTCTCAACAAAGGAATCCATCTTCCAAGCACCAGAGCATCCACATACATTGTACACAAAGTTGCGAAGCATCTGTTGTCCTTGAACGGAATGTGTTACTTCCGGATGAAACTGTGTTGCATACAGCTTCTTTTCTACATTTGCCATAGCGGCAATCGGACATACCGGAGTATGCGCAATAATCTCAAAGCCTTCCGGTACATTTGCAATATAATCTGTATGGCTCATCCATACAACCGTCTTATTATCAACATGTTCAAAAAGCGGAGATGAAACATCATCAACATCTACTTCTGTTCTTCCGTATTCACTGACAGGAGCCGTCTTCACCTCGCCTCCGAGCGTGTATGCCATAAGCTGTGAACCATAACAGATACCCAAAATAGGAATCCCAAGCTCAAACAAAGCCTTGTCATATCTAGGTGACTCTTCCGCATAAACACTGTTAGGTCCGCCTGTTAAGATGATACCCTTCGGATTCATCTCTTTTATCTTTTCGAGTGATAAGGTATACGGATGAACCTCCGCATAAACATTACATTCTCTGACACGACGCGCAATCAATTGGTTGTACTGTCCTCCAAAATCAAGGACGATAATCATCTCTTTCTCCATGTTGTCTCCTTTATTTGTCAATAGACTATCTGAATATTACATCATCTCATTCATTACTTCTACCGCTTTTTGGAACTGTGTATCAACCTCTCGGTCAATTGATACAGCATTCGTCTGTCCATCCGGTAATTCTACGACATAATCCGGTGTAATGCCCTTTGTATGAATATCAGTTCCATTTGGTGTAAAATACTTTGCAATTGTAAGCTTAATCGCAGAGCCGTCCGAAAGCGGAATTACAGACTGCACAATTCCTTTTCCATATGTCTGAACACCAACGATTTCAGCCTTACCGGTATCCTGCATCGCGCCTGAAAAGATTTCCGATGCACTTGCACTATTACCATTTACCAACACTACAGTCGGAAGATCCATAGAAAGCTTATCATCTGCCTGATAACACTGAATCTGATTATCATCACGATCTTTCGTTGATACAATAACTCCATCATCCATGATATAATTACACATATTCACAACCGAGGTAACAAGGCCACCCGGATTATCACGAAGATCAATAATAACGCCTTTGGCACCCTTTACGCGAAGTGCGTCCAGCTGTTCAGCAAATTCTTCATCGGTATTCTCATTAAACTGCTCAACTTTGACATAAGCAATCTGATTGTCAAGCATCTCCGAGCTAACTGTGAGGTTTTCTACAACACGTCTTCGAATATCAAACTCCATATAATCTTCGATGGATGGACGATATACCTTTAAATGCGCAACCGTCCCCTCTTCGCCACGAATCCATTTTACAACAAGTTCCAATTCTTCACCGGAAACATCCTTGCCATCAACCTCACAGATAATATCATCCGCTAACAGACCGGCCTCAAAAGCCGGGCTTTTAGCAATTGGTCGAACAACCGTAATCACCTTATCCACATCCTGTGTAAGAACCGCGCCGATTCCGACATATTCTCCGGAAGACTCCTCCTGCAATTCCTCAAATTCCTCTTGTGTATAATACCCGGCATACGGATCATCCAATCCACTCATAATACCATCATACAAAGCCTCTTCCTGTCTTTCGCGATCGATGTCGTTGTAATAGTATGCGTCAATATACAAATTAATCTCTGCAATTTTGTCGCCAACCGCCGGATCCTGCCAAATCGATTCTCCATCGTTTGCAGCTTCGGTCGTTTTATCTTCCGAATCAGCTGTCTGCCCTTGTGAATCACCGGATGTCTCAACCCGAATCTCATCTGTTCCACGTTTGTTTTTACTTTCTCCACAAGCAGTTAAACCACACATAAGTGTGGTTACGACTGCGAGCTGAATAAATCTTTTTTTCAATGAATTCATCTCCAATATTTATAAATATGTGAGTGGATCTACATAAACACCATTCACACGTACCCCTAAGTGGCAATGTGTTCCTGTTGACTGTCCCGTACTACCGGCATATGCAATAGTTTGTGCACGCGCAACCTCCTGACCAATGCTCACCGCAATCGACGAATTATGCATATACGTTGTTGTAATATTGTTACCATGGGAAATAATAACATAGTTACCCATCGTACCGGAGTAACCGGCACCGATTACAACACCGGCCTCACATGCAAGAATCGGCGTACCCTCTGCACATCCGATATCCAGCCCATAATGGAACGTACGTCCGAACATCTCACGCGGTCCAAAGTAAGATGTAATCTGACCACCGGAAGCCACCGGCCACTGGAATGTACCACCCGTATAATATACCGGAACATTCTGTCCGTTTGCAGCAGCTGCAGCCTGCTGTGCCGCAAACTGTGCCTCCAAAGCAGCAATCTGATTATCCAACGCAGCAATATCCGCATTAATCTGGGCAATATATTTTTCCTGCTTATCAATGGAATTTTCGTAGTTTTCTACCTGCGCACGCTTACCGTCAATCATAATATTGATTGCCTCACGAGATTCCTGTACGTCCGCTTCAATACGTTCGACATCCTCAAGATCCTGCTCAAGCTGTGCCTGCTTTTCCTCAATGCTTGTCTTAATCTCTACGAGCTCTGCAAGCTGCTTCGAATCATACTTATAAATCTGCTCTGCATACTCCGACTCGTTAACCATATCTGAAATCTCTGCACTCGCAAACACAGTATCCAGATATTCAACCTCACCATTTTCGTATGCGTATTGAATATGTAACTTCATAGCCTCATACTGTGCGGCTTCCTCTGCCTTCGCAATCTCGAGTTCTTCCTTTGTCGCTACAATATCAGCTTCCAATACAACCTTTTGATCCTCAAGATCCTGAATCTGTCTTGTAAACTCTGCAACCTTGTCGTCAAGCTCCTTGATGGCTGACAAAATATCATCCTGCTCCGCTTTCAGCTGATCAACTACAGACTGCGCCTCATTTTTCTTGTCCTCCAAGTCTGACTTATCGCCCTGCAAACCTTCAATTGTCTCTGCATGAGCCGTCGTTGCACCCATTACTCCAACAAGAATAAGTGCTGTTAAAACCTTCATAAACTTTCGCATTACTAAACCTCCGTTTTTCATCTCAAGTCTTTAAACCTTTAAGTGCTTTCTCGTTGTCAAAATACTACCAATCAAGCCGAGACCGATACCGATCGCTGCCGATACCGGTATCAAGACTGCAAAGATTTCATTTGCCGGTACAAATGCAAACAATTTTTGCATAACCTTGAATCGACCAATTACATATTGAATGACTGTATCATACATATAGTAAACAAGTATAAGCGGAATCATGGAGCCGACAAGACCGATCACGATACCTTCTACAATAAACGGCGCACGAACAAAGAAGTTTGTCGCACCGATAAGCTTCATAATACCAATCTCTTCCTTGCGCACTGTAATACCAATTGTAATTGTATTACTAATGAGGAAGATGGATACAAGAAGCAAAATCAACACAATACCAATGGATGCATATGTAACGATACTGTTTAATGCGGAAATACCATCCGCAGTTACCTCAGAGCTCAATGTTTTACGAACACCCGGCAACGATTTTAGATATTGCACAAACTCCGACTGATTATCAAGTGTTTTAAGACTAATCTTATAAGATGCACTGTTTTTCAGCGGGTTATCTCCGGCAAACGCAGCCATGGCAGTATCATAATCATCCTCATAATGGGTTCTTGCATACTCCTCCCATGCCTGATCTGCGCTAATAAAATCCATTGTATTCACTTCCGGACGTAAACGAATCTGTTCTCCGATCATACGGATATTTTCATCTGATATATCTTCATCAAAAAATACTGAAATCGTAACCGTACTTTCCATATCCTTCATCGCTGTTCTGAAATTTACAATGATGCAATAGAAAATACCAAACAGGAACAAACATGATACAATCGTTCCGATTGACGCTAGTGAGAACAGCATATTACGTCTGATATTTTTAATACCTTGTCTGATACTGTAAAAAAACGAACTAATCCTCATCTATATACCCACCTTTTTGCTCATCACTAATAATTTCACCCTTCTTCAAGGTAATAACACGCTTTTGCATCATATTAACAATCTCACGATTGTGTGTTACGACTACAACCGTCGTTCCCTTCTTGTTAACATCCTCCAAAAGACGCATAATCTCCCATGAGTTCTTCGGATCCAAATTACCGGTCGGCTCATCGGCGAGCAGGATTTCCGGTTTATTGACAAGCGCTCTTGCAAGCGCAACTCTCTGTTGCTCACCACCGGATAACTGCTTCGGATAAGACTTATATTTATCGGCAAGCCCAACGAGCGTAAGCATCGCAGGCACCTGACGTCTGATGTAACGTGTCGGAGTCTCAACAACGCGCTGTGCAAATGCTACATTTTCATAAATCGTCCGATCCTTAAGCAATCGGAAATTCTGGAATACAACACCGATTCGACGACGCAGCTTTGGAATATGTCTGCGCTTTAACTTGCTGTAATCCACACCTGCAACCGAAATCTTACCGGATGTCGGCTCCATTTCCTTAAGCAACAGTTTTATCAATGAAGTCTTGCCGGAACCACTCGTTCCAACAATAAACACAAACTCCCCATCCTCAATTTTAAAATTAATATCCTTTAAGGCATATGTCTTCCCCGTCGGATACTTATACTTTACGTGCTCTACCGATATCATCTGAATTCTCCTGTTTTAATATTCTAACGTTTCCATATATTTCATGTATTTTACAACCATAAGTGCAATCTTAAATGTAATCGCATCCTCAAAAACACGCAAATCAAGCCCTGTACTCTTTTGCAGTTTATCCAGTCTGTATACCAATGTATTACGATGAATATACAACTGTCTGGATGTTTCTGAAACATTCAAGCTGTTCTCAAAAAACTTGTTGATGGTCGTTAGTGTTTCCTCGTCAAACTCATCCGGCGACTTTCCATCAAAGATTTCCTTAATAAACATTTTGCAAAGCGGAATCGGAAGCTGATAAATCAAACGACCAATGCCCAAATTACTGTACGCAATAATTCTGCGGTCACTGTAGAAAATCTTTCCAACATCAAGTGCAAGCTTCGCTTCTTTATAAGAACGTGAAACCTCTTTTATCTCATTGACAATTGTACCATATGCAACATTGACAGAAGACATCGCCTCTGTGTTTAACATATCTACAATCACCTTTGCAGTCTTGCTCATATCCTCATAAGCTTCGTTTGGCTTTACTTCCTTAACAAGGATAATATTTTTCTCGTCGACTGCCGTAATGAAATCCTTTGTCTTGCTGGAGAACAATGTACGAATCGTCTCCATCGCATTCGTATCCTTTTCGTTCTTTGTCTCAATAATAAATACAATACGCTTTACATCTGTCTCAATATGAAGTTTCTTTGCACGGTTATAAATATCAACCAGTAACAAATTATCCAAAAGAAGGTTCTTAATGAAGTTATCCTTATCAAATCGCTCCTTATATGCAACCAAAAGACTCTGAATCTGGAAGGATGCAACCTTTCCAATCATGTAAACATCCTCTGCTTCACCCTTTGCAAGAATAACATACTCCAATTCGTTGTCGTCGTAAACCTTAAAAAACTGGAAACCCATCATCACCTGACTCTCCGCCGGAGAATCTGCAAATGCAACAACTGCATCTTCATACTCGTCCATGTTACGGATGGTGGATGCCAATGTCTTTCCTTCTGTATCCATAACGCACAAATCAGTACGTGTAATTGCCTTAATTCCGTCAATCGTATCTTGCAGGATTTGATTTGAAATCATGATATCACTCCTTTTGATTTGTTACAAAAGTGTTACACATTGTTACAATTACAATAACAAACACGTTTTGTTTTGTCAACTTGTTTTTATTATAGGCAGAACTTACCATTTCACCCCTATATAGTCATAGTCCTACTCATACAGAATCTATTTTACATTAAAATAACAAAAAAAAAAAGAGGAAATGCATATTTTTATGCATTTCCTCTTTTTTTGTATTAGAAAATCATATCTGACTAGTTAATAATTACTTCTTCTGTTTCCTTATCAAAGATATGAATCTTGCTAAGGTCAAATGCCAACTGAACAGAATCACCAGGACGAGCTGTTGTTCTTGGGTTAACACTTGCTGTGATATCGAACTGATCGATTGTGAAGTATAAATAAACCTGAGCACCTAACATCTCATAGATGTTGATTCTTGCATCGATTACACTCTCAGGTGAAGACTCGATGAAGAGCTGCTCATCGTGAATATCCTCCGGACGGATACCGAGTACAACATCCTTCTCAATGAAGTCACCGGCAATAAGCTTCTGAGCCTTTGCTTCCGGAACCTTGATAGAATGTGAACCAAACATAAGTAATACGTCTGCACCAGACTTAACAACCTTACAATCAATGAAGTTCATTGGTGGCATACCCATGAATCCTGCAACGAAGAGGTTGCATGGCTTATCATAGAGGTTCTGAGGTGTATCTACCTGCTGGATGATACCATCCTTCATAACTACGATTCTTGTACCAAGAGTCATAGCCTCTGTCTGGTCATGTGTTACGTAGATGATTGTTGTCTGTAATCTCTGATGTAACTTAGAAATCTCAACACGCATCTGTACACGCAACTTAGCATCCAAGTTTGATAAAGGCTCATCCATTAAGAATACCTTTGGCTCACGCACGATGGCACGTCCCATAGCTACACGCTGTCTCTGACCACCTGATAAAGCCTTTGGCTTTCTGTCAAGCAAATGCTCGATATCAAGAATCTTAGCAGCCTCATGTACCTGCTTATCAATCTTCTCCTTTGGAACCTTTCTGAGCTTAAGACCAAATGCCATGTTGTCATAAACTGACATATGTGGATACAAAGCGTAGTTCTGGAATACCATTGCAATATCTCGGTCCTTAGGCTCTACGTCGTTAACCATCTTGTCACCGATCCACAACTCACCTAAGCTGATATCTTCAAGACCTGCAATCATACGAAGTGTTGTAGATTTACCACAACCTGAAGGTCCTACAAAGATGATGAACTCCTTATCCTCGATTTCCATGCTGAAGTCCTTAACAGCGTTAAAACCGTTTGGATAAACCTTGTAAATATTCTTAAGTGATAAACTAGCCATTCTGATTTTTCCTCCTTAGGTTAACTAAATGTTATCTGACTAATGATGTTTTGATTTTACATGAAACCCATTTGAAATGCCATATTACTATTGAACAAATAAGACGAAAAAATATTGTTCATTTTGTATATGAAATATTTTTGACCTGTTTTTTTATCCATTTTTTACAAAAACAAAACAATTTTAATCCTCGAACTTTGTGAAACCTTCACCAAACGCCTCACATATGTCGCCTACAAAACAGATCGCTTTTTCATCTATCCGATAGATATTTTGCTTTATTTTTACCATTTCCTTCCCTGAAACGACACACATAATCATTCTTTTTTGTCTTCCTGTATAGGCTCCCGTAACCGGAATAAAGGTTACTCCGCGTTCCAACTCTTTCATTATATAGTGTGCACATTCTTCCTCCCGACACGATATTACATATAGAAGCCTTGCATGCTTCGGCCCTTCCACAATCGTATCAGATACCCTTGTCACAATATATATTGCAATCAGGGCATAAATGCCCCTGATTAGTCCAAACACTGCCATACCGGCAACAATTATTACTCCGTCAATGAGTGCCATCAGTTTTGGAATTGATATATATCGCACATACCGATTCAAAATTGTTGCAAGCAGATCTACGCCTCCCGAGGATGCCTGTGCGAGAAAAATTAATCCGAGACCACTTCCCATCAATACGCTGCCTATGATAATGTTGACGAGCAAATCGTCCGTCAGTAAATCAAGCCTGGGCATACCTCCCAGGAAGATTGTAAGCATACTTGTTCCTACAACTGTTTTTATAAATGAAAACCTGTCAAACAATCGATATCCGATGATAAACAACGGAATATTTACAAAAGCATTCACAACCCACATCGGAATTCCATACAAGCTCTTTAACAATATGGAAAGCCCCGTCACACCTCCCGCAACAACTGAAATCTGATCAAAATACTGTACAACTGCAGCGGACATCAGAAATGTCCCCACAATAATAAAAACGAACTGCTCCATCATAAGCTTCACATCACGTTCCCGAATCGCCCCCTTCATAATATTACTTTGGCTATTAAATATCGCAACTTATACTATGATTTTTTGATTGTTT
>JAUNJN010000010.1 GCA_030533235.1 Eubacteriales bacterium | reverse complement strand
ATTGGTTCGGAACCATTCGAAAATCCTTGAGCTTTCTTTGACTCCTCCTTCTTTATTACATCTAATGCATCATTGCTTGTAAGAACCGTAGTTCTCTCTTCACTGTAATCTGCAGTTTCCTTCTCTGTTTCCTCAACAGGTTCTGTAGCAGGTTCTGCAGAAGACTCCGCGGCAGACTCCGCATTCGGCTGTACTGTCAACGGTGCACCACACTGTGCACAAAATGCAGCCTCCTCCTTATTGTCAAAATTACACTTATTACAAATCATGTGATACCTCCAATTTGCGAATAATACGCATTACATTCTTTTATCTTTACTATACTTTATTTTTCAGTAATGTCAAGAAAAAAACGAATACATCAAGGACTTTCGAATACATATTGTATAAATGATTTTTTCGTATAGTCCTATGGATTCAACAACCTTCTTCGAAAATAATTCTTGTCAAAACTATGCATATTCCGAGGATTACATCAGCATGCTGCTCCGATATAGCGGCAATATAGAAAGCATTCGTGCAGATTTGGCTCCTGACTGTATTTGGCGCATCAACAGCCAGTTTGTCCTTGCATATCGAAGTGCAACAGGAATAGCTGCAAGTCCTCTGAACAAATTTCGCAATGCCCTTTATCCGAAATGCTATGCCCTGATGGATACGAGTGCAATCACCGCAACCGGTGCTATCACATTACGCGAGTTCCCCGGTCTTCGTCTGACCGGAAAAGACGTACTCGTCGGATTCATTGACACCGGAATCGATTATACAAACCGATTATTTCAAACATATACCGGTGTCACACGTATCCGTGCCATTTGGGACCAGACAATCCCGTCTCCTGCACAAAACACATCGATCAACTCATTCCCTTATGGGTTCGGTACCGAATATGAAGCGGAACAAATCAATCGGGCTCTCACCTCGTCAGATCCTTATGAAATCGTTCCGAGTGTTGACACAAACGGTCACGGAACCTATCTTGCCTCTGTGGCCTCCGGCACAACATTTCCTGAGATCCCGTTTACAAGCATGGCCCCGGACTCCGAACTTTTAGTTGTAAAGCTGAAACCTGCCAAACAAAATCTGCGCGATTTCTACGGCATCCCATCTACAGTTGACTGCTTTGGCGAGGATGACATTATACTAGCCCTGCAGTATCTGATAACAAAAGCTTTTCAACTCGGAAAAGCGATTGCAATCTGTCTCGGCTTTGGCACAAATCAGGGAGATCACAATAACAGTACCATCCTGGAGCAGTATTTGTCCCTGCTTGAAAACAATCGTGGAATATGCATTGCCTCCGCTGCAGGAAATGAGCTTGGATACAACGGTCATTTTCATGCGAATGCCTCGGCCCCGACCGGGGTTCCAACAACGCAACCCAAACAAATCCAAACGGCAATTGAAATTAACGTAAATAAAAGCTCCGGACGCGCAAAGACTTCACCTATCGATTTTTCTTTGGAAATATGGGGGCAGTCTCCGGACCTTCCGAGACTTGCGATATCCTCTCCGTCCGGAGAAAAAAACGCAACCATTCCTTACATACGTGCGGACAGTACGACCCTGTCTTTTTTATATGAAGGAACAACTGTATATATCGAAATATCTTCTACTGACATAGCAACCGGTAATCCAATGTATTTTGTCCGTTTTTTTAATGCTGCGGAGGGTATATGGACGCTGGAAGTCACGCACACACAACCAATCGATGCATGGCTCCCGGTTCATTCTTTTTTAACGGATGACATCTTTTTTGTCCGACCGGATCCGGATATCACAATCACATCCCCCGGCAACGGCTCCGGTACAATCACCGTCGCCGGCTATAATCACACAAATGATGCACTCTACGTTAATTCAAGTCGCGGCTACACCCGTTTTGGTCGAATCAAGCCGGATATTGCAGCCCCGTCCGTGGATGTATACGGTGCATTTTTAGCCCAACTTCCTTTATTTACCAGACGCTCCGGCACAAGCATCGGTGCCGCAATTACGGCTGGTGCAGGTGCGCTGTTGCTGGAATGGGGCTATGTAAACGGAAACAATCCGAACATCTCTACCCGCTTTATCAGAGTGTTTCTGATTCGAGGTGCAAAACGACCACCGAATCGTATCATTCCAAACCGGGCATACGGTTATGGAATTCTCGATCTATACAACTCATTTGAACAATTTCGCATCCGTGATTAAGCGTATTTTGCATCCGTGATTAAGCGTATTTCGTCTTGCAAGAATTGACATAAAAAGGTATAATTAAATATTATATTAACGAAGATTTCCAAGAAACGAGGCATACATGGAACGAGCAAAGGTTTTGGTCGAATTTTACTCAGAAGAGCCACTTGAAAATGTCATGGCCATGATAAAATATCGGCCGGAAAAGATAGTATTCCTTGGTCACAAGGACAACATGATTACCAAGAAAATTCATGATATTATGCATTTTCGCGACTGTATGTGTACGGGAACCGAGCTTGAATTCATCGAGGTACCAAAGGATGATTTAAACGGTGCCATTGAATTGCTTTCCGGCATTATACGTGATTACCCGGGAGTGCGGTTCGAACTGACCGGCGGCAGCGAACTCATACTGATTGCACTTGGTTGTATTGCTGCGCGCTATGACATCAGTAAGCTTCGTATTGATCCGTTTACCGGAAAGGAAATCGATATTCGCGGTCGGAAGGTTAACACCTCTGATTATCACTTTAATATCGGCATTGCCGAGGACATTATTTTGCACGGCGGTGTGTTGACCAACCAAACCGCAAGCTATGCCGACTGGCATTTTACCGAAAGCTTCCGTGAGGACATCCGCATATTGTGGGATATATGTCAGAAATACAAAAAAAATTGGAACCGGTATTGCGGCTCCATAGACGAACTTCAAAAAAATGCCCCACGCTCCCGTGAGGGATGGGTGGATATTAGCCGTGGGCCTCTCGGTGATGCTTATTACCTGCTTCAGGATTTGCTCGACGCCGGCATGATTAAGGACTACAGTGAACACGGTAAGCAGATTACCTTTCGCTTCAAAAACAACGCCATACGTCGTGTAATCGGCAAAGCCGGTAATATCTTAGAGCTTCATGTATACGAGGTTGCCACACGCGACGGTTATCTGTTTACGGATGCCATTATCGGAGCACATATTGACTGGGATGGAGAGATTCACGATATTGAGCATCCCGGCTATGACACCATCAACGAAATCGATGTTATTCTTATGAAAAATGTTTGTCCGATTTTCATCTCCTGCAAGAATGGCAAGGTGGGCGGACTCGCACTCCACGAGCTGGAAACGGTTTCCCGTAAGTTCGGCGGAAAATACGCAAGAAAGGCACTCGTTGTCGGTCCTGCGCTTGATAACACAACCGGCACCATGTATTTCCGACAGCGTGCCAAGGATATGCACATTTGGATTATAGATGACGTTTTCCGTATGAGTGATGAACAGTTGCTCAATCGCTTGAAACGAATTTGACAGGAGGAATCATTATGGAACGTTTATACAAGAGAATCGTAACAATCGGCATGATTAGCGTTACCGCCTTACTTGCCTTTCTTTACTGTGTATTAGAATACCGAAACGAGATTGTGTATGTGATTGCGACATCCATCGTCTTTGTAGTATCTCTGTACGCACTTCTTTGCAGCTATATCCAATTAAAGCTTTCCAAGGAAGATATGCTTCGCACCTACATCCGTGAAACAATTTCCGAACATATGCAAAAGCTTCAGAAGACAGATGACCAGGATGAACTTTTACGAATGCTTAAGGCGATATATGTGCAGCTTCGCAAGCATGTAACATCAGACGAGGATCAGGTTCTTGCAGCGAGCATCAACAAAGCAATAAAAATCATCGTCAAATATCATCAGACAGATAATGATGCGATTCTTGCATCGATTACCAACTTGCAGACCGAGCTTTCCGAGATCAAGACAAAGCTTTCTTCCATAAAGGAGCTTCCGCACGTTGTACCTTCTGACAACAACCACACTGAAAAAATACACGAACAGGATGACATTCCAAATGAGAACTACTCAGATAATCTCAACACCTTCCGGGAGGAAACTGACTCCCCGGAAAGTGCTTCCCCGGAGACTGCTTCGGTTGCCACGGAATCCTATGACAGCATGATTGACAATTTCTTTGACACCTTCGGTGCTGGCAATGATTCCGATGTCGAAGAAACTCACCCGGAGGAAGGTGCGGATGTGATTCCGTTTCCGGTTGCAGATGCAGATGAACCTGCAAATATCACAGAGTCTCTAAATGACCAAACAGCATCCGATTCCGTAGCGACGTCCGGTTCCAAAGCGGAGGATGCACCAAATCGTCCATTGTCCGCAGATGAGATAGCTGCTTTGTTTGCATCCATGAATGCAGGCAATTAATCCATCTTTATCAAGACATCGACGATATGAGAACCTGCACCGAGCAGTTCCCTTCGCTCGCAGTTTTTTAACTGATACTCGATAAACAACCGAAAGGTTTGCTCATCCATCGCATTCAAAATAGGGCGCATATAATCCGCCGGTCCATCCGGCGAAAGAATTCGCTCTCTTGTTAATCCGACTGCACAGTTTAACTGTTCAATTTCTTCTAACCGAACATAATCATATAAGTCTTCTTCCGTTGGGCATACCCGAAAATCTTCCGTGATTTTCCCTGCGTCCATACAGTCAACAATATGATTTTCTTTAAACCCATATGTAAGAATGCTGTACTCATTCATACAATATGCAACCATTATGTATCCTTTTGGTTTTACAACGCGCTTTGCTTCAGCAAGCGCTCTTTTTTTCTCCTCAAAAGAAAGCAGGTGATACATCGGACCAAACAGCAAAGCAAGATCAAAGCTATCATCGGCAAAACGTTTTAACGAAAGCGCATTTCCCTGATACGCCTTCACATTACTCTGTTTCTGCTTCAATATTCCCAAATTATATTTTACGAGTTCCACCGCTGTCACATCATATCCAAGCTCCGATAACGCAACCGCATATCGACCGGTGCCTGCACCGATATCAATCACGGAAACAGCGGATGGTTCCGTATGCTCTGAAAGCTTCTCCAGATACATTTTTATATAATGCATCGTCACATGATATTCCACCTGCCCATGTCGATGCAGCAAACGCTTTTCTTCGTTAAATTTATTGTAATACTGTTCAATCGGTGTCATAAAACAGATTCCTTTCCATTATTAACAAGCCCTTGTACTTCCTGCAGCGATATCCCCTGCTCGTTCGCAATACGTGCCAAATCCTCATATTCGTACTTCTCGCGCGTCACACCATACCCGCTTGCAACCTTTTTTCGAAGTTTTCCATACGGTGTAGTTTCCTCCACTACACTCCGCTCCAATGTATAACGCTCGCACACCTTCTTTCGAATGCCGAGTGTCGTTGTATGCCTGAACAAAAGCTTAACCATTTCTTTTTCGCTCATTTCATCACAAAGTACTGTAAGCATCGTCCCCGGACGATTTTTCTTCATGCCGATTGGTGTAGTGAATACATCGAGTGCTCCGCCTTTTTGCAGACATTCCATTGCATATCCGACTGCCTCCGGCGTCATATCATCCAGATTACAACTAAGCTCCAAAACCATCTGCCCCTTATACTCTTTGCTATTGCCAAACAGGATGCGGACGCAATTTGCACGCTCAAACTCCTTTTTCCCCATGCCGTATCCGATTCCTTGCATCATCATAAGCGGCATGCTGCCAAACCCGGTTGCAAAATGAACAAGCAACGCAGCCCCGGTCGGAGTACACAACTCACTCTGAATACTTCCGCCATAAACCGGAACATCGCGCAAAATATAAGCAGTTGCAGGAGCCGGAACAGGCAAAACACCGTGTGCACAATGTACATGGCCTGCACCTACGTGAATCGGCGAAACGATAATCTGCTCCGGAGCAAGCCGTTCCATCAGATAACATACGGCAACGACATCCGCAATCGCATCCATCGTTCCGACCTCGTGAAAATGAATCTCCTCAACTGATTTCCCGTGCACATAACTCTCTGCCTCCGCAATCAGAGAATACACTGAAATGGCATGCGACTTCACCGATTCCGGTATTGAAAGTCCGCCAATAATCGATACAACCTCCTGCATCCGACAATGATGATGTTCATGATGTTCATGGTGTTCATGGTGTTCATGTTCTTCCTCACCGTCTACCGTTACCTTTACATAGGTCCCAACAATGCCACACTTTTCGCTCTTTCGTTTCTCATAAGAAACCTTTGGAATTCCAAGCGCATTTAACTCTCTGATACACGCTTCGGCATCCGGCACAAGCTCAAGCAATGCAGCTGTCAGCATATCACCCGCAGCACCCATACCGCAATCTATATACATTATTTTCATGATTTCGCCTCCATATGATTCATACGATTTGCCAGAAATCCGGCACCAAATCCATTATCGATATTTACAACACTGACACCGCTTGCACAAGAATTCAGCATGGACAAAAGAGCAGATACCCCTTCAAAAGATGCCCCATATCCAACACTTGTCGGTACCGCAATCACAGGACACGATACTAGCCCTCCGATGACGCTCGCAAGTGCCCCTTCCATTCCGGCGATGGCGATAATCACCGATGCATCCATAATTTCTTCCAAATGTGCCATCAGCCGATGGAGCCCTGCAACACCGACATCATAGAGTCTTACAACCTCATTTCCATAAAACTCCGCTGTGATTGCAGCTTCCTCTGCAACGGGAATATCACTTGTCCCACCTGTTGCAACTACAATTTTGCCAAGACCTGATTTTGTAAGAGCACCACCTATAATTCCAAGTCCGGCCACCTCATAATATACAAGACCGTACTGCTTTTCAAGAATATGTCCCGCATCCTTGTCTAATCGCGTTATAAGAATCGACGTTTCCCCGGAAGCAAGCATCGCATCCACAATTCCCTTCATCTGGTCAACCGTTTTCCCTGCCCCGTATATAACCTCTGCATTTCCCTGTCTCGCTTTGCGATGGAGATCCACCTTGGCATAATCAATATCCACAAATGGAGCTTTCTTAATCTGAAGCAACGCTTCGTCCACAGAAAGTATTCCGGACTGTACCTGTTCTAATAACTCTTTCATTGAATCACTCATCTCTTTGCACCTTTTCATCCATGATTACCTCTTGATAATAACGCCCGAGAACTGTAACGATTACATCCTTCTGTTCCAAAAAACGTTTGGTGTCTGACGGTGTAAATTGCAGCAATGCTATATCTCCGACTCTCCGCACCCGAAAATTTCGAAAGCCCAGATTTGCCAAGTATGCCTCTGCCTGCTCCGTCGCCTCCAATTTGTCCCTTGTAATCATTTCTCCTGTACGAATCCGTGTTGCAAGACACGCATATGCAGGTTTATCCCACGTAAAAAGTCCTGCCTCATGAGAAAGACGTCTTATCGCATCCTTTGTAAGACCGCACTCCCGAAGCGGCGAGCGCACCCTCCATTCCTTTAATGCCTGCATCCCCGGACGATCTGCTACAACATCGGATGCATTCGTTCCATCGAGCAACACGGTGTAGCCATCCCGGCGGGCGCGCATGCTGATTGCCTCAAGCATCATCCGCTTACAGTAATAACAACGTTTTTCAGTATTATTGATAATACACGTACTCGCAAGCACGTCCGGATATACAATCTTAAGCCGTACATCCTGTTCTTTTGCAAATCGTACCGCATCCTCATATTCAAACTGTGGTTGAAATGCGGATTTTGCATAATACGCCCGCACATCAGCGCCGCATTTCTTCGCCATATATAACAAATAGGCAGAATCAACACCCCCGGAAAATGCGATTGCGACCTTATTATTTTCATCAAAAAAATTCTCTAAGTTCATATCCGATTTAAAAAAGAGAGGCACATTTCACATCCGTGTCAGTTCCTCTCTTATATTTTACTCATTTTATCCCGTTCTATATAGAATCCGAATTATCGAAATCCGTCATTTTCTGCTCCTCCGTGCTTAACTCCTGCTTGTTTTGAAACAGCGCCTTCCTGATTACCCCCTTCGGATCGGACACCAGCAGTACAACAATCCAAATGACAAGTCCAAGCGCAACCACCGAAAAACCAAGAAACGTATCATTTAACATATCCTCTGCCGCAGGCTTAAAATAATCCGCCCCAAGCTCGGCATATTCGAAGCAGGCATCCACCAACCACATGAGCGACGCACCCCAATACATCCAGCACAGCACGCCCGTTTTCATCGAGCTGTCCGGAGCGTTCCTATACCAGATTGCAGTTGAAATCACAGCCGCAAACACCATGATTAACAATGTCATACCTATCACCTACTTTGTAATTGTTTGCTTACAAATCATATTCTTCTGCATACGACCGGTTACAAGTAACATAATTGCCCATACCCCGGTCAAAGCAAGTGCCATTGTCCCTCCGACCGAAGCCATCTCCTTAAGCATAACAATCGTCTCCTGCTTATCAGAAGCTGCTGTCAAAAATGGGAAATACGGAATTAACTCTCCATGCCATACATGCTCAAATGCAAGCAAACCGGAACCTCCCCAAAGCAATTTTGATAACCAACCAATCTTCTTTGAGAACGGAATCTTTGTTTCTGTTTTTGTTCCCGTTTCCTTCTCCTTTTCCTTCACAGCCTTTGCAACAACGGTTGTCACAACCGCCTCTGCTGCCGGTACAATAAAACATGCCATTATATTTCCCTCCTTGTGTTACGAATTACGCTGACGCTCCGGGTCAGCAAACTTTGTATATTTTCCAATCCAACGTAAATCAACACTTCCGGTCTCACCACTACGCTGCTTCGCAATGATGATTTCTGCCGTCATCGGCTTTGTTGTAGTCTCCGGATTATAATACTCATCACGATATATAAACATAACAACGTCGGCATCCTGCTCGATCGATCCGGACTCTCGTAAATCCGAAAGAACCGGTTTGTGATCCGGACGGGAGTCAACGGCACGCGACAACTGCGACAAAGCAATAACAGGGATATTTAACTCTCTGGCGATATTTTTCATCGCACGGGAAACCTCTGCAATAAATGCCTGTCTGGATTCCACATGCTTCGATGCACTCATCAACTGCAGATAATCCAAAATAATCAGTTTAATATCATGGTTTTGTTTCAGCTTCCGGCACTTTGAACGAAGCTCCGACACCGTAATCGACGAATTATCGTCGATATAGAGCGGTGAATTTGCAATCGCCTCTGTACTTTCGATTACCTTGTCCCAATCATCATCCGACAGATTACCGAGCTTCATGCTCTTTGAATCGACCATCGCATCGATGGCAATCATACGGGAAACAAGCTGCTCTTTACTCATTTCCAGCGAGAAAATTGCACACGGTATCTTATGCATGACTGCCAAATCATGCGCAATGTTTAGAACAAACGCAGTTTTTCCCATAGCCGGACGCGCTGCTACCAAAAGCAGTTCTCCGCCGTGCATACCGGTTAACATGTTGTCCAAATCACGGAAGCCTGTAGATATACCTGTGATTTTCCCTTTATTACGGGCGGCCTCCTCGATTTCCTCGATGACATTGATTACGATTTTCTGAATCGGCGTAATATCTGAAGCATTATTTCTCGTCTGAACAAGCTTGAAAATACTTTGTTCTGCCTGCTCTAAAATATTTGCTGCCGATTCGTTTTCAATGTAGCAATCCTTTTCTGTATCCTCACAAAGTCGAATCATCTTTCGAAGCGCAGACTTATCCTGTACAATCTGTGCATAATGCCTTGCATTTGCCGAGGTCGGTACCATAGAAACAATTTCACCGATAAATGTCGTACTGCTGATTTCTTCCGGCACTTCCTTCTTGCGCAACCGATCGGTCAGCGTAATCAAATCGACCGGCTGACCCTCGCGATAGAGTTCGACCATTGCTTCAAACAAAATGCCGTAACGCGCGTCATAAAAATCATCCTTCGACAAAAGGTCTGCCAGATCCGATATCACATTTCGGTCCATAATCATTGCACCGACAACAGACTGTTCCGCTTCTTTGCTATGCGGTTTTATTCGCCTGATAGTATTTTCATCCATCTGTTATGCCTCTTCCGTAACCTTAACACTCATATGAGCAGTAACTTTTGTATGCAATTTAATATCCACAATATGAGTTCCCACACTTTTAATTGGCTCCTTTAGAACGATTTTTTTCTTATCAATCTCATGACCGAGCTGCTTTTTCATCGCATCTGCAATTTCCTTGGATGAGATAGAACCAAAGGTTCTGCCGCCCTCACCAACCTTGATGGAAAGTGTCACATGTTCTTCATTCATCTTGTTTGCAAGCTCGGTTGCGTTTGCAAGATTTTCTGCAGCAATCTTATTCTCGTGGTCTTTTTTTAACTTCAAATCATTTAAGTTTTTTGGTGTTGCCTCAATCCCCACCTTCTTCGGCAATACATAATTTCTTGCATAACCGTCTGATACATCTACGATATCATCCTTTTTGCCGAGACTTTTTACATCCTGTAATAAAATAACCTTCATAGCATCTTCCTCCAAATCTATTTATAAATCGCCTTCCTGATACATTTTCTGAAGCAATTCCTTGATCTGTAAAATTGCAAGCGGGGTTGTGCAGTTTTTAAGCTGTGCACCGGCAATATTTGCATGTCCGCCGCCGCCTAACTGTTCCATAACAACCTGAACATTTACATCGTCCACCGATCTTGCACTGATATATACAACATCGCCCTTTTGCGTCACAACAAACGAAGCACGAATACCATCAACATCCAACAAATCATTCGCAACCTTTGCCGCAATAATAGTCGGCGCCTCCGTCTCATCCTTTGCTTCAACCTCGGAAATCGCAAAGGCATCCAGATAAATTTCTGAATTTAACACGCCCTCCGCAAGCTTTCTGTGCGAATCAAAATCACTGCGAAACAGCTTTCGAACACGTACAACATCTGCTCCGCTCCGACGTAAATATGCCGCCGCCTCAAACGTACGCACACCGGTCTTTGACAAAAAGTTGTCCGTGTCAATAACAATACCTGCATACATCGCATCTGCCTCAAGCGGTCTGATACGAACCTTCTCCTCTATATACTGTAGCATTTCCGCAACCATCTCACAGGCAGATGACGCATATGGCTCAATATAAGAAAGCGTTGCATTTTCAATCTTTTCGCTTGTCTCTCTATGATGGTCAAGTACTACAACCGAACGAACCAAATCAAGCAACTCCTCACAAACCGTGAGACTTGGCCGGTTAACATCAACAACCGCAACCAGTGTATTTATGTCAACCTTTAACATGGCATCTGCCGGTGTCAAAATCATATCATCGCCATAAACACTGTTTCCCTTGAAGCCCTTTAATATCGGATCAATCGCTCCGGTCGCCGAGTCAATAACGATATGTGCATTCTTACCTAGTGTTTTCACAAGTCGGTACACACCGACTGCCGCACCAAAGGAATCTGCATCCGGCCGTTTATGTCCCATAATCAAAACCGTATCCTTGTTAATCAAAAGCTCCTTAAAAGCCTGGGCCTTTACACGCGCACGCACACGCGTTGTCTTCTCCGTACCTGCACTCTTTCCGCCGTAATAAGCAATCTGGTCACCGCTTTTTACAACTGCCTGATCTCCGCCCCGACCAAGCGCAAGCCCAATTGCAACTCGCGCGTATTCATACGCCTCTGCAAAGCTGTTTGTCTCACATCCGACACCAATACTTAATGTAATCGGAATCTCGTTACCGACATTGATACTCTTTACCTCATCCAAAATTGCAAACTTTGTTTCCTTGAGCTGCGGTAAATACTTTTGAGGAAATACAAACAAATATTTATCCTTCTCAACCTTTTTACCGATTGCATCAATCGTTGCAAGATACATGTTGATACGTCGGTCAACAAGTGCCTCGACGAGCGAATGCCGCACCTCTTCGGTATTGTCCATAACCTCATCGTAATTATCAATGTAAAGCAAGCCCGCAATGAGCTTCTGTTCGATATTTTCACGTTTGTAGCGATTAAGCTCCGTCACATCAAACAGATACATCGCAATGAGTGCCTGACCGTCTTCATTTACAACCTCTCCCTCATCCTGGAAAATGTCATCAAAACGAATCTTTTTTATATGGGCATTGTACTGAATATCACCATACGCAAGCTCCAGGCTGACTTCTTCCTCTGAACGAAGCATATCTGCATCGATGGTCGGGAAAAAAGCTGCTATATTTTTACGGATACGTTTTTGACCATCCCCAATCTGTTCGATGAACTTGTTATTCGTCCATAAAACCTTACCATCAGTGTCAAGTAACGCATACGGAACAGAAAGCTCCCGCAAAAGCTCCTTTTGAATCTGCCCCTGCTCCAACGCAAACCGAAGCATTGTCTGCATAAGCCCGGCTCTGGAGAAAAGGTAAACGACAACCTCCACGGCAATCACAACCGCAACGAATACAGATGCAATAGCCGCACATTTACTGTCGATAAAAAACAAACCAATGCACATCAGCACCAAAACGAACGATGCAACAAGAGGAACCAGAAAATAGGTCTCTATTTTCTTTTTTAGAATTTGATCTTTGTTCATGTATCTACTCCTATGACAGTTGCGCAAGTCTCTCCTTAACCTGTGCCAATGTCTCCTCATACTTTGTAAGCTTTTCACGTTCTGCCGCAACCTTGTCAGCCGGTGCCTTTTCTACAAATCTTGGGTTTGCGAGCATACCGGATGCACGCTTAATCTCACCCTCCAAACGTGACTGCTCCTTTGTGAGTCGCTCAATTTCCTTTGCAATGTCAACAAGCTCGGCAAACGGCATATAAATCACTGCATCGTGAATGACAACGGATACCGCATCCTCTGCAATACCGTTCTTATCTGCCTGAACTACAACATCACTTGCATAGCCAAGCATTGCAAAGAAATTTTTTGATGCCGTAAATACATCACGAATCTCTTTCTTTGCAGAAACAACATAAACTGTTGCCTTCTTGCTTGGAGCAACATTCATCTCACTACGGATATTACGAATTGCTCGAACGGCCTCCTTGATCTTATCAACATCTGCCTCATCCTGCTTAAAGTTAAACTCGTCCTTAAATACAGGCCAGTCGGAAACCATAATCGTAGGCTCATCAGTAAGTGTACAGAAAATTTCCTCCGTAACAAACGGCATATATGGATGTAAGAGCTTAAGTCCCTGTATAAGAACTGTCTTTAATGTCCAGATTGCTGTTGCCTTTGTTGTATCATTATCTGCCCAGAGTCTTGGCTTCACCATCTCGATGTACCAATCGCAAAACTCTTCCCAAAGGAAATCATAAAGCTTTGATACAGCAATACCAAGCTCGAACTTCTCCATGTTATCGGTTACTTCCGCAACCAAATCGTTCATCTTGGACAAAATCCAACGGTCCGCAAGCGTAAAGTCATAGTCCGCCATTGCCTTTGCAGGATTTACGCGCATTGCCGCGTCAAGCTCCGTAATATCCGCCTTCTCAATATTCATCATAATAAATCTGGACGCATTCCAAATCTTGTTTGCAAAATTACGGCTCGCCTCTACTCGCTCCCAATAAAAACGCATATCATTTCCCGGTGCGTTTCCTGTCACAAGTGTCAAACGAAGCGCATCTGCACCATATTTTTCAATGACCTCAAGCGGATCGATACCATTTCCGAGAGATTTGCTCATCTTGCGACCCTGATCATCTCTTACAAGACCATGGAATAATACCGTATGGAACGGAAGCTCACCCATCTGCTCAATAGAAGAAAATACCATACGGATTACCCAGAAGAAGATGATATCATAACCCGTCACAAGTACATCGGTTGGGAAGAAATAGTCAAGCTCCTCTGTCTTCTCCGGCCATCCAAGTGTTGCAAACGGCCAAAGTGCAGATGAAAACCAGGTGTCCAGAGTATCCTCATCCTGCTTTAAACTTGCGCCGCCGCACTTTGGACAGGTACAAGGTGTTTCCTTTGAAACAATAACCTCTCCGCAATCCTGACAATAATACGCCGGAATACGATGTCCCCACCAAAGCTGTCTGGATATACACCAGTCACGAATATTATCCAACCAGTTATAATAGGTCTTATCCATACGCTCCGGAATAAGCTTTAATTTACCATCGACAACCGCTTGTTTTGCAGGCTTTGCCATCTCCGCCATCTTTACAAACCACTGTGGCTTAACCATCGGCTCAACCGTAGTCTTACAACGGTCATGTGTTCCAACCATATGAGTATGCGGAACCACCTTTACAAGCAGTCCCTGAGCATCCAGATCCGCAACCATTGCCTTACGCGCTTCGTAGCGGTCCATACCTGCATACTTACCGCCGAGAGAATTGATGGTTGCATCATCATTTAATATATTAATTTCCTCAAGATTATGTCTCTTTCCGACCTCAAAATCGTTCGGGTCATGTGCCGGTGTAATCTTTACACAACCGGTACCGAATTCCTTATCTACATAAGCATCCGCAATGACCGGAATCTCACGGTCGGTAAGCGGAAGCTTTAACATCTTACCGATAATATCCTGATAACGCTCATCATCCGGATTTACCGCAACCGCCGTATCGCCGAGCAATGTCTCCGGACGTGTGGTCGCAATTTCCACGAAGCGTCCTTCCTCGCCGGCTACCGGATAATTAATATGCCAGAAAAATCCTGCCTGTTCCTCATGAACGACCTCCGCATCTGAAATGGATGTCTTGCAGACCGGACACCAGTTACCGATACGGGAGCCACGATAAATGTAACCCTTTTCATACAGCTTGCAAAATACTTCGGTAACTGCGGCGTTGTTTCCTTCATCCATTGTAAAACGCTCACGCTTCCAGTCTGCCGAAGCGCCGAGCTTCTTTAGCTGTTTTACGATTTTGCCGCCGTACTCTCTACGCCAATCCCAAACACGCTCCAAAAACTTCTCACGACCAAGCGTCTGCTTGTCGATTCCTTCTTTTTTAAGTGCCTCGATAACCTTTACCTCGGTTGCAATCGCTGCATGATCCGTACCCGGTTGCCACAGTGCATTATACCCCTGCATGCGCTTAAAACGAATCAAAATATCCTGCATCGTTCCGTCAAACGCATGTCCCATATGCAGCTGTCCGGTAATGTTTGGCGGTGGCATCATAATCGTAAACGGTTTTTTGCTACGATCAACCTCCGCATGAAAATACCCGTTTTTCTCCCATTTGTCATACAATCGGTCTTCAATATCCGACGGACTGTATGTTTTTTCTAATTCCTTTGCCATGATGAAAATCCTCCAATGTATGTTAATAATGTAATAATCTATTCAGACGCACCTGGTGTTACGACCAGTCCGTGCGGAGTAAGCAACTCCGCAATAAGCTCCTTATGTCCCGGATTATCGGCGACTGCCGCACGAAGCGCTGTCATCGCATTATCTCTTATCTGCTCACTGATAGCCATCTTTTTCCGAAGACTCTGTCTGCGATCCAGGAGTCCCTGTTTAATATCGTAAAGCTCCTCCCGATTCACAAAAGCGGTGACCTGATTGAGCCAGACGGCCGTATCCCGGACCCCGACTCGTTCTAACTTCTTTTCCAAACGCTCCTGCCAGACCCGCAAATCACTATCTGCACGGTCAAATCGTTTTTCGTCACGAAGCATCGTCTGATAAAGCTCAAACCGATACTCCAGTTCCTTACATGAGCTCACATTGAATTTACGGTAAATATATTCCATCGTATTGACGTTGTTGATATATTTAACCTTCACTTTGTTTAGCAGTGAAATTGCCCGGTTGAGCTTCGTGTCTGCATCTCGCACGTCTTTTTTGATATCGACATAGCGGACATACGCAATCACAAATGAAAGCATGGCAACCGCACCGATAATCAGCATGTACAGAGTCACGGATTTCTTTGCCGCAGCCGCATATGCAAACAGCCCTCCGCTCGTAAGCAAAAATATCACAAGCACGGTAATCAAAATTCCGCGCAATCGCTCGATGCTGTCAGCACCGTCTTCATGTGTATATTTTAAGGATTCCTTTTCACCCTCCAAATGACCCATATCACTTTTCAGCATAGAATCCCGCATCTCAATCTCATTTAATCGTTTGATTGTATCAATGACCTCATCCTCATATGCAACAAGCGTGTTGTACTGCTCAAGCGGAAGAAGATTTTCTGACTGTAAATACTTTTGTCTGTCCGCATCAAGCATGGCAATTGTCTTTGCCGTTTCATTGATATCCTCTGCCAGCTGTACCGGCAATTCTTCAATCCGTTGGATGTCCGTCAAATACTCTGTCACGACCCGATATTCATTTTTGATTTCTTCCATATGTGCAGAGACGTCGACAAGCTGCTCACAAAAATCCTGCACCATCTGTTGCTCATCGATGATTGCATGTGTATCATGCTCCTTATGCACCCTATCGTCGTCATCTTTTGCCTTCTGTGAGGTCCGCGCCTTAATACGATTTTTTGGCTCCTTTTTCGGTTTATGAATCGTAGCCTTCTCGCTCGGTTCCTCCTCATTCAGGTAGGCCTTGACTTTATCAAATAATCCCATTAAATCGCCTGCTCTCTGAATTCATCCTTCAGCTGTCCTAAAATGATATCCATACGCTTATCATAATCTATCATATCCTTATTCATGCGATTGTAGACCGCCCGCTGAAGCATTGAATAAATCGTCATCTCGCGCACGTCGTCGTTTGACTCCCCAATCTCAATCATCAGGTTTTCAAAATGATCCTCGTCCAGATCGTATTTGCGCATTTCCTGTCGAATCGTCGCCGAATCATTTCCCGCTGCAAATACAATAAGATATCCCCGAAGAGAATCTTCATTTCCGTTTAACTCAAACGCCTTTAAGAAGTAGCGCTTCGCATCATAGGTATCCAGATTATTCGCTGCGGCAACCGCGCGATTGTGATACACATTTCCAAGAAATACATCGTCGTCAATATCCGGATGCTCCTCAATGATGTCATCATAAATCGATGCCGCCTTAATATATCTCCGATATCCGAGATATCCGTCCGCCTTTAATTTTTTGCGCTGACTGACGGATAATTTACGATACTTCTGCCAGGCCTCGACATAAGTGACAATCTCTTCCGGCTCATAGTAATCTCCTGCATTTAGTATTTCCACCAGAAGGTCCTGTGCATAAGCGGTTTTTGAAGAAAGTGCAACCAGCTTCGCCGCAAGCTCTACCATCCCAAGTTCATCGCGAATCCAGTCAAACAGCTTTTCGGAAAGCGCGGACTTACTAATCAGGACCGTATTGTTATAAATATAAAAACACAGCTCCTCATAGGTATAAATCTCAACCTTGGTGTTAAGGAATATAAAAGGGTGACTCGCCTCTTTTTTTGTACATAAAATAACCTTTGACATTAAACCTCAAACTCCTTACGATAAATCTTATTCGTAGTCGGGAATAACTTTCCAAAGCCCAAATCCTTGATAATCACCGCTCCCTTATGCGGATTTTCAAACTCAACCTCCACCGAAAACTTTGAAGTCTTGTTTGGACGCTTCGGTATACCATGCAACTTCACAACCTCACGAATTTCCTGTTCCGTACGTCTGCTTCTGTAAACTAATGTGACGGTATCTGTGTCATCTAAGATAATATGAATCTTGCCGTGGATATTGTACCACTGTCTTCCACCGAGCGCGATCGGGATAAATGTATCCTCCTCGTCGCCGGATGAAATACCGACATCAAAAATCACATTTTCCTTTGTCTCCACGAAAAACCTCTTATAAAACTCCTCATACTCACCTCCGACGGCCTTGTAGCAAGCCCCCTTGGTATAAATATTCTGTCCGGCAAACACCCTGCGTCCCTGCAAAAGAATTCCGCGTGATTTATTCATCCATTTTTCGGAGAATCCGAGTCCGGTCAAAAATACGGAAGAAATATAAGTTTTCTTCATCTCATAATCAACAATCTTTGCAAAGGTGGCATCCATCAATATATTATCGCCGCCAAACAATGCCAGATTAAACTGTGCCGTATAATCCTCATGTGTCACACTGATAACCTCCGGATCCTTTCCTCTGGAGATATCGATGCGATAGTAATTAAGACCGTCTGCATTGTAATCAAACAATGCTACACTGTTGACCCACAAATCACTGTTCTGATTAAAAATATAATAAAGTCCGCTGTCTAAGTGGCTCGTAATCTCGACCGCCTCCGCATCAATGCCAAGCTCCTTGTGGAAGGTCGACAGTACCTTATACAAATCCTTGCTGTACTCCGGAATCGTAATAACGAGACGTTTTACGACTGCTCCTTCATATCGATAAAGAAACGAGTCCACGTGCATTTTAAGCATAAGCAAAAAAAGCTGTCGGTATGTATAGGTCTTTCCGCCGACCTCGACCGTCTCCTCACTGCGCGCCTTTGGATAAAGCGCGTCCAGAATAATACCATCCTCTTTAAACCGCGCCTCCGAAGCCTCCGAACCGACATACCAGTCTCCGGTATCCTTGCTATAAAACAAAATGTTCGGCATCATGTAGGTTTCTTTATTATTTAATTGGTTGACTGTCTCCGGCTCACGCTTAATGTCATTGTAAAAACTAATCTGCGTAGAGTCGGAACATAAATCCATTCCGATGTAATATGCTTCTGCCATGAAAACCTCCTAAGTACCTTACAGGATTGACAAATTCTCCTCAAATAAATGTACTGTATTTAAGTAAACATCCAAAGTTTCCAATAATTCGTTATCCTCGCGCATCTCCTGATTGACAAGCATGCTGTTAATAATCTCAAACCGACTCTTATCCTTGCGGTTAAACGCCTTTGTCTTGAGCGATTCACTCTCAACAACATAAGCCGTTCCAAGCATGTCATCATCCACATTATACACAAGACGCTCGCCGTGAAATACGACAAATTCCTTGACATACATGCCCGGTATCATCTCATCCAATCGTTCAACCTTGTACGTAAGAGACTGTCTGGAACCCGTATCAAATGCATAGCGCACGGATACAAGTTTGCCCGGATCGCTCTTGTAGATAAGATACGTCTTGAGGAATACATCCTGCGGCAGCTTGATAAAGGATGCAAAGCTCTTGTAGAACGGAAGTACCTTTCCGGCATCCATAAACCGGCCAACCGTTTCGCGAATCCAATCCCGCTGATCTTCTGTATAACGATCAAGCTTTGAGAAATGGGAAAGAAGTGCCATACGTGAAATCTCATCATCAATATTGCCCTTCATAATCTCAAGGTACAGACAATCAAAAATACTGCCCGGGGTCTGGACATCCAAAATCAGGTAATTACGTGCCGCAAAACGCAGAAATGCCTTAACAACAAGGCCCCTGCTTCGGCCATCGTAATACGCAGAGAAAATATCAAAAATGTACTCGATATTGCCCATCGCAAACATCGACTGGGCAAGTGTATTTTCCGCCAAAAGGGAAACATCCTTGACACGGTTTCTGACCGTCTTAAACAAGCTTGCAAGCTCATCCAAATCGCCCTTGAAATGATGCATCACATAAACAAGGATACGCTCATTGACCTTACCCATCTTGTATAGATGTACGCAAATCGCAAGCAAATCTTCATTTAAGAATCCATTCGAGTCCTCAACACCGTAGTCTGCCAGGCGATACAGCTCTTCGGAATCAATTTCATCAAAGCCATATAGCTTAACCGCCTGAAACGCCTTGTCAAACATATTCATGTCGACAAGATACGCAATAATCGTACGAGCATTGGCATGGTTCAAATATTCGATATCCAGCTTGCCCAAATACTTTGTAAGTACATCCGCATCCAGATTCTCGTGATAATACTCAATAATATTTAAATAAGCCTGCTGCTTATAATCGTAAGAAATTTCCTCGCAACCAACAATATCTCTGGCAGCATTTACCTCTATGGCCTTTTTGTATGTAAAATCGCCCAGTGCCTTATAGTTGTTAAGAAGCACACGATAATCACGCGGACTGTATTTACAGCATATGCCAAGGTATGCCTTTTCATCAACGATACGCTCCAGCCGATACGGAATCGATCCGGCATAACGGTTACCTTCCGCATCCTCGAAGATGATAGATGCTTCGTTGGACAAAATCTCCACATAGGCTTCCCCGTTTACAATCGGTACCCGTTGCTCCTCCTCGAGTTCCTGATGTGCCACGATAACTGCACGTACACCACTATTAAAGCATACAAGCTTTCTGCGGAAAATAATATTAATCAGCTTGCCTGCATAGAGCGGGCTCACTGTTTCCGGATCCAGGAACTCATCATAAAGTACCGTCAGATCATCACTGACCTTTCCCTTCAAAATCATGGTTTCCATAAAGTCCTGCATCGTCGTACTGTACTCATGATACACCTTCATGTGCTGCGCTTTGTTGTATATAACGTTTGCATACAAATACGCAAGCTCCTTCTCCGACAATGTGTTCTTATAATTCAAATACATAAGAACCGACTGCGGAATCAAATCGTAACGGTTGAAATTCATACTCTTGACAAAGCATTCATTCAGTCCGATGAACTTTAGAGAATTTTCCACGGCATCTCTGTAAAATCTATGATATTTGTTGTCGAGCTTGTTTGCGCTAATCAAAAGTGCACAAATACTGCGCAACACCTCAACATTTTTGTTTTTGTTGTAAATCGCCTCAAGCAATCCAAAAATCTGTGGGTCAAACTCCTTAAATGCGCCCGCCAATCGAATAAACTCATCAATAACCTCATCCGACAAATATTGATGACGGATACCCCATCTGAGTGTTGTAAGTTCAAGTCCCGTAATCTTCTTGAGGAGCAATGGGTTGTTGTTTAGAATTTCACAAAGCTCCAAATACATAATCGGGCTGTTGTAACCCAGCTCATACAGACCGCGAATCTCACGATAAAGTGCCCCCTGATCTTCCATATAAGAATCATCGACGAAAAGCAGCAACCAGAAGTAATACACCTTGTCTGCCTCGGTGCGGAACATCCGTTTAATCAGATTACGTGCATGCTCAATCGACTCCGGATCCTTCTTAACCATCGCCTTTAAATATTCGTAGTAGCAAAGCTGCTTACTGCCCATATTGGAGTTGTCAACATCTGCCTCTATACGCAAAAACTCTTGCTCCACACGTTCATATTCGCCCTGCATAATATACATATGCATTGTTCCGAGACGATACAAATCCTCCTCCGGAACATAGCGTGACAAATTGCCAAACGAGAAAAGTGAGCGTGCAACATACTCCTTTAACGGCAAACGATCCATACGATAATCAAGATATGCAAGCACAAGCTTTTCGATATTGGTCTTGATCATGTGGTTCTTGTTGGCAGCACGCGGCGAAACAATCTGCTTGGTCTGTGGTTTAGACAGTATAATATCGATCTCAATGGTCTGGTAGATATTCGAAATCACGATGCGGCCGGTATTGACGCCCTCCGGAACATTTTCCGGCGAAATCAACACCTCAAGAGAGAACATGTTCCCGCAAAAATCCGAGCTTACGATATTTTTCTTGGCCGGAATCAAAAAATCAGCCTGGGACTTAACCGTGGAGTTCGTAAATCCCCATGTATTTTTACTAATATCAACCGAAATCTTTGAGAGCTCGGTCGGCATCTCAACATTGATTTTCGCCTTTGCAACAGACAATGTAAGAGCACGTTTCTTGTGTACATATACAAGAAACTCCTCCAGAGCCTGATTGACAGACTGACTCTCAAGCAGGCTGTTATAAATCCGCTTGATGATCGGATCACGATTGATAAACGTACGCTTAAAATCATCTCGTACAAATACCCTTGCAGCCTCGTTCCAATTGCTCTCTGCAAGTGTTGCAAACTTAAACAAATCATCAATCTTCTGGTCACCAAACTTGACATACGGTGTCGTAATGTCAATGTCATACATAATCTTGAACTCGCCACCGTCTGTAATAATACTGATGTGACCTTTATAATTTTTACCTGCCTCAAGACACGTTGCATCGAATGTATACTTTACATCAAACTTACGATTGATATAAGTATGATTATCAAAACGCAGCATATATCTGCTGTCATACACAACCGCCTTGATGACATGATCATTTGTACTGTATACATTAAAGCTACCTTCGTAAACCGTACCTGATTCAATATTTAGTTTTAAGAACGATTCGGAAATCTCAACCTCAGGTCGATCCACCTGAAATTCACCCTTCGCGTAATGTTCTACGATACTTTTCATAGGTTCCTCCTGTCCAAAATTCGGACAAAACAATCTTTTTGCGTATTTCGCGTATAATTCGATTTAAGTACTTGCCATTATCGAAATCGCAACATATAATATTGATAATGCCAGTTATGGCAATTTACCATATCGATAATAACACAAATTAGATTATAACAGAAGATTGCCAAATAGGAAAGAGAAAGATTGAAAGCAATCCACTTTTTGGCATGACTTCCGTTTTATTTTCACAAATAGGGGGGATGTATTATGAACAACAATCCGCTTCGACTGGAGCAGTATGAAACAGTCTTATTTAATCTGAACCTAAATCCACTTGGGATTCCGGAGTCTGTCACAAAGGCACTCTCGGAAAATTTATCCGGCATCGGCCGGTATCCGGATGACTATCACGTCCTGAAGGATGCAATTGCAGACTATGCCGGCTGCTTACGCGACAATGTAGTTTTAGGCACCGGTGCCACCGATTTGCTCCGTCTGTTTATTCCGTTAATCGGTGTAAAAAAAGCAATGCTTCTTACACCATCCTGCAGCGAATATGACCATGTACTCCAAATCTTTGGTTGTGAGATTTCTTATTACGAGCTTTCCGAAGCTGACAATTATATACTGGATGTCGACGACTTTATCAAAAACTTAGATGATTCTATGGATTTAATTATCATCGGTAACCCAAACAATCCGACATCACAGATTGTCTGCCGGGATGACATTGCCCGTATCGCAGATGCATGTGCCGCACATAATATATTTTTGGTTATTGACGAGATGTACATCGAATTTACCGACGAGTACAAGGAGCTGACTGCAGTACCACTTATCGGTGAGCACGAAAACATCGCTGTTTTGCGTAGCATTTCCAAATTCTTTGCCGTTCCGGGTCTTCGTTTTGCCTATGCAATTATGAACAATCCGGAGCTTATGACCATTGTGAATATGACGAGCACACCAAACAGCATCTCAACCCTGACAACCACCGCCTGCACTTGTATGTTCAAGGACAGCGGCTACATTTCAGAGTCTCGTTCACAAATTCATACCGAGCGTAATCTTATCTACTCCGCCATGTCCACCAACAAGCAGGTAAAGATTTACAAACCATATGCAAACTATGCACTTATCCAAATATTAAAACCGGGTGTTACGGCAAAAGACATCGCAGAAAAATGTCGTTTGAAGGGACTGATTATCCGGGACTGCAGCGATATTCACGGATTAGATGAGCGATTTATCCGTATATGCTTTATGAATCCAAAGCAAAATGATTTGCTTGTGAATACGATTTTAGAGCAACTGTAATATAGTTTCATGCAATCAAAAAACAAGTATCTTCATGCACAAAGTAGCATTTGGATACTTGTTTTTTTGTCAATATAAGATGACTTTTACGTTTTTCTCGTGAATCACAGCAACGAAATTAATTTGTACGCAGCTAAATCGAGATGTATCTTCTGCAGTCCCATCATGACACCTACACCGAGGCGCACCTTGGCATTAACCGCCTTTGGCTTTGCCATCCCATAGAATGGATTGTCGCGATAGGTCGGGAACCGCCTCTGCATATCCTTCATCACATAGTCATATTTTTCTTTCATACGCTTCGGCTTGCAACCATGTCCGTATGTAATCAGAGCATTTATCATGTTTGCAACATACGTATATTCTATTCCGCGATACCGCTTTTCGGAGAGCGTGGATAAGTCATGATCTGCCATAAATTTGTCATAGATTTCACTGACAAAGCATTCATGATTACTGTCATAATTCATTGCACGGGTAGTAGAATTATTGTTGCAATAATAGTAATAGCCCGCATAATCAATCACACGAACACGTGCCTCATGATAAAACAAACTTAGGTTAAAATAGATATCCTCGCCACAACGAATATCCGAAAACGAAATGCAATGTGCCTGCAAAAACTGCTTTCGATAAAGCTTTCCGCATGAAATCGCATACACCAAAAGACTCCAGGCTCCTCCCGGCGCACGGTGCGCGGTAAGCTTTCCTTCCACATCTCTCGTAAATCCTCCGGTCACAACATCACAAGGATGTTTTTTCATCTCTGTCATATAGGTGGAAATATAATCCCTTGCGACATAATCGTCACTGTCCACAAACATGACAAACTCACCGTTTGCTTCAGAAACTGCGCGCATACGCGAGCGTCCCTGTCCCATATTTTCTTCGTTTTCCATCACCCGAAGCTTATTCGGATATTTTTTCTCGTAATCCTTCAAAATCGCAAGACAATTGTCCGGGCTTTTATCGTCGACGCATATAATTTCATAATCCGCATAATCCTGTGCAAGCAGACTGTCCAAACACCTTGCTATATATTGTTCTACATTGTAGACCGGAACGATCATTGTAACCTTTGACATCTTATTTGTCCTCCGCTTTCCGATAAACCGTTTTCAGCTTTCGGTTGTTCCACATTGCATTTACAAAAAGCTTGCGCGCCTCACGTCCGCTTATAAGCATTTTCGCAGCACTCGCTGCTGCCGCAGGCATTTTGCCGTCATATAGCTTTCCGCAAAAGATATCGATTGCATTTTTGGCATCGGAAAATGCTTTCTTCTCTTCCTCTGTATAGGCTGAATATTTTTCATTGAACTTTTCCGGTGAAATATCAGCTATCTTCCGCCCTTTGTTATATAAATAACGAAGCATCCGGGCTTTCTCAAACTGTTCCTTTGCATACATTGCAGACACGCTTGTATCACGCAAACGATACGAAACAAGCGCTTCATCCAGACGACCGATTTTATAGCCTTCCTGTATCGCACGCAGCACAAAATCATAGTCCTCACAATGACGCACCATACGATAACCGCCCAATTTATCATATACCTCTTTTTTTACAAGCCACGTGTTGTGCATAGAAACATTTCCATAACGCTCGGCATCGTTAAAGTCCTCTCCCAAAAGCTTTGGAATCGACGCACCTTTACCGGATGTTCCGTCTGCATATAAAAAGTCACAGTTCGACATAACAAAATCAAGCGAATTTTCACGCATAAATTCCATTTCCTTTGCAAGACGCGAAGGCATCATCACATCATCCGCGTCCATTCTTGCAATATAGGATTCATTCACGATTCCGAGAAGCTTATTCAAGGATGCAACCAGACCGAGATTCTCCTCATTTACCATAACTGCCATTCGTGAATCCTTCTTCGCATACGACATTAATACATCTTTTATCATTTCATTATCCGGATTGTCAAGCAACACATATAAATGAAAATTCGTATATGTTTGCGCTAAAATCGAATCCATACACTGTACGATCCAATCACACTCTTCATTGTATGCCGTCATAATGATTGCTACTGTCTGACTGTCCATTCCTTACTCCTTTTTACCTTACGTTACTTTTATCTCTTTTAACAAGACCCCTCACTGCCGTATATGCCTTGTAAGCTGCTTTATCCATACGGAGTGCGTTTTTGCTTCCAACAATGTTAGCAAGTATTTTCATACGCTTATGATACCCAAAGCCATCCTCGTTTAACCAGGATGCCGCATAATGATGCACGGTGCGTGTATGGGCTGTCATACGAAGCTTTCCCGTCAAATAATCCATCGGACAAAAATACTCTGTCGGATAGATATAAATCTTGTTGATATACTGCTTTGTATTTTTGTTTTTGTAACCATACTTCTTCAAAAGCTCTGTGACACGTGATACGACCGTTGTCAAATCATAGCTCCCGTCTTCCTTCAAAAAATGCTGCGTTTCATAATAATCAAGCACTTCCTTTAGAAACGGAAATCCGGCATATGCGCCAAATCCGAGTCCGACATTTACGCTATCCTCACCGCGTTCAATGCCCATAAACGGCCCGCGGTTTACGATATCATCAATCGGCTTTACTAATTCGACATCGGTATCAAAATACACCCCTCCATACCGATGAAGAATATAAAAACGTGCATAATCACTGACAAATGCCCACTTGCCTGCCTCATATGCCTCTTTTACGTAATCACAGCAATCGAAATCAAAATTGTCCTCATTCCACTCTTTGATTTCATAGTCCGGGCAGTACTTTTTCCAGCTGTCAATACAATCAAGAGCAAGCTTCGGCAACGAATTTTTGCCAAACCAACAATAATGAATCACCTTTGGTATCTGTTTTTTTTCTCCCATGGGACACCTCACTTAATTCCAAGAAAATCAATCAGTCTCTGACCGGCATTTCCATCACAATACGTATGATACTCTGCCCTCGTTTTCTTTCTTTGCTCCTTATAGTTATCCTCGTCTCTAAACAGCTCTGTAAATGCCTGTTTTAATTCGTCGATTGAATACACATGATATCCCGGCATGTAATCTCTTGCATTATCCGGATACAAGCCTCTGGATGCGGCATACTGCTCATAATCATCAAGCGTAAACACCATAGGTCGATCAAGCAACAAATAGTCAATGGAAATCGATGAATAATCCGTAAGAAGAATATCCGTACAGGCAACAAACTCATACAGCTGAATGCCAAGCTGTGCGATATTCTCATTATGCAAAATCAAGATATTAGAATATGTCTCCTTGTAAATCGGCAAATCCGCCTAAAGATGATGCACCTTTAAAATCATGAGTGCATTGTTCTTTGCCAAAAACTCATTAAAATTATTTAGGCTTTGCATCGTCTCGAGCAAAGGAAGTGAGGTTTCTGTATTGACATACTCCTCAGATATTTCAGCATTTCTCGATTTACGAAATGTCGGCATCCAAAGAATTACTTTCTTGTAATCCGAAAAATGAAACGCCGCATCAATCTTTTTCTTTACCTCGGTCATATCATTATACAGCAGGTCATTTCTCGGAACACCGAAATCCTTTAGCCCTTCCATTCGATTATTCCAATAATAGCTTTCATAATCGGCAGCGACCGGTCCTGTTACAATATGCCAATCCAGATACTTGTTCAAATCACATCCCATCGAACCCTTGGCCATTTTAAAGCCCGAGCCATGTGAAATATAAACCGTTGTCTGTCCTTTGCGTCTTTTGTATTTTCCGATAACCAGATTGTGATCAAATAAATAGTACTTTGCAGTCGCCAAATAATACGACCTTTTTATCGACAAATAAATATCCTGCTTATGACAAAACAACGTATTTTCATACGAAACATCGCGAAATTCCTTAAGGTTATCCACCAGCCAGACTGCCTTATATTTTTTCATGTAATCATGTGCAAGCATATACGAATATAACGCATAACCATTATCCGTAAAATCGCTCTCACTCTCAAAAACGATAACCTTCTTACGAAGCGGAAACAGCTTGCATATATTAAACAGCAACCGATTGAGCAGCGTATTCATAAAATAAACGCCCGCAACAATCGTTCCGATAAATCCCTTTTCTTTCATTTTTGACAATATACTCATCATGCATTCGTACCTTTCTTTGTTACATAACGAACAAGCCCCAAAATATCCTCTCGATACAATATAAGTAAAACCAAAACAAGAACAGCCTGCAAACCATACATTACAAGATTGTTCGGAAGCATCAGAATAACAAGCGTCTGTGCTACCAAAACCGCATAGGATACAAGGTCTCGAGAAATATTAATTGCTATGTGAATATAGCGTTTCATGTGATAATAACGGAATATCCATACAACAAAGTAGGACACTGCCGTTGCAATTGCCGCCCCAATGGCTCCCATGCTCATAACAAGCACAACGTTTAACGCCGTGTTTACAACTGCTCCGACGACTGTTGATTTCGCGAATATATCACTCCGCTCTACTGCCGTAAATATGCCGCCAATATATCCGGACATCGCTCCAAACACGATCGAAATTGTCAGAAACGGCACATATCTCCATGCATCATAAAAATCCTTTGAATACAGGAAATACGCTAAAATGCGGTCACCCGCAATAATTGCTGCGCAAAGCAAAACCATCGCGCAATTGTAAATTTTGTAAAGATTGGCAAAGAATCCATCCTTGTCCTCCGGATCATAATCCTTTACTGCCGACAATATCCATGCCTGATTAAAAATATTTTGAAAAATACTTAATATACTCGGAATCTTATATCCAATGGAGTAAATCCCGTTTTCCGCGATTCCGCAAAAACCAATTACAATGTAGCGATCCGAAACTGAGTTTACCCACCATGCCACATTATTTGCAATGAGCGGCAGACTGTATTTCTTCATCTGTCGTCTTGTCGCTTCATACTCCGCCTTATGTGTAAACGGATTTTCCAGATACGTGTGTAATTTGGCCGCAAACATCATATAAATGCACTGCACGGCAAGTCCTAAAATATTTGCACGGAAATATCCGACGAGCCCCCATTTGAACACAAGCAAAAACAACAGATTGCCTGCTATCATCGCTACAGATCCAAGCACACTTGCCACCGATACTGCAGTGACCTTATCAATACCCCGTGTCATGGAAACCACAATACCAAACAATGCATTCACTGCATAAAGAGCAATGATATATACCGTATAATCTGCAAGTGCAGGAATGATATTAAAATAATCATTTATGCCAAACAGCACAACAACCGGTACAATACTCATCAGAAAATATCGAATTCCCACGGTAAACACATGTGTACGAACACTATCCTTTTCAATAGAATAGCGCAAAACACCATCCATAATATTTAAGGTAAGTATCGGTACCAAAAGCGAGATTGTTGTCGTGGCCACATCATAGCTGCCATACTCTTCGGTGGAAAGCACAGCCGTATAGAGCGGTACCAGAAAAAAGCTTAATAGGTTCGTCGCAAAATTGCTGATTGTCAGAACTCCTATATTTTTTGCCAGATATCGATAGTTTCCACTCATGTATCGTACACCTTTCCGTCAATTACATCATTTCATTGCCTGCGCACATTTCAACGCATGCACACAATTCCGGTCTGTGCGCACATTAACGAATCCACGCACCATTCGTCGCAAAATAATAATATCGTCTGCCTATATACTGACGTCCGGTTACCATCGCTCCGCTTGGTTTCATGTAATACCATGTTCCGCCTGTGTAGACCCATCCGGTTGCCATCGCTCCGCTTCCTGTCAGATAATACCAACTGCCGCCATCATAAATCCATCCGGTTGCCATTGCTCCGCTTCCCGTCAGATAATACCAGCTGCCATCATAGACCCAACCGGTTGCCATCGCTCCGCTTCCTGTCAGATAGTACCAACTGCCACCATCATAGACCCAACCGGTTGCCATATCTCCATTCGGATTCAGGTAATACCACGTGCCGCCATCCAAAACCCAACCGGTCTGCATCAAGCCCTTCGTATCAAAATAATACCATGCAGAGCCAATCTTCTGCCAGCCGGTCTGTCGCACACCGTCTTCCACATAGTACCAACCATCCGATCGGTTACTCCATCCATTTTCAATCTCTGTTATCGTGAGTGTGCATCTTGTACTGATTCCGGAACCATCTGCCGCAAGTACAACAATATCAACCGTACCCGGATCGATTGCCGTTACAAGACCATTCTGTGTCACAGATGCCTTTCTTGAATCCGTGCTGTACCAGATTAATTTCTTCTCATGCGCGTTTGCAGGAGCCACCGAAGCGGATAACCGAAACGTATCGCCGCATTCCAACTGTTTGCTCGTATCTGATATCGATATTGCTGTTACATACTGCCATCTGTCCGTGTAATTATCATGATATTCGTGTCCGCAATTATTGCATCTATGCAACGTATATCCCTGCTCCGTATAACTTGGTGACATAACGGATGTCGCATAATTGTGCTCGACAGTAATCGTACAAGTTGCTGACTTGTTTGAGCCATCTGTTGTCGTCGCTGTAATTGTAACTGTTCCTGTTTTATTACCCGCCGTAACAGTTCCGTTTGATGAAACTGCTGCAATCGTCGGGTCACTGCTCGTCCATGTCAAAGCCTTAATCGATGCATTATTCGGATAATACGTTACTGTTAATTTGGCGGAAGAGCCTTCTTTTATTTCAATTGCATTTTGATTCAGCGAAATTCCGGTGATTTTTTTATCCGCAGCATAATCTGCATCCGCCATCACATAACGTCCGGTAAAAGCATCCGTCGTGTAATCATAATCTCGTATATGATCCGGAAATGTGTCATTTCCTTTGAGGAAATAAACATACGATACTTCACCCGCATCCCAAGTTGCGTCAATGTTATAGTAATATCCGTCAATCTCAACTATATTCCACGCATGTCCTTCTCCAAACGAAGTACCTGTTACGATTCTTGTCGAAAGACCTGCCTCCGTTGCTAAACGGTAAAAGAGGTTTGCATACCCCTGACACACACAGCTTTCCTTACACGCCGCACCGTACGCGGACCAAGCATACAAATATGGTTCCATTGCTGCGTACATAGTATCCCAATCTTCGATTTCCAACACCGCAGCCGCCTCGTAATTGTATGAGATATTGGAAGTCATATAATCATATATTTTCTTGATTTGTTCATATTCAGATAATCCTTCAAGATTAAGTTCCTGCAGAATCTGTGTTACCTTTGCGGTCACTTCATTTTCCTGCTCCGCAGTTGTATAATATTCAAATGTAAAATTTAGTGTATACTGATACAATCCCCCGGAAGTTATATAACTTCCGCCGCACGAGCTTCTGCGGTAATGCAGCCTGAGATAATCACCCTCAACGGAAACACCCGTCTCAGCAAACACAGCATCCATAAACCTCTGGAACTCGGCATTATCAAATATACCTTCCATTTGCATATTCACAGTAACCGCTGTTTCACGACGAACCATAGCCTGCCGGATATTTGAAACCGTCTGTGCGTAAGAAAGATAATTCTCTGTTGCATAAATCGAAGCATTATCGGAAACTGTTCCAAACCCATCAGCCCAATACGCATTCTGTGCCTGCTCGGCATAAAAATCCTCATACAGCGGATTTACATGAATTAAATTAATCTTGCCAACTGCATCCGGCAATTCTTCATCAACGCACTCATTCTCCTCTTGTTTCACATCCTGTTGTGTTGTAACAGTCTGCCCCTGTTCGGACTGTGCATTATTCATATATGCATCTGTATCAGATGCTGTTTCCATATTCATTCCATTCTCTGTGGTCACATCATTCGCATACACTGTACCACTATTACCAAATAGCATGCAAAGCACCATGTATGCACACAAAATCCCCGCCCAGGTTCGTTTACGCTTCATATAATCTCCTTTTCTTCATTATGCTCTCGTGGTTATGTCATCGACATCATCACAAACATCACTTTCTTCATTTAGAATTCCATCGCATACGTTGGTCCGCCCGGAACCCATGCCCCATCCGAATTCAAATAATATCCATCCACAACCGTGTCACTGTACATATATCCGGTTCGGTCAAAATAATACCACGTACCGCCAATCAACACCCAACCGGTTGCTGCACTGCCATCTGACATAAAGTAAAACCAGCTATTTCCTTCCTGAACCCAGCCGGTTCGCATATATCCCTCCGCATCAAAGCAATACCATGTACCGTCAATCTGATTACGACCATTTCTTACGAAATTGCCGTTTGCCAGCTGATAACACCATCTCGTTCCATAACGTTTCCAAGTGCCTTTCGTTTGATATGCATCGGAAAGTTCTTCCCGGTACGCACCGCTTTTATCCAAATAGTAGCCATCAACCACCGTATCAGACAGCATATAACCATCCTCAAAATAATACCAGGTGCCGCCAATCAATTTCCAACCGTCAGCCGCCTTGCCGTCTCCCAGAAAATAGTACCATGCAGCGATATGCTCTCCGTTTTTTGTCCAGCCAAAATCATCGCATCCTCCAGATGCTCTTTCGCAACATATAATGAGCTGATATTGTTACAGGTTTCATAGTACGGATTCTCAATTAATGTAAGTCCCTCATATTCTGCCTCAAGCGTTTGAAACTTTTCCTTCAAATACCCGACAACAACATAAATTTCCTTAATTCCGTTTTTATGCAACGCCTGAATGACCGTATCAATCATTCGCACACCATTCACTTTTATAAGCGGCTTCGGTGTCTCGAGCGTGACCGGCTTCATGCGGTTGCCAAAGCCTGCTGCCATGATGACAGCCTGTTTTACCTTATGCATGAACTCGCTCCTCAACAATCTTATAATATTCCTTTGCAAACCGATACTGGCGCAAGCTATACTCGCCAAACTCAACCCCAAGCACACTCTTATACTCACACCAGTTGCTCCAAAGCAGTCCGCACACCGCAATGTAGCAATAGATTTTTGTCCGGGTCACCTCATCACATGCACCCTCATAATAAATGTCAATCAATCGATCAACCTGCTTACGGTTATACATCGAATAAATACAAAACATGGCAAGATCGACATCCGGATCCTGCATACCTGCATATTCCCAATCCATCAGCTGCAATCCGGTTTCATTCCCCTTATCAAAAAACAAAAAATTATCCTGATTTGCATCAATATGTGTCAAAACAAACGGCTTTGCATTTGCCTCAATAAAAGGCTTTAACGATAACACATGCCGCTTTGTTGTAAGATAATCATCATAAACAGACGGTTTTCCGTTCCAGAGCGTTTCGTAAAACTCCATCTGCCCAAAAATATCAAAGGTGTGTCCGACCGAAAGCTTCATATCATGGAACGAACGAAGCATTGTCATGCATTTCTTCAAGTCTTCCGGATCGTCCGCATCGCACACACGGACACCATCCAGAAATGCAGTCAGCTTATAGCCATTCTCTGCGTTGATATACACCGGATCATCACAAAGTCCCTTCCCCGCAATGACCTGATACACCTTGGCCTCTTGTTTCCGATTTATCAGCTGCTCTGTTCCCTCGCCCGGAATACGCATAATATATTTTTTTCCACGGCACACAAAGGAAAATGAGCGGTTCGTCATCCCCTTCTTCAGCACCTCGATATCAACGATTTCATCCTCCGGAACATGCAGGGCATCTGCAACAACCCTGATCGCATCAGACTTAAGATGTCTTGATTCACCATCCATCTCGCGGAGCTGTTCGAACGTATTAATTTCTACCGCCTGACCTGCCGGAATTACTCTGGCGGAAAACATCAGCTTATCTTCGACATAAGCCGCATCCTCCCAAAACAACTCTTCATTTCCGAGACGGTCAAGTTCCTGTAGCCGTTCACACAGCTTCCCTGCATCCTGTCTGTCTATGTAACTGATTCCGATCATGCGGTTTCCCTCAGCTGTTTTTGAAATCTTTGCAAGCTCCTGCTTACGATTAATACGCACATCACTTGCATAAGACATCTCATCTGTCACCATATACCAGGAATACATCTCGTATTCACGAAACGGATTTTGTTCACACCATACATCACACGGGATAATATAACTGTTTTCAAGCCGTCCCGACACAAGCGCAAGAGAGTGCAAATTGTTTTTCTTTGCATAATCCGGATTGACAATCAAATCAACACCGAACTCATCGATCAAATACTCAAACTTTTCCTTCATAAATCCGACAACAACTGAGATATCCGTCACCGAAACCTCGTGCAGATGTCTGATCATACGTTCAATCAGCCGTTCCCCCTTTACCTCGAGCAACGCCTTTGGTGATTCCATATTAATCGGCACCATACGCATACCGACTCCGGCCGCCAAAATGACAGCGCGCCGTGGCTTACTGTCATTCAGGCACTTTTTCGCTTTGCCCGTCAGACGTCTGTCCTCATCCAGGTATCCTTCATCCGTCAGAGTTTTCAGGGAACGATTTACAATTCCAAGTGAATATCCACTGTCCTTCGCCAGACTTCTTTGATTCATATAAGGTTGTGCCGCAACCATGTTCAGCAAATTCATTTCATATATGTTCATGTACTCGCCTCTTTTTTATTTTATGAACACAATATAAAACAAAAGCGCAGAAATTGCAACCCTAAAATTACAATTTCTACGCTTTTTCGCTTAATTTTTATTATTACATGTTTTCATACATGTTACGAACCTAAAACTGTCATTAGTACAAACGTCATTCCGGACGTGATGAATATCGGTACCATTACACACATCGTATTGTACACACGTTTTGGAATCTCATTTTTGATATACCTTGTATTAAACAACAAATACAACGGAATTAAAAGTGGGGTAAAGTAACGCCCCTGCACGCCGCCGATCCAATCTGCACCAACCGGCGTAAAGAAAATATACATCGAGGACCAGATCCCGACTGTAGTACCCAAAAGTACAATCGCAACACCAATTCTTGTATACCACTTAAGGTCAACATCTGTTGTATCCGTAAAGATAAAGAACAGCATCACAACATAAATCACAAAGCTGTACGGGAAGCCTCGCAAATGCGCAAACTGCCCTAACGTACTGTATCCAATCGTGTAATCACCAAGCTGCTCCCAAATGTATTTGACAACCATCTTCCCGTAGGCAATCGGATTTTGCATGATATAGGAAATCTGTCCGCTGACGCTTACAGCACCGCCTCGGATATCAGCCTCGATTCCTTCACTATGTGTGGCTACATATAGCAGACCGGCAGCACCGATTACACAAACAGCCAGCAATCCTCCTTTGATGACAGCCCAACTCTTTTTGCTCTTAAAACGTTCCTTTGGCACAAACAGCAAAAGTAAAATCATCGGTGCATATACGACACGCACACACGAAGCAACGGCGATACCACCTGCAACAACCGCGCACTGCTTTACGTCAAATACAGTATCCTTATCGACAATCGCCGTAAACAAATATGACATAGCAAGGAACATAAATGCATTTGCAGTTGCATCATACGTGTACGCTGTCGCCTGGAACAAGACCGTAGGCATAAGCGCAAGCACCGTCATAATACCCTTTCCGATTCGCATATGACGGATGGCAAGGTAGGTAATCCCCACATACATCAAAAGATTTGTAAGCTTGCCAAGCAGATACAAGTATCCGAGCGGCAGATGGAAAATACGTCCGATCTGAATTCCGATGGAAGGTGCGATATGACCGACATCCGACAGTCTTCCAAGTCCGCTCTTTATGACATAATTATCCGGATCCGTCTTATCATAGATCCGACTCGCATTCAGAAACTCCTGAAACTGTCCAAACTCAACCTCCGCCATCGGATAGAACAGACTTGCCACACGATTTGCATCGCCATAGTAATCCACCTCCGGCGTCATGACAACATCCGTTCCGATACCCATTCGGTACGCTCCTAAGAAATGCGCCTCCTCATCCCAGGAAATCTTGTAGCGCGGAAAGCCAAATACCATAACAAGACCGATGCCAAGCGCTGCTGCCACAAATCCAATCTCAATACGCCTTACAAGAAGCTCTCCCCAAAAGACCATGAACATAATAAGGGCAACGAACATAAACACAAGCCACATACGCCGCGCATTGAAATCAATACGATTAACATAGGAAATATCGCTGATTTCAAGTCCCGCAATCGGCTTCATTTCTTTCTCGCCCTCGTCATAGTACTCAAACGAGAGTTCCAAATGGTCAAAACCTGTCGAAATCCACTGTTCCGAATGATAAATACAAAGATTATTTCGATCGACATATTCCGTAAAAACAGGCTGTTCCGCACCAACCGGTGTCTGATACGCATAAATACGTGCATAAAAGTCACGTCCGACAGAACAGTCATAGGCAATCTTTCGCGTATACGCACTTGATTTACGAATGATCAGTCGGTTTTCCTCTCCCGTCGTTATAAACGTATCACCCTGTCTCATAAACCCAATCAACTCCACATCCTCTGCCGTGATATCCACCGTTTTTCTTGCCTCGGAACCGATTCGTATTCGTTTAAAATTAAATACCAGCTCTACAAAAACGGCTGCCAGAAGCGCCACTCCAACCAAAATTGCAAGCCTGATGCCAAGCTGCTTTACTTTTACCTTCTGTTCCTCGGATAACTGAACGTTAATCTTCACCTTGCTCCTCCATCTGTTATTCCTGTCTATACCTTCAACTTAAACGGCTCATACTGAACCGAAAAATTCGGATTGTAATAAGGGTCACCGGCATCCACAACATCCGCCCACAAATCGCGAAATCTTGCGACTTCGCCGTCGAACCGCTTTTTCTTCTCCGGCGTGTCCTCATAGCCACGTGATTTTGACTCATAATGGTACCATTCAGACTCGGCACAAAATACAACCAGCTTTTGTCTTTTACGCACCTTTAAGCAATAATCCACATCATTGCATGCAACAACAAACGCCTCCGTAAGCCCGCCAACGGAATCAAACACATCCCGTTTTGTCATAAGGCATGCTGCTGTTACGGCGCTAAAATTATTTGTCACAACCGCACGTAGCATATATCCGTAATTATCTTTGCTGTAACCGTGAAATACATGTCCGGCATACCCGCCAAATCCAAGCACGACACCCGCATGCTGAATCGTATCGTCCGGATAATAAAGCTTAGCCCCGACGATACCGACATCCTCCCGCATACAGATACCAAGCATCCTTGAAAGCGAATCCGGTGCAATTAACTCGGTATCATTATTAAGGAGCAACAGAAAATCACCCTTTGCATGCTCCGCACCGAAATTATTGATGGCAGAATAATTGAAAATACCCTTCCAATAAACGACGTGAAAATTGTCGTGCCTTGCTTCCATCTTTTTATAATAGTCAAACGTCTTTTGCTCCTCACTATTATTTTCCACAACAATAAACTCAAATTCGCGATAAGAGCTCTTTTCGTAAATGGACTGCACACACTTATCAAGATCCTCGATGTGGTCCTTATTCGGAATAATGATCGAAATGAGCGGATTTCCCGGGGTAGCATACCGTACATCATAAACACCCCACATATCCGTATGAGAAACCGTCGCTTCTAAGCCCTGCCGCTTAAGATGCGCCTCCAAAGCCCTCTTCCCTGCCTCAAAGGCATAGAGCTTACTCTCCGGATTACCTGCCGTGGAATTCTTATGCGAACGCCAATGATAAACAATCCTCGGAATATGCTTTATACGCTCCGCTGCCTCCGTGCACCGGAATATCAAATCATAATCCTGTGCACCGTCATAGGTTGCATCAAAACCGCCCACCTGATCAAGCAGTGTCCTTTTCACAACAAAAAAATGGGTAATATAATTGTGTGTACGCAAAAAATCAATACTAAAATCCGGTTTAAAGAAAGGATCCATGTGTTTTTTTCCGTTGGCAGAAATGCGATCCTCGTCCGTATACAGGACATCATACGTGCCTGTTTCCCCGGGTTCATTCAATGCCTCAACAACATAATAAAGCGCATCCGGCGTCAGTAAATCATCATGATCAAACAATGCAACATAGTCACCCGTAGCCATTGCAAGCGCCTCATTTGTATTTCCCGAAATACCGTAATTTTTATCAAGCTTCTTAAGTTTAATCCGGGCATCCGCTTCACAATAGGTTTCGATCAACGGATATGTCTTTGTGTCAGTACTTCCATCCGCAATACAAAGCTCCCACTTCGTATACGTCTGTGCCTGAACACACTCTATCATTTCCCTTAAAAATCGCTCCGGTGTATTATAAGTCGGCACAATAATACTGATTGTCGGTTCATACGAAAACTCCGTCCTTCTCTGACTTTCAAGCTCCGCTTCCCGTACCTGATTTGCCTTGCGCCAGGCATTGTATTTATAGTCACTTTTATATCTCAGAATGCCGAACAGCTTTGAAAAAAATACTTTAAACCCATAGGTTTTGATAATGGTAATTCCTTTTTTGAAATTCTTAATTTTTATAAGATCGATTATTCTCCTTGACATACTGCTCGATTCCTCTCATTTATTACGAAAACATACGCTTTCATCACCAAGGGAACGCGTACACTCAAACCAATGTAAGTATATCGTATTTGCTATAGAAAAGGAAGAGCCAATTTCGCGCATTTGCCGTTCGGTTCATCATTTACCATTATATGACAACATTTGATTTTTATCCCGCTATCCGTTATAATAAGAATCCGAATGAAGAAAAAATAGAAAGGGTGAATGGACGCATTATGAGACGAGACATCAAACACCGCGGCAGTCGCTATGGGCTCTGCCTGCTTATGAGTCTTTTACTTGCAACAGGCACAGGCAGCATAACGGCGTTTGCGGATGAACCAAACACACAGACAACCAATCAGACTTCTACAGAGGCACCTGCAGACCCTGATGATCAGGATCCGGAAACACCTCCGACAAATCCGGTTGTCCCTCCGATCAACCCGAACGGACCAAATACGGAGCAGGGAGATCCGGATGATATTCCTCCGACACCGACACCGGGTACATGGAGACAGGATACAGACGGTTGGTGGTTTGAATATACCACAGGCGGCTATGCCAAGGATGAATGGGTATACATAGCCGACATTTTAGGCAATGGCAACTGGTATTTATTTGGCAAAGACGGATACATGCTGACCGGCTGGCAACAGTATGACGGCCAGTGGTATTATCTCGGCATGAGCACCGGTAAATGGATTGATTACAACGCCTTTGAAGAGAATACGATAAAGGGTGTTGACGTATCCTACTGGCAAAATGAAATCGACTGGCAGGCCTTCAAGGATGCAGGCTTTGACTACGCATTTGTCCGCGCCGGATATGGCACAAGCAAAAGCCACGGCAACAAGGACTCCTTCTTCGAGAAACACGTAGACGGTGCAAATGCGGTCGGTATCGCTGCAGGCGTTTACTATTACAGCACCGCAACCACCGTTTCACAGGCAATTTTGGATGCACGTTTTGTCATCGAACGCATGCAGGGACATACGATCTCCTATCCGGTCGCAATCGACATGGAGGATGCCAACACACAGGGCAAGCTTTCCAAAGAACAAAATGCGCTGATCGCAAAAGCATTTTGTGATGAGATTGCATCTGCCGGTTACACACCGATGATTTACTGCAACGAGGACTGGTACAAAAACTACATCGACATGGAGTTGCTTTCCGATTATGACAAATGGGTTGCCCGCTTTGACATCCGTCATTCCGATGATATCAATGTGGACATTTGGCAAAGCAGCAGTACAACCGAACGTCCGGACGGCAAAAACTACGACAGCGGGTCACGAACAGACTTTGTAGATGTGAATTTCGGCTATACAGATTACCGTCCAATCGTTACCCCTCGTACCACATACATCGAGGGTTACGATATCAACAGCAAGGTATTTTGCAAAGATGCAAACGGCATCTGGCTCTTCCTTCCGGACGGCAGCTACGCAAAGAGCTGTTGGCAATATATTAACGATCACTATTACTACTTTGACGCGGACGGGTACATGGTAACCGGATGGTTGAAGGATGGTTCAAATTACTACTATCTCAAGGAAGATGGTAAGATGGCATTCGATGAATGGGTCGACGGTTGCTATCTGTCACCGACCGGCGAATGGGATCCATATAAGGTTGATCCAAACATGCCGGAGGATGAAGCACCGGCACATGGTCCGGAAAAAAGCGGTACCTGGAAACAATCCGGCAGTAAATGGTGGTTCTGCCACGATGACGGTACATATACAACCTCCGGCTGGGAGAGCATCAATAGCAAATGGTATTACTTTAATGCCGACGGATGGATGAAAACCGGCTGGTTACTCGATGGTAACACCTGGTACTATCTGACAGACAGCGGTTCGATGCAGACCGGTTGGTTTGACGTGAACGGCATTTGGTACTATACAAACAAAAAGGGTGAGCTTGCAACAAGCACATGGGTCGAAAACGATTACTATGTAAACGCCGACGGTGCTTATGTTGCAAAGAAAACCTCCAAGGGTGCCAGCTACCTCGGTACCTGGAAAAAATCAAGCAACAAATGGTGGTATTCACATCCGGATGGCAGCTATGCTAAGAATGGTTGGGAGTTAATCAACGACGAATGGTATTTCTTTGATGCAGCCGGCTGGATGTTGACAGGATGGCAACAGGATGCGGGGACCTGGTACTACTTCGGAGACGATGGTGCCATGAAGTCCGATACATGGGTTGGCGACTATTATCTCGATAGCACCGGTGCCTGGACAGCTACAAAATAAATCAAATCAGAACAAGAATACGAAGAACGCTGTTTGCGATTGTGGACAGCGTTCTTTTTGTACCCAACAATAATATTTTGTGATTGTCAATACCTCTAGTCCAAAATCTCCGCTAAAGCATCAACCAGCCGGTCATTATCTTCTGTCGTACGAACCGCCAGACGGATATAATTCCGACCGTCGAATCCCTTCTTGGTCGACAGATCCTTGATAAAGATATTGTAATCGTTCAGCAGACGTTCCGTAAGCTCTGTGGAGGATAGATTTCCCAACACCTCACACAGCACGAAATTAGCCTGCGTCGGAATCACACGCAGCGACTTAATCTGTGCAAGACGCGCCATATACGCGTTACGAACCTCATAAAACCGCTCCAATGCACCGGCATAATCCTTGTTGTACTTTTCCTGAATCTGAAGGAAGAATTCCCCGTAGGAATTAATATTCCAAATTGCAATTTCCTTCTTAAGAGCATTCATTAATTCCACGTTTGCACTCGCCGCAACTCCGAGACGTATGCCCGGCACACCATAGGATTTTGAAATACTCTTTACAACAACCAATGTATCGTAGTGCTCAAACACATCCGCACGAAGCAGGGATGGCTTTTCCTCCGCATCACAAAAATCCACAAACGATTCATCGACAATCAGAACAATTCCCTTTTGCTTCGCCCAGTCTGCAAGACGCAGTACATCTGCCCGCTTGATATAATTTCCGGATGGATTATCCGGATTAATCAACGTCAAAATCCTGATATCTTTATCTGCATAGAAATTCATCAAATCATCTGCTGTATAAGAAAACGTATCATTTGTCACAAAATACGGAACAACCTCATCTGATGGCTTTCGATTCGGATATTCCTGGAATGTCGGGAACGCAACACCAAGCTTGCCATCCAATATATGAAGCAATCCCTTAATGAGTTCTGCCGCGCCGTTGCCGACCGCAACCTGCGATTCCTTAAGTCCCCAGTTTTTGGCAGCCGTAAGTGCATTGATACGCTGTCCGGACGGATACTGTGTCAGAAGCTCCGTAAAGTTCGCCTGCATCTCGTCCACAAGCTTTTTACACGGATAAAACGGATTAACAAGATAGCAAAAATCAAGTACCTTCGGATATCTCCAATAACCTCCAAATGCTTTCTGCATCTTATCGAGACGTTCATTTCCTTCCGCAAAAATCGTTTCTGCTATTTCCAGATCCTGCTCATCATCAATTTCGTACCACTTCTCATCACCGAGACACTCTGCCTTGATTTCCGGCTTGTCGAGATATGTAATGACCTTTAACACCTGCTCATAATACTCATTATTGCCAAGCGCCTTACAATATGCCTCCAAAAAAGGCACATAATGGGATACCGAAAAATCCTTCCCGAACTTATATAGATTCACAGTCTTGTAATACTCTGCCGTGCGTTTAAAATCAAAATCCTTTTTGCCAAGAAAGCTTTGCAGATTATTTTCCTCATCAAGCGTAACTACCGTTCCGTCCATCCAGCTCTCAAACGGTGCCACAAGTGCCAGACTCGGATACGGATTATCGACCAGACGTCGTAACACGGCATCCTCGAACACGATATCCGACTCCAAAAGAAGCGTGTCATCCTCCAAAAGATAATCCTTTGCAAGATACAGCGAATAAATATTATTTGTCTTGTCATACACCGTGTTATCTACAAATTCAAGCTTCGTCTTTAACCCGAGCGAATTAACATACTCGATGAGCTTATCTCCCTTGTAGCCGACGACAATAACAATTTTATTTAAGTTAAGCTTGTCAAGACTTTTCAGTGTGCGCTCTGCCATCGTCACGCCGTTTACCTTGACCATACATTTTGTCGAATCATTTGTAAGCGCCTTTAAACGCTTTCCCATGCCTGCTGCCAAAATAATTGCCTGCATTTTGTATTCCTCCTATATTCTTATGTAATAACCATACATGCCTCTACTCTATCCTTATCCAGCATGCCGGATCAAAAATATTGTCTTTTATCTCATACCATTCCCCATCCGACGTATCAAACACGTTACCATTGTTTGTCGTCACATCCCACAGGGAAGAGGTTGTAATTTTTTGCGGCGATGTATACTTTTCCGCATTCGAAATCACATTACCTGTAAATGGATTGACCGGTTGCCGAATCAAATCCTTCATCGCAAGATACGGAACATCCGCAATCGTCATAAATTCATCGGAAGTACGCACATCCCCCGGCACTTCGCCTGACACCTCGCCCGATGTCTCACCAAAATCCTTCACAAGCAACAACGAATTATAAGCCTCGATATCGATGTCCCCGGCGAATCCAAACTGTCCAAGACCTTCGCCATGATCCGAAACAATCACGATACGCGTATTGTCATAGACATTCTGTTGCTTCAAAAACGAAATCCAGTCGGCAACCGCCTGCAAAGCAGCTACATTGATCTGATAATACGACAATGTTTCATAGTCATTGATATCAAGTTTCTTTCCATCTACGACATGCTCCGGCATTTTTTGTAATTCTTCTTCCCATACTACATCATTCGCCGGGATATACTCCGGCATTTTGAGTACAACCGGCTCATGCGTTGTACTGTTTTGCAGCATCAGAAAATGATTGCTGTCATCCTCAACAATTCCGGTCATATCCTTTAGGCTGACCAGCGCCGTATAGGAGTTTTTAAATCCTTCATTTAACAGATTATTGGAGTTGCCCACGGTCGAACAATACGAACCGACATTATAAAGCTGCGCCCGAATGATAAGAGGTGCCATTTTTGTAATTCCGTAATACACGAAATTGCTTTGCTGCAGGCGTTTATACACATTGTCAATTGTCGTAAGCTTACTCTCTCTGAACGCGCCCTCTGTGCGATATGCCTGCACGTGCTCCATATCATCAAAGATTGACAGATCCGGCACCCATTCGTAGTTGGCATATGGCGGATCACATACGGTAACCTCATATCCTTGTTCCGCAAACACAGCCGGCATAACCTTAAGTGCCTCATTCTGTTTTTCACGCAGTGACTCATCCGTTCGCGTATTTAATTGTTCCGGTGTGTATTCATACCCGCCAAACAATGCCGGCGTCGCAAAATTCGTTGTATGTCCATAGGTGACCGTATTCGGATAATATGTAAAATCTGCAAATTGTTCCGCAATGTCCGGTCGCTCCGCAAATATGTACGGAATATAACCGCTGATTGCGCGATCAAGCATAAACACTACAACATTATTTCCTTCGGTGCTAAGCTCAAACAGCTCCTTACCCTCAAGCTTTCCGCCATTTGCCTTGTATGTCTGCATTGAGCGATTTACCTTGACCATACTCGATATACACATAATTGCCATACACAAGGCTGCAATGAGCAAAAGCTGTCTGCAAAGCTTTGACAGTTTTTTCGCAACAAAGAAAAGTCCGATAAAGACCAAAATCACCACGCACAGATTAACAAGCTTTTGCGTCGCAGAATATAACGGAAGCTTCTCATATGCAAGCACCGGAGACATACGTCCCTGATTGCCGCCAAAGCACATATAATCCAACAGACCAACACCGATTAGTGCAAACATCAAAACAGAAAAAAATTTTTCCCCGCTTGTGTCATAAGATAATAAAATATCGAAAACCAAACGAGAAAGATACCTGCATACACAGATAACGTATACAACACAAGCCGCATCGGACTTGATCCGTCCACAATAAACTCCGTTGCCGAAGCACTGATAACAGATAGTGGTATGCCTGCCCCAAGCAAAATCGTAAGCAGGAGTTGTTCAGCCAAAAACAGTCTTCGGTCAATCGAAGCCGCTTCCAGCCTTCTCGCAACCAAACCTCTCCACGGAGTGTGCGGCAGCTTCACAAGCTTCATGAATACATTTTTCAGCAGTGAAAAAACATTATTCATCGTCCAATACAGGACAAGTCCTGCCGGACTGTTATACAGCAGCACTAAAAAGATAACCGCCAGACCATATACCTGCAGCTTACTCTTAAGCGGCTGTCCCTTTGTATAAATGATTCCCGACACGATGTTAATCAGTGTCATCGCAACCGGTAACATATTAAGATAAAATCCATTGATACAAAACATATGATCCGGTGCACCCAAATCCCGGATAAACCAAAACGAAACGCCCTTGATCTCTTGTAAATTCGATAGATAATTATAGGCGGCCATAAAAAACGGAATCTGAAGCAAAATGGAAAATGAGCTTTTTAACGCATAGTACGGTTTATAGTTCTGCTGACGATAATAGGTGTTAAGCATCATAAACCGTTCGTCGCCATGAAAGGTCTTCTTAATATGCGACACCCAGTGTGCCATCGACTTTTGTTTTTGTTGTTCTTCCTCCTGTATGAGATCCGAGCGCTTATAAAGCGGTAATACAAGCAGCTGAATCACAATACTGACAGCGATAATCGCCAACCCCTGATTGTCCAAAAAACGACTCATGAGAGAATACGTCATCTCAACAACGAGCTGGATTGGCATAATCAATAAATTATATAATAGTCTTAACATACCAAATCGTCTCCCACTGTTTTATCATAGGTCTTCATGTTCTTTGCATTTTTTCCTGCTTCATCGCCACAAATGCATTCATGCTTATGCACAAGGTAATCCACCACTCTCTCCGCAGACTCGCCCCGATACTGCCATGCCGTATCACGGACATAATCTCTGCCCTTTTGATAAACCTCATCTGACAGCAACTGATCAATTACCAATTTCAAATTATCGAAATCCAACTCATTTAATTCCTCGCCAAGCCGAGGCAATACCTCTTTTCTCCAAATCGGTGCATCCATCCATGCTGCATCATACGGTGCCAAATCCAATCCTGTGTTTGTATACAAAATCGGTTTATCAAAGATAATCGAAAAATCAAATACAACGCCGGAAAAGTCCGAAATCATAATATCCGCCCGGTTTAACACATCAAAGTTATCATTGTCCCGGTTCCACTCAAAGCGATCCCCCTCCGGGAACTTCTGCCTCAGCTGCTCCATCAGATCCGGATCCGAAATAAAGCTCTGTGGATGAGGACGTACAATCACACGATATCCGGTATCAACGACAGCCTGTAAAAAGCGTTCTCCATATCGGTTCAATATTGAGCTTATACCCCAGGTCGGAGCAACCAAAACCGTCATTATCCGATTTTCTGCACAATTATCCGCAGGTTTCTCCAGCGTTGCCGCACACTCAGCATATGCCTCATCTTTCCTACGCTTCATCATAGAATCCATGTAGGTAGATCCGACAACGACCAGCTCCTTTTGGTCAAGCTTTCGTATATCCTCCAGTTTCCGAATGCCCTCCTTTTGAAACTCACCGGACAGCAAAACCGCATCAAAATAATCCGTACCAAACATACGGTACATCAGCACCTCGCCGATTTCGTGAACAATATGTACATAAAAGCGCGCATTTTTCGAACGTTTCCACTGGTATACATCGAGCCCCGGTGTCGTGGCAAGACAGATATCCGCATTCATCAGGTTCAAAACCGCATACGCTTTATTACCCTCACCGATAAATCTTGTTTTCACATGTGCATACGCCTTATCAAGTGCCGGATCATCCGGTGATGCCGTCCAATACTCACACGCAATCCCTCTCGCCTCAAACACATCACAAATCGGTTCAAATACATTCCAATAACGTTTGCTGTCACTAAAGATTACATATGGAATCCTGTTTTCGGTCTCTTTTTTTACTTTTCCGCCGCTCAGCAAAAATTTTGCCTTCAGTACGACTTTCTGCAACAGAAAAAAAGCTGCGCTGACAATTCCCATCAAAACAGAAAACAGCATCGCACCTGTACCCGGATCAATATATAAAAGCATTTTTGCCATGTTCATCGAGACAACAGCTCCTCTCCATTTTTGCACCGGTTAAAGCACATATCCAACAATATCCTCGCGCTCAACATAACCGACCCTTTCATCACGGGAATCAACACTTTCGCTTTGATTGTCGCCCAGCACATAATACCGGTTATCGCTCGTAATCTCAGCAATTCTTTTCACCAGAACACAATCCAGTCCATCACACCGAAATGCAATGACATCCCCGACTGCGTATTCCCTGTCATGCTTGTCCAGTACCACAAGCTGGAGATTATGATACGTCGGAGTCATCGAATCCCCCTGAATCAGCATGAGCTGGTAATGATATTTACTTACATACCAGGCGGCAATCATAAGAGTCACCACTATGATTGCCCATACTATGCCTGTTTTGTGTTTTTTTAACATGATTTATCCCGTTTCATCTGCAAATACTCATAATTAGAGTCAATATACCACAGTTCCGATTATACTGCAAGTTTCTGTCATTTTCACTTTTCTTTTTCAATCCCGTATCCTTTCCGTCCTCCGATCACCTTGCAAATCACGACCGCAATCACCGTCGTCCCAAGTGTTGCAAGCAGTGCCGGTCCAAGAATGCCTGTCGGGTTTGTACTCCCGTACTGGCTGCGATAGGCAATCATCGTCATCGGAATCAGCTGCAGAGACGATATATTAATCACAAGAAAGGTACACATCTCATCGGTTGCCGTATGCGTCGACATATCATCCGAAAGCCATCGTCTTTGTTCAACCGCCAGATTAGCAAGCCCTTTCATCGCTTTGAGACCTGCCGGGGTTGCTGCCCATCCGAGTCCCAGTATATTTGCAATCATATTTGAAGCAATGTCCTGCCTGACCGGATGGTCCTTTGGTATTCGCGGGAACAAAAAGCTTATGACCGGATCAAAACCCTTTGTCCATTTTGCAATCAATCCGGACGCTCTTGCAATCTGCATAACACCATTCCACATACCTACAACACCTAACATAACAATGCAAAGAGAAACCGCCTCCTTTGCTGAGTCAAGTGCCCCGTTTGCCACAGCTCCCATCACCGTTCCTCCACAGAAACCGCCATACAGTACACCTGCCAAAATCATAAATGCCCAAATCACATTTAACATAACTTCACCCTATAAACTACCTCATTAGTCCATTTTATGTCGTTCATTTGTCTGAATATGTATGCAAAATCCGGATTACATAAATAGATTACATAAAATAGACTCTAGCAAGTTTATTTTTTCTATGTTACACTACAATAAGAATAAGATATGCAAGGGGGAATTGTTATTCTTAAGCTTAAAATGAACAGCTCCGCACCGCCAAGACCGAAGATGGCGACACCGGAGGAAATCGAACGACAAATATCCGCAGGCAATGCGCATGTTATATATGAGGGGTCATCCCATTTTTTTGATATCGAGGACGAGGTAGAACGCAATGTTTTCCGCCGGCAAATCAGTCTGCCGGACTACGAATGGTTTAAGGAGACAACCGGAGAAAAGCACTGGGTGTTGTACAATCCAATGCATTTCAAGATTGACCGGACGACGAGCGGAAAAAAGATACTAAAGTTCAATGACAACGGCTACACCGGTGGGCGCATCGAGCTTCCCGTCAATGCAAGCAGCTGTCACGGCATGTTTTCGTGGTGTACACTACCGGACAATATCATGTTTGGCAGTCTGTTTAATACAAGACATGTTGTAGATATGGATCTGATGTTTGCGGGCTGTGTCATGCCACAAGGATTTTCACTCGGACGTCATTTTAATACGTGCGATTGTAAGGAGATGCGTTACATGTTTTATCAGTGCGTCATTCCGGAAGGCTTTATCTTTGACGAGAAGTTTGTAACCGATCAGGTGGAGCATATGGAATACATGTTCTCCGAATGCAAAATTCCGGATGGTCTTTCCATGCCTTCTACGTTTTCGGTCAACCATGTCGAAGACATGAATCATATGTACTACGCGACAAACTTCACTGGCAAATACCATTTTGGTGATAATTTCGCACCACATATGTTTGCCGACACCCGATGTATGTTTTCGGAATGCATCATTGGTGGTCAGAAAATTGACGAAACCTACAAAGAAGATTTTAAATATGTAAAAGCGCTCCTGCAATAGCGGGAGCGTTAAGGGATGGTTTATGGAACAAATCAATCGACAGACAGACAATCGAATTCATTGGGTAGATATCCTGCGCGGTATCGGTATCCTATTGATGGTGTACGGGCATATCAATTACGAGCCTTCTGTTTACACATGGATTTACTCCTTCCATATGGCCATCTTTTTCTTTGCTGCGGGTGTGGTATACAAAAAGCGTCCGGTTTATACCGATTTTTTGCACCGCATACGCACAATTCTTTTGCCATATTACGTCGTTGGTATCCTCACACTGCTTTATTGGCAGTTTGCGGAACGTCTCTATAAACCCTCGGATGTATCGTTTTTGGATGCCCTAAAAGGGCTCATGCTCGGACGTCAGGACGAGCTCGTCTTTAATATCCCTCTATGGTTTTTGCCATGCTTCTTTATCACACTTGTTCTCTATAATCTGCTTCGCAACATCCCCAAGCACAGGCGTATCGTAGCTTTTCTCGTATGCCTTACCGTTTCGGTATTGTTTGCAACAAAATCACTTCCGCCACTCGTTTTCGGACTCGACCGTGTGCCGAAATATATTTTCTTTGTTGCACTCGGGGAACTGTTTGCAGCACATACACCTTCCGGCAGATTCGTACGCCCGACAGCAGGCGTACTCACAGCCCTGCTCGGCATAGAAAGTGTCATTCTCAGTCAGAAGCTTCCTTATGCAGACACACCTTCTATGTGGTTTGTTGTGGCAACGATTGGTTGCGGGTTTGCAGTTGCACTTTCACTACTGATTTCTAAAAACCGCATTTTGGAATACCTGGGACGGATTTCCCTCATCATCCTATGCTTCCACGGAACAATCTACCGCGCACTTGTGTATCTGATCTCACACATTTCCGGCAAAGAAATGCTGTGGCTACGTACAAATCCGATTATCATTCTGATACTTACGGCAGCATCCGTGCTCATCTGTGCAGGTGGTAAATACTTATATGACCTTGCAAAAACAAAAATATTTGCACGAAAAAAAGTCAGCCTATAATTTGATATAGACTGACTTTTTATATGAAATATAAATTTACGATTTACATACTCTTTGTAAGCGCAAGTACACCCTCGCCAAATGCCTTTGACTTTGCTTCGGCATCTGCGAGATCCTTACCGATAACGCCATAGTAGAACTTGATCTTTGGCTCTGTTCCGGAAGGTCTTACGCACAACCATGCGCCACCCTCTAATTCGTAGTAAACAACATTGGACTTTGGAAGACCGATCGGTGTCACAACACCGGTTGCTACATCCAAGGATGTGTCCTCTGCATAGTTCTTAGCCACAAGCACCTTTAAGCCTGCAATCTCAGAAGGAGTGTTGCTCTTTAACTGCTCCATAATGCTCTTAATCTTCTCAAGACCTTCGATACCCTTTAATGTAAGAGTCTCAATCTTCTCAAGATGGTATCCATACTTCTCATAGACATCCAACATCGCATCCCACAATGTCATATCCAAAGACTTGTAGTATGCTGCTGCCTCGCAAAGTGCCATGGTAGCAACGATGGCGTCCTTATCTCTTGCATGTGTACCAATCAGACATCCATAGCTCTCCTCGAAACCGAACAGATATGTACCCGTATGCTCTGTCTCAAACTCCAACATCTTCTGTCCGATAAACTTAAATCCGGTCAACACCTCGATGAGACGAATACCATAAGCATCCGCCATCTTATTGACAAGGTTCGTAGTAACGATGGATTTGATCAATGCACCGTCGGCCGGAAGACCCTTCAGCGCTTTCATCTGACTGATCTCATACTCTGCAAGCAAGCTGCCTGACATATTACCTGTCAAGCAATGATACTCACCCTGCTTGTCCTTGACATAAACACCAAGACGATCCGCATCCGGGTCAGTTGCAAGCACGAGGTCCGCATCATACTCCTTAGCAAGCGCAAGCGCGAGTTCAAATGCCTCTGCTGCCTCCGGGTTCGGATAACTTACCGTTGGAAACTCGCCATCCGGGAGTTCCTGCTGTGGTACAACATATACATTCTCAAAGCCGAGCTCACGTAAGATTCTACGAGCCGGAATGTTACCTGTACCATGCAACGGTGTGTATACAATCTTTAATTCCTTACCATATTTATCAATGCACTCCTGATGAAGTACAAGTTTTCGAAGCTCTGCCATGTATGCATCATCAATTTCCTTGCCGACAAGCTCGTACAACTTCTCATGTACAGCCTCCTGCTTTGGCATCATCTTTGCATCCTGCACGGCAATTGCCTTAACCTCATCCATAATGCCCTTGTCGTGCGGCGGTGTGATCTGCGCACCATCCTCCCAATATACCTTATAGCCGTTATACTCCGGCGGATTGTGGCTGGCCGTGATATTGATACCTGCGACACATCCGAGATAACGTACGGCAAATGACAATTCCGGTGTCGGACGTAATGACTCAAACACATAAGCCTTGATACCATTTGCAGCAAGACAAAGCGCTGCAACATCCGCGAACTCCGGCGAGCATCTTCTGGAATCATATGCAATGACAACGCCCTGTGACTGCTTTTTGCTCTTGATAATATAATTTGCAAGACCCTGGGTTGCCTTTGCAACAATGTAGTTGTTCATTCGGTTCATACCGGCTCCGATTACTCCGCGAAGACCTGCCGTACCGAACTCAAGCTCTGCATAAAAACGCTCTTCGATTTCCTTCTCGTCGTCCTTGATGGCCTCAAGTTCCTGCTTTGTAGCCTCATCAAAAAACGGGTCATCCAACCATTCTTTGTACATTTTTTTGTAATCCATGATGCTCCTCCTCATTTATTCAATCAGGTCAAGGAGATTGGTAAGCTCCGGATAGCTGTACTCATCATCCTCGCCATTATCAACAGTTGTAATTGTGTAGCTCTTTATTAAATAACCCGACTTGTACAAAATAACCGTATGTGTCCCTAAAATCTTTGGTATGGTAACCGGGGCCGTACCGATGTACTCGCCGTCCAAATATACGCCTGCTCCCGCAGGTTCCTTAAACGTAATTGTATGGCCTTCCGATATCGCCTCTGTCGTCTCGGTTGTTCCTTCTGTCGTCTGCTCGGAAGTATCCTCTTCCGAAGCTTCTGTTGAAGCGTCTGTTGTAGCTTCTCCGGTCTCGGTCGTCTGTTCCGTCGTTTCTTCCTCGGTGTCGTCTTCCTCGTCGTCTTTTAGCTTGACCAAATCAATGGTAATCGTCTTCGACGGCTTGTCAATCTTGAAGCTGCCACGGAAGGTCTGATATCCCTCCGCCTCCACCCGGATGCTGTATGAACCATAAAGATTGCTGTAAATAAATCCTCCGACTTCTTTGCCGGAAATCGTAAGCGTTGCATCCTCCGGTGTAATATTAAATCCAACCGTACCGGTCGGCACAGCAATATCGGATAAATCGACCACCGTTTCCTTGTCCTTTACGACACGAACCTCCTTGCTGTCGCAATATCCATCCTTATTGACACGCAAAGTGTAATCTCCCTCACGCACCGCAAGCAGCATATCCGCCGTCACCGGAACGATGACATCGTAACCGATCTCCAAGATACCGCCAATGTAGGTATTCTGTCCCGAAAGACGTACATAACCATGTCCAAGCTCTATCACAACCGATACCAGCTTGTCACCAAAGATATTGAGTGTTACCTGATCTTCGGTATTGACCTCCGACACATCCATCTGCTTTGTCCCGTCAAATGCAACAATACTGTCCGACAGCTGAATGCTTGCACCTTTGTAGGTCGCCTTACCGTTCGCAACGTCTGCTGAAAACTTTGTTACTCCATTTAGCGTTGTGGCACTCGCGCTCTGTGTCAGCGATACAAGCTTTGCCGTATCCTCATAATACTCCACATCAAACACACTGCCAAGCGCAACTGCCCCGATACCCACCTCATCGCCATAGCGATTAAGTACAGACACTCCGCCATGATAAATCAACGTTGTCTTGACCCCGGATGTACATTCCACCAAGGATATGATGTTGTGCTCCAAATCTATCTCCGTCACGACTGCCGCGACTGTACGGGTCTTGTGCTCCACGGTTGTTTCTTCCGTATCATCGTAGACCTTGATGTTGCTTTTACCGGAGCAACCTACAGCCAACATGGCAAGTACAACCGGGATGATTAATACAAGTAATTTACGCATAATACCCACCTTAAAAAGATATTATACAAGATTTGAACTAAAATGTGAATAACTTCCGCAAATTTTCCTTGCAAAAAAAGGGCGAATTTTTATATGGTTTTTTGGTAATTTTTATTCAATTTTACACTGCGACAATTTCTCCAATACAAGTGCCTTTTTCTCCTCATCCTTCACAAGCTTTCGAAGCTTTTCCTCCATCTTCGGTGAAATCCAGCTCTTCGGCGCATTCATATACTGATTGCTGATTTTGTAGAATTTTTCCGGATACGAATACAGGTTGTATATGTAATTTATATCCTGTTCAGACAACGGACACTGCTTATGATAAAGGGAAAGTATTTCCTGCATAACCTCCACGCTGTAATTATTTTTCTCCACGGTCTTTCGAAGAAAATGATACAGATCTCCAAGCTGATTTCCTACATGAAACTTATCAAACCCAACCGTATCAACGAGCAGTTCCCCGTTATCCAGTTGCTCAATCAAAACACTATGCTGATTATACATGCCGTGACAGTACCCTATATGACACTCAAACGATTCCTTGTTCCGATGGGAATTGGCATTTTGCATATATAACTCCTCGCACCGCAGCGCCTGCTCATAAAAATGCTCATACACATCAAGATACAATGTCTCAAATTCACGTTTCGGTCGTCTGTTTGTCACAAAGGTCCTCACGCGCTTTAACTCCTGATTTCGTCTGCGAAAATCAACCGTAACGCGTACATGTACATCCCCCTCTGTCTCCTTCCAGACCTTACGTCCAAACATATGGAAGTTTGCCAGATTCATGACAGCGAGCATTACCTCTTCCGGATTTGTCACATTACATTCTCTCGCTTCAAAATAGCTTCGCAATACATAAGGGTTGTTGTAACGATCAAACGTCACCAGACTCTCGTGTTTATTTTTCATGCATCGGTCAATTCTCGTAAATCCCGCATCATACAATCGTTCCTTGAACTGATATTCTGCCAGCAGGCGATTTTCACTCACCTCCGGTGTCTGTAAATGAAAAAGGCCCTGCTTTGTTGCAAGCAGCATAGCCCCTCTTCCCCTCATCGCCCGAATCAACTCTATATCATACGCTTCGTAAACCTCGGACATTTTATCAGACAACAACATCCCCTCCAAACATCAATCTTATAAATTGTATGCCGGGAGGGGATGTTTCATGCCTGTTATCTATATGAACTTCTTCGCAAGTACCAAAAGCACTTCCTTATCGTTATCCTCCGGTACATCTAACACGTGCTCAAATAACACCTTTAATACACCGCCGATATCGGGTCCCGGCTTCATGCCGAGTGCAATCAGGTCCTTTCCGCCAATCGCAAGATCCGACAGCTTGAAACACTGATTCTCCCTGATAACCTCATCATACATTGCTTCCAGTGCTGCAATCCTTTGACTCCGCTGTTCCATACGGTAATCACTCTGACCCGCCATATCCGCCTTACGAAGCACAAGAAAATCGGCAAAATTCGAATCTCCAAGACTTCCCAAAAATCTGCGAAACGCACGCATGCCGGTCTGATTCCCTGATATTCCATAATCGTGATATAACACAAGCCTTTCAACTGCCGAAATTGTATGATTATCCAGCTTTAATCGGCGCAGGATACGATGTGCAAGCTGTGCGCTCTCCTGGGGGTGTCCGTAAAAATGGTCTCTCCCGTCCGGCCCCGTCGTCCTGCTGGCAGGCTTTCCTACATCGTGCAGTAACGCCGCATAGCGAAGCACCGGCTGATTCGGCACATTCTGTATGACACGGATTGTATGCTCTCCGACAGAGTAGATATGATACGGATTGTTTTGCTCTGTTTCCATCATCACATCAAACTCCGGCAAAATCACCTTGGTAATCCCAAGTAAATATGCGTCACGAAGAAGCTCCGGATGATCAGAACAAATCAGCTTGGTAAGCTCGACCTGAATACGCTCTGCGCTGATATCCGACAGAAATCGTGCCTGCTGTTCCATCGCCTGTGCAGTTTTCTCATCAATCCGAAATCCAAGCTGGGCTGCAAAACGTACCGCACGCAAAATGCGGAGTGCATCCTCATCAAAACGTTCGGACGGTTCTCCGACACATCGGATTACGCCCTCGGACAAATCCTCCTGTCCGCCAAAGATATCAACCAATCCATCGGTATCGTTGTATGCCATGGCATTGATTGTAAAATCACGACGTTTCAAATCCTCGGTCAGGCTCTTGGAAAACGTTACCGAAGTCGGGCGTCTGTGATCCTCGTACATTCCATCCACACGATAGGTCGTTACCTCATATGCATAATCTGTATGTGATACATCATCTATATTATCTGTTGAATACTGTTTTTCAACAAGCACCGTCACGGTTCCGTGCCGGATTCCCGTATCCACCGTCCGACGAAACAACGCCTTCACCTGCTCCGGCGTTGCATTGGTCGTAATATCCCAATCATTCGGCTGTTTTCCAAGCAGGCAGTCCCGCACGCAGCCGCCAACGATATACGCTTCATAGCCCTTGCTATTCAGTTTGCCAATAATATACTGCGCGCCCCTTGGCATGGCGATTTTATGCATATGCATACACCTCAATCTGTTGTTTAGTATGCCCTTCCAAAGTAAACCATCTTCTTGGCAGGCTTTCCACAGTGCACACATACGTCACCGAGATTTTCCTGCTCAAACGGCATACATCTTGTCGTTGCTCCCGTTTCCTCCTTGATGGCAGTCTCACAGCCTTCTTCTCCGCACCACATTGCCTTGATAAATCCAGGCTTGTGCTCCAAAATATCCGTAAATTCATCCCAATTTGTTGCAACATACGTATGGGAATCACGGTGTGCCTTTGCACGCTCAAACATTTCCTTCTGCATAAGGTCAAGCAGCTCGCCAACCTTTGCTGCAAGCTCCTCAAAGGAAACCACAAACTTCTCTCTCGTATCTCTCCGAACAATAACAGCCTGTCCTGCTTCGATATCCTTTGGACCAACCTCTACACGAAGCGGAATTCCGCGCATTTCCTGCTCTGCAAACTTAAATCCCGGGCTCTTATCGGAATCATCAACCTTTACACGGAAGTTGCCGGCAAGCATGCCACGCAGCTCCTCTGCCTTCTCAAGCACGCCTTCCTTCTTCTGCATAATCGGCATAATCATAACCTGTGTCGGAGCAACCTTCGGTGGCAGTACAAGTCCGCTGTCATCGCCGTGAACCATGATAATCGCACCAATCAGACGTGTCGTCATACCCCAGGATGTCTGATGAACATACTGAAGCTTGTTATCCTTATCTGTATATTGAATACCAAATGCCTTTGCAAATCCATCGCCAAAGTTGTGACTTGTACCGGACTGCAATGCCTTACCATCATGCATTAATGCCTCGATTGTATAAGTAGCCTCTGCGCCTGCAAATTTTTCCTTATCTGTCTTACGTCCTCGAATAACCGGCATCGCAAGTACTTCCTCACAGAAGTTCGCATACACATTTAACATCTGAATGGTACGTGCCTCAGCCTCCTCTGCGGTTGCATGCGCCGTATGACCCTCCTGCCACAAGAACTCTCTCGAACGAAGGAACGGACGTGTCTCCTTTTCCCAACGAACAACGGAGCACCACTGGTTGTATACCTTTGGTAAATCTCTGTAAGACTGAATATTCTTCTGATAAAAATCACAGAACAACGTCTCAGATGTCGGTCTGACACAAAGTCGCTCCTGCAATGGATTGAGCCCTCCATGGGTCACCCATGCAACCTCAGGTGCAAAGCCTTCTACATGATCCTTTTCCTTCTGCAGGAGACTCTCCGGAATAAACATCGGGAGGTACACATTCTCAACACCTGTTTCCTTGAATCTGTCATCTAACTGTCTCTGAATCAACTCCCAGATTGCGTAACCTGCAGGCTTGATTACCATACACCCCTTGACACTCGTATAGTCAATCAGCTCAGCCTTTTTTACTACATCTGTATACCATTGTGCAAAATCCTCCTCCATGGAAGTAATCTGCTCTACTAATTTCTTGTCCTTTGCCATCGTAATATATCCTTTCTCAATCAAATCTATTCAAATTCATCCATTTCGATCAGTTCAAATGCCTCGCCCTCCGGGAATGTCTTGAACACAAGATGCTCACCTGTAATCGGATGGTCAAGCTCCATACGTGTCGAATAAAGTCCCATCTGTACATAGCGACGCTTTGTCTTCTGAAACAGCGGATTGTATTTGGTATCTCCCCATATCCCACAGCCGTGTGCTGCAAGCTGCGCACGAATCTGGTGGTGTCTGCCCGTATGTAATGTAATAAGAAGATAGCTTAAAGTCCCCTGATCCGTATCAAATACATCGATGACCTCGTAGTCAAGAACCGCTTTCTTTGCGCCCTTGTCACCCTTCTTCGCAACCTTCGACATATTTGTCGCACCGTTTCGCACAAGGTAATCCGTAAGTGTACCTTCCGGCTCCGGAAACTCTCCTGTTACAACCGCCTCATAGTATTTTGTAATCCTACCGTCCTGCATCCTATCTGACAGTGCGGCCGCCATCTCAGGCGTCTTTGCAAACAACAGTACACCCCCTACGGGTCGGTCTAACCTGTGGATCAAAGCCACATACGGCTCTTCATCCGAGTCCGAATGATCAAACAGATAATTGGTCACAATCGTCACCATATCCTCATCATTGGACTTATCTCCTTGCGAAGGTACTCCAAAAGGTTTTACGCAAGCGAGTATATACGCATCTTCATATAAAATATCAAGTTTCATACAATCACTCATTCCTTTTTTCTACGTTATCTTTGAGAATACCATTGTTGGGGGGATTTTTCAAGGGGCAGAGAGCCAATAAAAGAAACGTCCCCACTATCGCCGCCACCATTTCTTTCGCATCTTTGTTGCGGCAACCTCTTCATTTGCGAGCTGGAGCTTCCGCAAGCTCTCATCTAATTTACGAAAGCGCTCTTCCTCCCGCTCTTCGTTTTCCCGCATCACGATATCGAATTGATGGATGACTTCCTTTGTAATTTCTTCCTTTACGGAAGATTTTATGATGTCACAGTTATCACGGAGTGCATTTGCGACAATCCGGTTCATGATTGATTGCAGCTGTGCGGTTTTGAAGTCTACAATATGCGTTGCTTGCTCCGCATGTACTATGTTCTCCGTCCCGGCTTTCACCTCCGGAACATTTTTTATCTCCGGTTCCTCCTTTTTCTTTTGTTCAGCTTGTTCCTGATGCTTTTTAATCGCCTCACGTATATCCTTTAATAAAAATCCCTGTTCCTTTAGCATCTGTATCTCAAAAAACATCTGTATATCCCGCTCATCATAATACCGATGTCCCATATCATTGCGCTTTATCGAAAGTCCAAGTTCTTCTTCCCAATACCTTAACACATGTGCCTCAACACCAAGCTTCTTTGACGCCTCTTTAATCGTCCAACATTCCATGTCAATGCCTCCTTATGCGCTTTGTTTCACTTTAACATAGAATGAAGTTGGTTTATTCAGGAATCGTCAGACAAATTGTGACAGGAAATGGGAAAATGTGGTTTCACGTTTACTTTACAGCATTCGATATCAAACGCTTCACAAAAAAACAGCGGATATTTTCCGCTGTTTTTCTGTGATTTATTTAATTCTATGCGTGACAGAGGAACTCTCCTTGTGACAGAGGGACACTCCTC
>JAUNJN010000009.1 GCA_030533235.1 Eubacteriales bacterium | reverse complement strand
AACAGCCAAAAGCACCGAAGGAAGCTTCCGGCAAGATGAAAACGGGAGCCAAGGTGTATATCATTATTTCCATTGTGTTGATTCTTGCATTAACCGGTGTCGGAATATGGGGGTTCCTTACATACACGAAGCAGATAGATGACCTAAAGAAGGATAAAAAGGAACTTGAGATTCAGGTTGCAGATCACGAGAGTACGATTGATGGTCTGGAGATGTCGGTTGAAAACAAGGACGACGAGATTACCGTACTCGAGGATAATGTGGAAAGCTTACAGAATTTATGTACGGATTATGAGGAGCAGCTCAATAATTATGCGCAGTCAACAAGCGAGTATGCTGCATACGACAACCTGATTCAGTTTGCGGACAGCTCTATCGGACAGGGATACACAGATTTCTTTGCCAGTGACACAGTGATTCATCTGACAGGTGGAGAGGTTGCAGTAAAGCTTTATTTCGCACATCAAGGAAATGTTCTTTATACTTGCGACGACTCCAGCGTTGTTTCCTGCCAGTGGTCAGACAGCTTTGAGGACAATGTTGCAAGCCTGTACATTTCACCGGTTGGTTCCGGCAATACAAAAATTACAATTTCAAATGATGTAAATGATGAGGAAATCGTTATTTATGTATATGTAGACTAATTAATGTGCCGCATCTCGTCTGTCCGGGATGCGGCATTGTTCTTTATGAGATTTGGGTATCAAAAGCTCCTGTTGAAACATTGTCTTTTCAGATTACACAAATACAAACGTCTTCATTCCTTTGTGCAATCTGCAGGAGCAAAATTGAACACGGAGCTTTTGACACACAAATCTTTATGAAAAATAAGTATTATATTATGATTACATGGAGGTGTGCTTATGGAAAATGAAATGCTGGATTTACGCATCGATGAAAAGAAGATGTGCGCAACACTTACCATGTACTGTCCGGAGGGTGACAATCAAGCACTGATATCAATGGAGGAAGCGGAACGGTTTCTTGCAGAGCACGGTGTTGTTTCAGGTATAAAACGTGATGTCTTAGGAGTGTTTTTGCAATATGCAAAGGTGGGTCAGGAGGTTGTCGTTGCGGAAGGCACACAACCGGGAAAAGGCATTGACGGACATTATGAGTACAAGGTGGAAATCGAGGATGATAAAAAGAAGCCGATTGTGAATCCGGATGGTTCCGTTGACTATTTGAACTCGTTGACGCTTGCCATGGTTGAAAAGGGTGACCTGATTGCTGTTTATATTCCGGCATCGGAGGGTGAAGCAGGCTGTAATATATTTGGGGAGCCGATTGCCCCGCTTAAGGGCAGAGAAATGCCAAAGCTAAAGGGGCAGGGTATATCACCGGGTGAGGATGGCATCTCGTATTATGCGGATGTGTCCGGACATATTCATGAAAATGATAACGGAAAGCTTATCATTGATCCGGTCTATACCGTAAAAGGGGACTTGGATACCGCGCAGGGAAATATAAAATTCAACGGGGATGTTGAAATAAAAGGAGATGTCCGAAGCGGACTTACGATTGAGACGACGGGCAGCATTTATATCCATGGACATGTCGGTGGGTGTACCTTGTGCGCGGGAAAGGACGTTACGATTCGTAAGGGTGTGCAGGGACGTGAGAAATGCACCATTTCTGCCGGTGGAAATGTAGTATGCAGCTTTGTGGAACGCTGCGTGATACATGCGCAAGGAAATATATATGCAGATTCGATTATGACGAGTGAAGTAACAGCGAGAAAACAGGTGATTGTTAATTCGCGAAAGGGTCAGATTGTTGGAGGACGTATTTTAGGTAGTCGAGGGGTGATTGCAAAGACTGTCGGAAATGAGGCGGAAACCGATACGATTCTGCAGTCCGGATTTTCGGAGGAGCTGATTGCCCGCGTGGCGGAGCTTGTCGCCGGTAAGCATAAAGTAAATGAACAGGTTTCACTAATAGAGCGAAATCTTACCGTTTATAATTCTGTTGGGGAAAGTAAACGTACGGAAGAAACGGAGTCTGTACGAAAGAAGCTTCTGAACGCAAAAATACAAAAGGTAACCGAACAAAAAAGAATTGAGGAAGAATTAGAGCGTGCAAATGAGGAGCTTCGTCTGATTCGTGATACCGGAGTTGTGAGAGTATTTGGTGTATCTTATGCAGGACTCCGTGTAAATATCGGCAAATCCTGGTTTGAACTTAAGGAAGCCTGCAGAGATGTCGGGTTTATTCTGCGCGCGAACGGACAGCTTGCGATGGTACCGGGTGAGGAATGCAAGATTACGGTCGATAATCGTTGACATCCTTTATAAACCTTGACCAGGCATCTTCGTGCTTCACATAATATAGCGGACAGTCCTTGCCGGTAATGTCGTAATGGCGAATGACATGATCGGTGTCTAGCATGCTTGCGTCAACAAGCCAGGCTGTAAGCTTTACGAGTGATTCGTAGGTGGCCTGGGTGAATTTTCCGCTTGCATCCGGATGGCAGACTTCGATGGAAATAGTATCTCTATTTCGCCAATTGCTTGCAGCGGACATCTCGCTAAGAGGGATACATTGGATGATTTCACCGTCTAAACCTATGATAAAATGAGAACTTACATCGGATTCAGGGCTTGCGTAGTAGTCATGGTTTTGCTGTGCGGTGGTACCCGGGTTTCCGATGTAGTGAATGACGATATCGTTCATGCCACCAAGTGCAACGCCGTTTCTGGAATTACCGTCAACCGGAATCAGTTGTTTATCCACATAGTCCGGTATTTTGGCAGCGCAAAGAGCCTTCAGGCGTTCATCGGTCGAGCTTTGCATGTAAGGCGTTTTTTTGGAGAAGTTATTACGGAGAAACAGGCTTATGATTATGCCGATTAAGATCCCCGTTAAGAGAAAAGCGATATGTATGAGGGACGGATTGGTCCTTTTTTTTCTTTTGTTAGGAACACGACGAACGCGTGACTGATAATTTTGTGTCATTTGATACGGAATCTCCTTGCTGTCTTTTGTATATATATGCTATTATTACATTAACATGTAACGTAATTGTAAACAATCATAAAGTTGATTTATGAGGAGGAAATACCCTTGGATAACAATCAAAATCAAAATTATAATAATTATATGGGAAACGGTAATCTTCCGTTTAATGGGGATGCGTCAAGTTTTCATGCAAATATCCCGAATACAGAACAGTATGCGCAGCAAATCCAGCAGAATATGATGATGCAGGGGCAAATGCAATATGGTCCGTCCACGCAGCAGTACGGTCAGCCGCAGCAGTATGGATCGACTACGCAGACAAAGGAAAAACGCTCTCACAAAAAGCTTGTAATTGCACTCCTCTCAATTTTCCTTGTGCTTGCAGCAGGTGGGCTGACAACCTATTTACTGATGTTTACTCCGGAGAAGCGTTTTGAACGTGCACTTGATAAGGCAAACGCTGCATTCGAGGATGCAGATTACAGCTTAGCCATGGAGCAGTATGAAAAGGCACTCTCTTTGGAGGAGGATAATATTGATGCCATGTATGGCATGTTACAGGTGGATTTTGCATTGGGAAACCAAGGTACACTTGCGGATAATTATGTAACGTTTACGAGTCGTATTTCAAATATGGATGCAAAAGAATTTGCCGGACATGAGGAAGAAATTGCTGACATTTTTCTATACTGCACAGAGGTTTATGCAGATGATAATGACGCAATTTGTTCGGAGCTTGAGCTTGCGATGACGCTTGTTGATGATGCACGTTTGCTTGATACATGGGTGACAATTCGTATGGCAGAGGCAGATGCACTTCGTGAGATAAGCCTGGAGGAAGCAGCTGCAAGCTATGATTTAATTTTAGATTATCAGCCGGATTATGCAGATGCTCTTGCGGGACGTACTGAGTGTGTGCGTGGTGCAATCGAGTATTACATTTCCATCGGAGGATATGAGCAGGCTGACGCGCTTATTTCAACCTATCGTGATAAAATTACGGATATCAATTTTGTGGACCTTGAGACGCGGGTTGCAGATATTCGTATGACAGCAGAGGCGGGAGCTAAGCTGATGGCAAAGGTATATGATGCGATGGCGGCAGGTGATTACGCCCGGATGTGCGAGATTGATGGATCTGCGGAGGCAGAGGATTTCGCGGATATGATTTCCACGGATTGTTATCTGTATGCACCGGATGGATTTACAGACGGATATACAGGAAAAGCAGCCGGTTTGTATAAGGGAAGCTATATCTATTATTTCTATTATGGGGATTATGTGGATGGAGTGCGTTCCGGCAGTGGCGTTACGTTTATGCTGAAGGACAGTGATTTTGATACATATGAAATGTATGACGGAAAGTGGAGTAACGATATGCCAAACGGAAACGGAGTCAGCGGCACATATCACGAATGGAATGCGGATGAATATATTTCCACCTACGAGGTTGGACAGTATGTGGATGGGTATGCGAATGGCACATTTACAACGACGATTGAGAGCGAAAGCGGATATACGGTATATGGAGAATGGACAGCCGATATGGGTGTGGTTGATGATGTAAGGGACCAGTATCCAGAATATGAATTTAATATTGCGGAGGGGCGTACCTTATATTCGGTTCTAATGAGTGACGAATCGGATGCTGTATGGTACTTGTCCATTCCGGAGGGCTCCGTCATCCGGGCATCCAATTGGTTCGATTAAGTCGGTATATTATTTGGGGGAGCTTATGAAATTTGCGCATAAATTGGATGATATCCTTACGGTTTTTTATATTGTTTTGTTTTTGGTTGCAATCTTGTTGGTTGCGATTTGCTGTTCCGGTGGGAATCTGTTTTTTGATGAGGCGGGAAATAGCCTTGGTTCCATGCCGTCGGACGATTCGGCAGCCGGAATTGAAGCGCTCGGACATCTGGTTGCCGCCGGTTTTGCCGGAATGACGGGGTTAGCTATGTTTATAGCTTCTGTTATGTGGGGAAGCATTGCGCTTATATTGTTGGTTACCATATGGCGGGCGTGGTCCAGAAGAAAGCTTTTTAAAAGTACCGGAGATATCGCTTGCCTTCGTAAAAATATATCGACAAAGCTTATATATAACACACTGTGTCTGGTGTTGGTTATATGGGTATTGATTTGGGATGCGAATGTCGGATTTGGAATTGCAGGCGTATTGCTTTGTGTAATGGAAGTTCTGGTTGTACGTGCCCGTATGTTGATACAGAGTCAGGGAGAATGATATGAAGAGGGGGAAAATTTGATAGATTTCACGTTTCTTTCATTCGGTTGCGTTACTCGCAACCGGTTCTTTTGTGTGTCATATTTTAAGTTTCCAAATGCATTTTAGTTAAAAGGTATCGACCGGATGTAAAAAAAGGAGGAGGTATATGGGGTATCAGGAAATTGCAAATGATTTACATAGTATTGAAAATTGTAAAACAAAGGATGTGGATAAATATAATAAAAGGCTTCTGAAGGAGCATGCCGATGTCAGTGATTTAAAGGACTATGTATTAAAGGATCAAAGTGTACACAGAACGTATTTTCAAGTTTCTATGGGACAGTGTAAAACGTATGCGGAGCAGTTTGCGTTTATCGAAGAAAACTGTGATTTATTACAGGATTGGTGGCACGTCGACCAGCTGGTGCAATTTATTAAAAAACCGGTTGATTTTGATTTTGCATTTGCGAAGGCAAAGGAATATGTTGTATCCGAAAAGCCGTTTCTTAGAAGATGGGGGTATGTATTGTTTCTTACGGGATTGCAAAAGGATGCATCCCATACAAAGGATATTCTTTCCTTGATGAAGGATGATGACGCATATTATGTGCAGATGGCAGAAGCGTGGCTCCTATGCGATTTGGCGGTATTTAACGTTAAGGAAGTTCTAAAATTTACGGAAAAGTCAAAGATGGATTACAACATTATGGGAAAGGCGATTCAGAAAATTTGTGATTCGTATCGGTTTACAACGGAGGAAAAAGAACAGTTTAGGGCGTTACGCAAAAAATGGAAGTAATAGGAGAGAGTATGTTTTGCTGATGATTGAATCTTGAAGAATTCTGCAGAGAAGAAGGCTGTTGCTTCAACGCAATTGGCAGATGTGTTGCGTCAGTCAATTGCATAATATGAAAAGGCAGAGCAGACAATAATGTCACAGTCCGTTTGTGTTTGTGTACGATGAAGACGGTTTTTTGTCAGCAACAATCAATGCAAGAAATATATGTAGCTTAAGAAATCTTTACGATGCATCTGGGCGTGTTATTGAGCAGATTTATCCGAATGGAACAAAGTCTGTAATTGACTATTTGAAGTCCGGTAGAGTTGGTAATTATATACACTACGATGCGGAAGGAGTACTTGATTCTGCAAAGTACGAGTATGACGCGGTTGGAAATACGATTGGAATTAATAGATTTCGTCGCGATATACCTGAGCAAAGTGGAAATTATCAATATGAATATGACAGAATGAACCGGTTAGTTGAGGTTCAAAAGGATGAGGAAGTATTGCGACAGTATGGGTATGATGCATATGTCACTTACTCTGCTTGATGGAGATGGAAATGAAATATTTACATATGCACCAGAGGATTACCAATGGTGGATTACCGGATTTGATCCGTCTCATCAGGATGTTGACGCTGGCGATTTGACGGTTATCGGAAGTATCGATTTTTCGGATAATCCGGAGTTGTGGGAGGCATTCCTTGCCAAGTATGGTGTCGAAGTGCAGAAGAAGAGGTTGCATTTCTGGTGGATGCGATAGAAAGAAAGGATGCGCGGGCCATTAAGGACAAATTTTCGCCATATGCCGTGGAACATATTGAAGATTTGGATGGAAAGATTGACCGTTTCATCGAAGAATTTCCGGGATGGAATGAAGAATATGAATTAAGTGATACGTTTGAACGTTGGTCGAATCATGGAAAAATAACAAATATATTGACTCCATCTTATGATTTTGTTGTAGACGGAAAGACATATTGCATGCGCATTATCTATTACCAAGAATCCGATGAAGATGAGTCAAAATTAGGCTATTATTCTATTCAGATAATGGAACTATATACGAATAGCTATTCGAGCGACGTATATATGCATGGAGTAACTGGTGACCCGGATATTTTGCTCTGGGATTATACGAAGGATTCGCAGTGATGAGTGAAGAAAATGACATAAAGTGGGAATAAGAGATATGGAATTCTTTTGGTATGTGATACTATATTACAGCTTCATAAATGTTGTTACAATGGTGGTGTATTATACAGACAAAAGGAAAGCGATAGCCGGGACAAGGCGGATTTTTGAGCGGCGTTTACTGTTACTTGCCGCAGTCGGCGGTGGTGTCGGAGCAGTCCTTGCGATGTATCTGTTTCACCATAAGACAAAGAAGAAAAAGTTTACGGTCGCAGTGCCGATTTGGATTTTGGTTCACATAGGGCTTACCGTATTTGTCGCGTATCAAAATAATCATTTGGTTGTAAGCAGATATACATACGAGGCGGAAAACGTAGATTGTCGTATTGTACAGATTTCAGATCTTCACAATGCATATTTGTGGTTTGATGAGGATTATATCGTAGATGCGGTTTTAAAGGAGCAACCTGATATGATTGTCATTACGGGAGATCTGGTAGACAGCAATCATACAAATATAGACAAAGCGGTCCGTCAGGTAAAAGGGCTTGCACAGATTGCGGATACATACTATGTGACCGGTAACCATGAATTTTTATTATCGGATGCAAAACAGGAAACGCTACTTGCAAAGCTTCAGGATGCCGGGGTAATTGTTTTACAGGATGACTATGTCATGGTTTCCGATTATGGAAAACCGTTTGCCTTAATTGGCATAGAGGATACGTCCTTACAGGGGAGTGCTTTGGAGGATGTGACGAACCGGATTGATGCAGAGCAGGGACATTGCTTCAAGGTTTTACTTGCACATGAACCGCAGTATTTGGAGGATTATGCAAGGGAGGGTGTCGATTTGGTTTTTTCGGGGCATGCACATGGAGGACAGTTTGTATTGCCGGGGATTGGACCTTTGGTGGCACCACAGCAAGGGTTTCGTCCGGAGTTTGCAAAAGGAGAATACATATGCGGAAATACGCATATGATTGTCAGTGCCGGAATCGGAAACAGTATTGTTCCGGTACGGTTGTTTAATTATCCGGAGGTTGTTGTAGTTGATGTAGGGATTTGACAGTTAAATGGATTGGAAGGCTTTTGCCGGAGGATGAAGTTGTGTTACAAAAGGATAACCTGTTAAAATTGATGGATTCATGGAGTGGTATGTTCTCGTTAAAGAAATCTTTGTCAACGAGCAACGAACAGAAGGATATATCCAATATAAGCCGTAAATTTGCTGATGAAAATTACAGCCGTATGTTTGTGATGATTATCTTTGGAGTGCTTTTTGCATTTGCGTTTTTCCTGAGTGATATCGTATCAAATTTCTATTGCAAAGAGTTTCCGGTTTCGATATTAAATATGTTCTACGAAGGGCTCTATATCGTAGTGGGAATGACTGTGCTTTTGATTGGCATTATCTGCAAATTAAAAAAGTATCAGCTATCTTCCAAAATGAAGATTGCCCTGCATACTATCTTTTGTTCCTGTGCTGCTATCGGAAGCGGGCTGGGATATGTTTCGGAAAGCCTGCGCGGGCAGAGAAGTATCGTGCCACTATTTTTTGTTATCTACTTTGGAACAGTTACCACGATGCCTCTCGGACTGTTTTTCTTTTGCTATGCGGCGGTGTTTTTGCCGGCACTTATCACCCAGGGTGTTATACATACTCTGGAAACCGCGGAAATCCTGACTACAATTGGCTGTGGATTGTTTTTCTCTTTTAATCGTGTTATATATCTTCGGTTCCGACTGACGCAGGATGAGCTTGAGAGAGTGAATAAGGAGCTTGGGGAGAGTGCTATTACAGATCCACTCACCAAGGTGGGAAACCGTACAAGACTGTATCGGATTTTTGAGACAAACAAGCAACAGTGGATGGAAGAAAAAAGCGAAATATGCCTTGTGATGTGTGATGTTGATAATTTCAAAAATTATAATGATACATATTCCCATCTTAAGGGCGATGAATGTCTGGTCAAAATTACAGAGGCCATAAAAAATGCATTTCCGAAGGATGGAACATTTGGAGAGCTTATCCGCTTTGGTGGTGAAGAGTTTTTGATTTTGCTTGCGGGAGATGAGCTTTATGAGAGGCTTGCGGTTATGTATCAGAATATAAGAACGAATATCTGTGAACTCAAATTAAAATCCGGCGTAGGAGCGGTACATGAGTATGTAACCTTAAGCCTTGGTGCGGATATATCGCCGTACAACGAGTCCTTTGTCCTGGAGGATAGGATAAAAAATGCGGACCTACAGCTCTATATATCAAAAAATAACGGACGTGACAAAATGACAGTTACGACATGCAAGGAAGGTAATTTGTGAAATGCAAGCAGAGTTTACGAAAAGCATGAGAAAAACGCATACAATTTATATGCCGCAAATGCTTTACTATCACAATGATTTACTTTGTGCTGCATTTGCCTTTGGGGGGTATAAATTAAAGGTTGTGCCGGAGTATCCGCATCACGAGAATGAAACAGCAAGCCTTATAAACAAGGATTATTGCACGTGCGCGACCGGAATTATCGGTAATATTTTGTGCTTCTTAAAGGATGCAGCGTGTGATCCGGATAAGGTCGCTTTTTTGGAGCCACAGGCAGGCGGCGCATGCAGAGCAGGAAATTATTATAATCTGATTATTGAATGCTTGCACAAAATCGGATATGATCACATTCCGGTTATCAGCTTGAATTACCAGGGAAAAGAAAAGCATAATGGTTTTCGTATCAACGCAAGAATGCTTATGGCGGCAGTCGCGGCTGTGTGTTACAGTGATTTACTTATGACGTTGGTCGAGCAGATTCGACCATATGAGTGTAATGCGGGAGAGGCGGACCGGCTGCGTGAGAAATGGATTGCGCGTCTTTCGGATGCAATCGCGCATGGAAAAAAAATAATTGGCAGAAAGAAAATTTACGACCATATTATTCGGGATTTTCAGAAGATTAAGACCGAGAAAAAAGAACTTTCCAAGGTTGGAATCGTCGGTGAAATCTACATAAAATATTCGCCGATCGGCAACTGCCATTTGGAGGATTTCCTTCGAAAACGGGACTGTGACTATCGGCAGGGCGGATTTCTTAATTACTGCATTTATGTTGTGTACAGTGATATGAAAAATAAGGAGCTGCTTCGTAACAAAAAAATCGAGCTTGCTGCATATCAGAAGGTGATTGATTTTCTTTGTAACATTCAAAAGGGTGTGACGCATGCTTTGCGCGTGCATGGGATGAAGAGCGACGGAACGTTTGGTGAAATGACCAAAATCAAAGAGGAAATCCTGAGTGAATATTATAATATTGGCGATGGATGGTTGATGGCAGCAGAGGCAATCGATTTAATTCATCAAGGCTACAACAAGATTTTGATTGTGCATCCGTTTGGGTGTCTGGTTAGTCATGTAGGTGGCAGAGGGGTAATCAAGGCCATAAAGGACAAATATCCTGATGCGCGGATTACATCGATTGAGTATGACTACGATCAGTCAAAAACACTTCGGGAGAGCAGATTGCTGCTTGCTATCAGTTAAGGCGGACAAAATATGATGAGAAACGATAACAATCGAAATGTTTTTACAAGGACACCATTTATCATTCTGTTTGCGATGACAGCTGTTTTGCTGTGGGGGCTTGCGTATCCGTTTATCAAGCTCGGTCTGTCGGAATTTCAAATCAGTCAGGATGATGTGGCAGGTAAAATGCTGTTTGCCGGGATACGGTTTACGATTGCCGGTTTTATTACTTTGGCGGTGGCAAAATTTAAGAAGCAGAATATTGTTCGGGAGGCAAAGGGAAATGTTTGTCTCCTGCTTGTATTCGGATTGGTAAACACGGGTCTTCACTATTTGTGCTTTTATGTCGGACTTGCCAATTGTGAGGGAAGCAAAGCATCTGTGATGAATTCGATGGGGACGTTTCTGTTAATTATTTTTGGAAGTATTCTTTTTCATGAAAGAATGACCGGTAACAAAGTTATTGGCTGTATGCTTGGATTTGTCGGAATTCTCATTGCCAATCTCGGCGGGAAAGCAATGGAGGGATTTAGGATTGCGGGAGAGGGAATGATTATAGCAAATGCGGTATGTTCGGCGTTCGGAGGAATCTTGACCCGCGTTGTTACAAAGAAGGTTAACACAATCGTTGCAACCGGATACAGTCTGGCAACCGGAGGAATTATGCTCATGCTTGGAGGCGTTTTGTCCGGCGGAACAATCGATACGATTACCGCGAAGGGGGTTATGCTTTTGGCAGGACTTGTTATGATTTCCACGGTGGCATTCATTTTGTATAATACCTTGCTTAAGTATAATCCGGTGGCGGATATTGCGATATTCAATGCACTTATTCCTGCTTCCGGAACGCTTCTTTCATGCTTGTTTTTGAAGGAGGCATTTTACTTGAAATATTTGATATCTATTGTTATTATCGTTCTTGGAATCTGGTTGATTAACAAGCCGAATATGAACAGACAGAGGGATGGTCGAACGTAAATGAAAAAAAGATCTATTGGCGTGATTTGCTTGTTCTTGGTTATGTTGTTGTCTGTCGGGTGCGGAACCCGGAATACAAAATCGCAATCAGAAGAGCAGACGGAGGAAGCAATTGATTTTGAGTTGTCAATGAAGCCGGAAAGCGGAACTTATTCCTGTAGGTTTGAGGGGAAAGAACATGAATTAATTTTGGATATTCCGGAAGATGCAAAAGGTGCACCGCTTGTTGTAATGCTGCATGGATATGGGGGAAATGCGGAAAGCTTTCGGAGTGACACAGCATTTGAAAAGGATGCAAATGAAAAAGGATATGCGGTGCTTTATGTAACAGGTGCGCCGAATCCGAATGATTCGACATCAGCTACCGGATGGAATTTTGAAGGGTTGGAAAACGGAAATCGTGATGTCGAATTTTTATGTGAGCTTGCACGATGCGTATGTGAACAATGCGATCTGGATGCTTCGCGTGTGTTTGCTGTCGGATTCAGCAATGGTGCGTTTATGGCGCATCGTCTTGCGATGGAAGGACAAGATACTTTTGCTGCGGTTGTAAGTGTGGCAGGCATGATGTCAGAAGGTGTATGGGAGAAGCGGAATGACAAAAATCAGGTTGGTGTGTTTCAGATTACCGGAGAAAAGGATGATGTTGTTCCAAAAAACAGTGACGGCAGCGCCCGATTTTCGAAGGCACCGGCTATTGAGGACGTTATGGAATACTGGGCGGCGTCAAATGGTCTGACGCTTACGGAAACGGCAAATGTCGGTAAAAAATCGATCCTGACAACATATGCATTATCAAATGACAACGATGGACAGGTATCAACATGTCAGGTTTGGCATCTTTGGATTCCGGATGGAAGACATTCCTGGCCGAGTGAACAAATTACAGGTGTTCAAACAAATCAATTGATACTGGAATTTCTGGACACACAAAAATAAGATTCGGGTGTTAAAAGTCCAAGTTGAAACATTGCCTCGGCAGATTGCACAACGGAATGAAGACGTTTGTACTTGTGCAATCTGCCGGGACAAAACGGAACACGAAACTTTTGACACCCGAATCATTATAATTTAGTGCTAATTATTTAGTAGCTTTAATTCCTTCTGTTTTGATAATGAATTTGGTTGTCGAATTCATATCATCCGCTTTCATTGTAAAGATATCATATTCAGCAGAAGCGGATGCAACTGCTGAAAGTCTTTCTATAAGTGATTTGATATCCCCGTTGTAGGAATTCACGATCCTGCTGATTGCTTCAGTATCGTAGGTTTGCATACCATCCTTTAATGCTGTGGCGCCCTCGTTTAATGTGGACACACCATCGAGCAATAAACCGGAGCCTTGCGATAAGCTTGTTGCGCCATCCTTTAAAGCGGAGATACCTTGTGAAAGTGTCGGAACTGCATTGTTCATAGAGGTGGTTCCTTCGGCTAATGCTTTTGCGCCGGTTACAAGACTGTAGCCATTTGCCTGAACGGCTTCAATCTGTGCGGCAATCTGACTTTTGGCAGATTCGGCACCCTGGATGGCTGCCTGACCGGCCGCCTGACCGGACGCTTGTGAGGATGCCAGAGAGGAGGCTTTGACGGCCGCCTCTTTACATGCATCTGCAACACTGCTTCCGATTGTATCTGAATATTCGGCAGCAATTGTATTCATAACGCTTGTTGTTGTTTTGGATGCAACGGAAATAATAGTCTGCTGTGCGATGGCGCTTGCCTGCGTCTGTGCTTGTTCCATAACTGTTGCCTTGGTTGCGTCATCAAGTAAGCTTGGGTCGACACCATACTGTGCGGCTACGGCCGCAAGCATCTGCTGATATACACCCGGTGTAAGTGCAGTAGCAAGCTGTGAGATTTGGGCTGCGACTTCCGGATCCGAAGTGATAGCAGTATTTACTTTTGTCACAGCGGCTGCTTGCGTATCTGCATCTGTAAGCATGCCGTAAAATTGTTGACTTGCCTGACCTTTGATTGCGTTGTACTGATCGGTTCCTTCGCTCATTAGGGAAGAAACCATATTTCCTGCGGCATCGCCGGCTGCAGCAGAGGCTGTCGCATATGCTGTATCGTAGGTTGCCTGTTTTAGCTCATCGCTCATTGGCGTGTTGAGGGCTGTATCTAACGTTGTGATTGCTATGCTGATGGATTGTGCACTTGCATCGATGGTTCCGATTCCGTTAATCAAGGTATTGGAATTTGCAGACAGAGAATCGATGCCTGCTTTTAATTTGCCGATTCCGGTATCAAATTCTCCCATTTTTTCAAGAAGAGTTGCGACACCGTCGGACAAATCTCCGGAGCCTGTAACAAGCTGGGTAGTTGCATTGGAAAGCTCAGTCATAAGGGCATCCATTTCCTTTAAATCGATTTCACCGGAAATATTCATTGCAGAACCGTCCACAACGACTGTTGCTGTCATGTCAAGAGAAAAGTCAACAACATCGGCTTCTATTTCAAAATAGTCCGGTACATTTACAGCTTCCGTAAAATCTTCGTTTGAGGCCTTGATACTGTCCATGAGCCCCGGCATGCCAAAGCCGACAACGACTTTCGAATCACCCTGTGCAACACTTCGACCGTTTGTAACAGAGATATTGGTGAAGTTATCGCCAAGAACCATGCCTGTAATTGCAACAAAAGGAACATGGATATCCTCGTCTCTTCCGTTAATAGACTTTACGACAGTTGTTTCATTTTCGTAATCAAATCGAATTTTTACATGACCGGTTTTTCCGGCTAAGTCCTGTGGCTTGATTTCTTTCCCGTCTAATGTGTAGGTTACCTTGACGTTGACAGGAAGCTCCTTATCGCATGTTCCCTGATATGTAATGTCATTTCCGTTTGCCTGCCAGGTGATGGTATCTCCATCGATGGTATAGGCTTCGTCTCCCTTCACATTTACAATGTCTGTAAGGTTAGTTTTATCATTCAGTACCGATTTACCTTCCGGATTTTTCAGAACTTCATTTACTAAGATATCGGTTGTATTTCCGTTTGCGTCTGCAAAGACATAAACGGTTTCATCCTTGTCGATTTCTTTTGCTGAAATGTTCACGGAAGATGTGAGTTTGTCTACAAGTTCTTCTTCGGAAACGTTTTCTGTTGGTTCGACCTCCTGGACTTCGTCCTCATTTGCCGTCACATCTGTATTGTATTTTGGGGTTTCAACTATATATTCTTTGGATTGTCTTGCTGTGGTTCCTGCACTGCAGGCGACGACAGACATGGCAACGGCTGCAACACTGCCTGTGAGATGTTTTTTATTTCCGGATATTTTTTTCTTCATATTAAGACCTCCATATCTTATACATTTTCTGCATTGGATGGTGCGTTCACTTGCTTTGGTTTGAAGCCTGCGCTTGTCGCGCAAATGAGCTTATCAAATACCATATACATGGACGGAAGCACAAGTATAACAACGACCATACTGATTAATGCACCTCTTGCCATCAATGTGCAAAGAGAACTGATCATATCAATCTGAGAATACATCCCGACACCAAAGGTTGCTGCAAAGAAGCTAAGTGCACTGACCAGAATGGATTGTACGGAGCTGTTCATTGCCTCAGTAACGGCTTCGACCTTTGCGAGACCGTGGTTTCTTTCTCGCTTGTATTTGTTTGTCATAAGAATCGCATAATCGACGGTTGCGCCAAGCTGAATGGTTCCGATTACGATGGATGCGATAAACGGAAGAACCGTACCGGTATAAGCCGGAATGCCCAGGTTAATGAAGATTGCAAATTCAATAACGGCTACAAGTATGACCGGCAACGATATGGATTTAAATACAAATGCAATGATGAGAAAGATGACACCGATGGATACGGCACTTACTGTTTTGAAATCCTTATCGGTAATCTCGATCAGATCCTTTGTACAAGGTGCTTCACCGACAAGCATTGCGGTTTCATCATATTGTTTGATGATATTGTTTATTTTTACACATTGTTCATTGACCTCATCGGATGCCACCCGGTACTCTGTCGATATGAGAAGCATTTTATAATTCTCGGTCTCAAATACAGAAAGTATTTTTGCCGGAATCATGGATTTCGGTAACATACCGTTTGTAATAATATCGAGTCCGAGTGCGGCTTTTACTCCATCGATTTTATTGATTTCATCTGTCATTTTGGCAGTGTCTTTATCCGAAAGTGAGCTGCTTACCAAAACCATGTGGGTCGCCCCCATGTGATACTGTTCGTCAAGCTTTTCCTGTGCGGTTACGCTTTCTAAGGATTTCGGAAGCGTACCTGCCAAATCATAATACACGGACGTGTGTGTATATCCGTATATTGCCGGAATCAATATGATAATAAACAATGCGATGAAAATATAAAATCTCTTGGCAACGAAGCCACCGATTTTGCCGATGTCCGGCAAGAATACCCTGTGTTTTGTTTTTTCAATCACCTTATCAAATATTAACAGCATGGAAGGGAGAATCGTTACGCAGCTTATTACGCCAAGTATGACACCCTTTGCCATAACAATACCGAGATCCATACCAAGTGTGAAGCTCATAAAACACAGTGCGATGAAGCCCGCAACCGTTGTGATGGAGCTTCCGACAACGGAGGAAATCGTGTTGGATATGGCATGTGCCATTGCTCGTGGCTTGTCATTCGGGAATCTTGTTTGATTTTCCTCGTAGCTGTGCCAGAGGAAAATTGAATAATCCATCGTAACACCGAGCTGCAAAACGGCTGCAAGTGCCATGGTTACGTACGAGATTTCTCCCTTGATTACATTGGTTCCCATATTGTAGATGATTGCCATTCCGATACTAAGCAGGAAAAATACCGGTGCCAGTACGGAATCCATGGAAACTGCCAGAATCAAAAGAGCAAGCACGACTGCAATAATTACGTAAATCGGAATTTCCTGATTGCAAAGGTTTCGGATGTCTGTTACAACTGCCGACATACCGGAGAGATAGGAACTGTCGCTTAGGATCTCCCGTAAATCCTCGATGGCCTGCATGGTTTCATCGGAGGACATCGAAGTCGGATACAGGACAAACATAATCGTTGAGTCTGCATCGATGTTTGTGAAAGCATGTAACAGACTTTCCGGAAGCAGCTCTTTTGGGATTGCTACATCGACAAAGGAGTCATACCAAAGAACATCCTTTACATTTTCAACCTTGCACATCTCTTTGCGCATGGCACTGATGTCCTTATCAGGCATTCCTTCTACAATACACACGGAGAATGCCCCAACGCCGAAATTGTTGACCAGGATATCCTGACCTTCCATCGTTTCGATATCCTCCGGCAGGTATGTGAGGATATCATAATTAATTCTCGTCTTAATAAAACCGATAGACGATGGGATTAACAACAGAACACTGATAACAAATATTATCACTCTGTGCTTTACAACCCATTTTCCAAAATCAATCATTGAAGTCCCTTCTTTCTCTAAAATAGGTGTTTGTTTTTTGTTATCATTTTGGTCATTTGATAACCTATTGACAATAATAGAAGGGCGATTGAATAAATAGAATATTCAATCGCCCTAAAATGTCTAAAAAAATATATAATATACAATATATGTATTAGTGAAGACAACATAAAGGTATATATGTATTTGTTTGCAAAACGTAATGATGATTTCGTGTGACAATTAATTACATTAGCATAAGTCGTTTATTATATCCATCATCGAATGGGTACTGATATACTCATATATTTCGGATAGCTTTTTCGGAGCTATGAGGAAGTCTGTTTTTATCCATTCGATGGCGATACAAACCATCGCCTGTGCATAATAGGTGGCAATGACTTTGGTTGAAAGCCAGTTATATCTTGTATGTAAGGTTGTGTGTTTTTCGCTCATAACCTGATATAAAAGATCAGATACCTGTTCTCTTGCAATGCTCTCAAATGAATTCTGTCCCTCAATTTTAATAGCCTGCTTATAGAAATCTTTCTCGTTTTTGATTGCGGAAAAAAGTAACGTCAGTCCTTCGATAATCATATCGTTTACGAGAAGAGGTTTTATCGGCATAAGTAAATCGTTTCGAATTGTGTATTCAAGCACATCGTATTTGTCGTGAAAGTGGTTATAAAATGTCGGACGAATCACACCGGATAAATCGGTAATATCCTTAATCGTGATCTTTTCCATTGGCATTTTAATTAAAAGCTCTTTAAAGCTTGCTTCTAATTTTTCTTTGGTTCCTTTTTTATCAGACATGTCTTTCATCGCAGTTTCCTCCCGGGTTATATGTAACAACGCAGTTTCTACCACTGTTTTTTGCCTGGTACATTGCTATGTCGGCTTCTCGAATGACAGAATGGTAATCACCTCCGTCACACACCGAAACACCGATGGAAATTGTTATTTTACAAATGCCGTTTTCACTTTCCTCGACCTTGGAACGTATTTTTTCAGCAACGCGGACGGCATGTTCGATTGAACAGCCGGGCATAATAACAAGAAATTCTTCACCACCCCAACGAATGACGTAATCAGTGGAACGAACAACTCCTTTTAGGATTTGAGCCAATTGGGAGAGTACTTTGTCTCCGGCATCGTGTCCGTATTTATCATTTACCTGTTTGAAGTGATCAATATCCATCAGCAGTACACTTACGGTAGTATTATCAGAGAAGGTAAATTCTTTGGTAACAGGATTGCTTATATCCTTAAGTTTGTTGCGGTTATAAACTTCGGTCAGCTGATCTAATACGACGAGATGCTGAAGCTTAGCCTTGGTAAGATATTGCTCCAGATATACACGTTGCATGAGATAATGCATGACACATATTGCAAATATACAAGGAAGATTGAACATATACATCATCTGCAGGTTTTCATAATGTAGAAACTGATTGGCAATGGCAATATCCACAATGAGCAGACAATGGGCAATTACACTGTATTTAAATGGAGCACAGAAGCCGGCGCAAACAAAAATTAAATTCATGATAACCATACCGGTAATCGCGTGTTGTCGATCCGGCAGTAAATATGTTGCCCAGTCTGTACACCAAATGATGATATGAATCATCAGATAACTGCTTATAACCATGACCTTGTAATTTGTTATTTTGATTGCCATAATCATGAAGATGGAAAACGGAAGCAAAATAAAGAGACGGGAAAATAAGGTTTCATATGCAAACCGTCCGAATATGCCACAATCCGTAAAAAAGAAGCAAAGGTATGAAAAAACAGACACAATAATAAGACCGGTATTAAATACCCGGTAGTAATCATATTTCGATTGAAATACAAGCTCTTTTTGCTCTTTTGAAAGATTTTTTATCGAATATTTATCCATAATACATTCGCTTTCCGTTAAATACGCTTTTTTATATTTTACTACAGTTTTCATATCAAAGCAATTACTTTCAAATTGCGTATTTGTTGAAGAAGCGTGGTATTAGTTGTAAATAGAATAAATATATTTTACAGCAGATCGAGCAGATAAAGTCCGAGTGCCGCATGAATTCTGAAATCTAAGGATGATAGATCGACATCTAATATTTCTTCAATTTTCTTAAGCTTGTAATTGATGGTGTTCCGATGCACATACATTTCGTTTGCAGTGTCAATAACGCTCCCGTTGTTTTGCAAATACTTTCGTAATACCTCTGTCAAATTGGAATTATTTGTTTTATCGTAGTCTACGAGAGGCATAATTGTCTCGTTACAAAAATAATTTATTGCGTCAGTGTCGGTAACCGACATAAGCAGTCGATAAATTCCCATATCGGAATAAAATATGTTTGATTTGGAAATTTTCTTTCGTTCTTGCAAATTGGTGATTGATTTTGCCTGCTGAAAGCTTTTGTAAATGCAACGGAGGCTTTGGGTGAGGCGACCGCAACCGATGGACGGAAGTGCATCCGGGGAACAATAGGTGCGAGAACGTTCAAAAATTTTGGCGACGAGCTCACGTACCTCGTCCTCCGTGTAATCTGCCATTATAATGATAATAGATTCTTCCAGACGAAAGACGGCGTAGTTGTTGTAGTAGTGTTTTAAAAAACGTTCCATTTGCAAGGTTAAACGCTCGATATACGGAATATCGGTGGAATCGTTTAATGTAAATTTCAGCATACAGACCGCGTACTGCCAGTTTGGTTGAAAGCCGTATTGGGCAAGTGGGGTAATATATAAATGTTCCTGTTCGGGAAAAAATAGTGCGTTCATAAAAGAAGAGGAAATCTGCATATGCTTTTGATCATCTTTTGTAATTTCGCAACTGAATTTACGGATGATTTCGGCAAGATGGATTTTCCAGGGAACTGTAAACAAGGGAAATTCCTTCTCATTGCAGTATTTAATTACAGCTTCCGGAATGGAATCAATAAATGGTCCAAGGTTGACAAATACACCGGCTGCATTTCTGTCATGGATGTTTGATATAAGGTCCAAAATGGTGTCTTGTTTACTTAGACCGATTCCGGTAACAAAGGCAACCTCTCCACCATCCAGAAAGCTTGTCGCATCTACGGTTTCCACCATATGGACCCAGCTTACAGGTGTGTTCATACCGGATTCTCCTGCAACGAGGGTAATATCCATGTTAGATACTTCTTTTATGAGTGAACGCAACAAAATAGCCATAACCAAAACCCTTTCAAAAAAATAAGGCGTTGCATATTTGCAACGCCTTTGTTGTTAGCTCGATTATATCATGTTTCAAAAATCTGTCAAGATTGTGCTATAGCACAACACAGATTGTGCCGGTGCTTCTTGTTATTTAGGATTGTGGAATTATAATGGGGATTATCTCGAACGCAAGACATATCAGGAGGATAAGAATAATGTAATACGATGTGTTAAAAGGAGGAATATATTATGGGTAATAAAGCAGAAGAAATTAAGGAAATGTCAAAGCAGTATGTATTACAGTCATGGAGTAAGCAGGGTGCACTTAATCCGATTCCGATTGAAAAGGCAGAAGGTATTTATTTCTATGATTATGATGGAACGAGATATACGGATATGTCATCACAGCTTGTTAATTTAAATGTGGGATTTGGAAATACAAAAATTGCAGAGGCAATCAAAGAGCAGGTAGACCGTTATTGTTTTGTAGGACCGTCTTATGCAGCGGAACCAAGAGCAAGGCTTGCCAAGATGATTGTTGACTTGCTTCCGGACACATTTGGAAAGGTTTTCTTTACAAATGCCGGCGCAGATGCGAATGAAAATGCAATCAAGATTGCGAGAATGTTTACAGGAAGAAAAAAGATATTTAGTCGTTACAGAAGTTACCATGGTTCTTCCTTTGGTGCAGGTAATCTGACAGGTGAGCCAAGAAGATATCCATTGGAGCCGGGGATTCCGGGCTTTGTCAAGTTTTTTGATCCTTACATTTACAGAGAACCAATTGATTTTCCGTCCGAGGAAGCTGCAACGAATTATTATCTGACAAAGCTGCGTGAACAGATTATCTATGAGGGACCTGACAGCGTCGCAGCCATCGTCATGGAAACAATTACAGGCTCCAATGGTATTATTATTCCTCCGAAGGGTTATCTTCCGGGTGTTCGTAAGATTTGTGATGAATTTGGCATCGTCATGATTTGTGATGAGGTTATGGCGGGCTGGTGCAGAACCGGTAAAATGTTTGCTTTTGAGAATTTTGATGTAGTGCCGGATCTTGTTACTTTTGCGAAAGGTGTAACCTGCGGCTATGTTCAGCTTGGTGGTGTTGCAGTAAGCAGCAAGATTGCAGAATATTTTGATGATCACTTATTATCATGTGGTTTGACATACAGTGGACATCCGCTTGCATGTGCGGCCGGTGTTGCCTGTGTGAACTATTATTCAGAAGCGAATATTTTGGAAAATGTTAATAAAGTAGGTAAGGTTTTAGGAATCATTCTTGAAGGCTTCAAGGATAAGTTCAAGTGTGTTGGTGACGTTCGTTACATTGGATTGTTCTCTTGTGTTGAGTTAGTGAAGGACAAGGAATCTAAGGAACCGCTTGTCAGCTATGGAAAGGATCCGGAAGCGGTAATGCCAAGGATTGTTGGAATGCTGAAGGCAAAGCAGTTTATGACATATTCTCATGAAAATATGATATTTATCTGTCCTCCTCTGATTATTACGGAGGAACAGTTGAAAGAAGAAATGGAAAAGCTGGCCGAAGTATTGTCGGTTGTAGATGAAACGATGCTTTAGGGGGGATATATATGGCACATTTTTCAATTCCGGAACACATTGTAGTTGGATGTGGTGCAATCAAAGAGGCTTTGCCATATTTGAAGCGGTATGGGAAGAGGGCACTTATTGTTACCGGAAAGCATGTTGGAAAGTCTCCCATGATGGACAGTCTGGTTGCGGCCCTAAGATTTATTCAAGCGGAAAGCTTTGTGTTTGACGAGATTACAGGGGAACCAACCGATGAAATGATTACGAGAGGTTGTAAGATGTATCAGGAGCACCGTTGTGATTACGTGATCGGGATTGGTGGCGGAAGCCCACTTGATTCTGCAAAGGCAATCGCGGCAATGGTGGTAAATATAGGAAACATTTCCGATTACATGGGGAAGGAAATCGAGGGAAATATTCCGCCGATAGTGGCGATTCCTACAACAGCGGGGACCGGATCTGAGGCAACAAAATTTACGGTAATCACTGATTCAAAAAAAGGGATAAAAATGCTTCTGAAAGGCGAAAAGCTGATTCCGAAACTTGCGATTGTGGATCCGGACTATACAATAGATATGCCGAAATCCATTACAGCTGCGACCGGCTTTGATGCGCTTACACACGCTATCGAGGCATACACATCTAAAAAGGCAATGTGTCTGACGGACAGTTATGCATTATCAGCGATTCAAAGGATAGTGAAATATTTGCCGGTTGCATATCAAAACGGATATGATGGGCAGGCGAGGGAACAGATGGCAATTGCCGCATTGGAAGCCGGTATTTGTATCAATAATTCCAGTGTCACAATTGTACATGGAATGAGCAGACCGATTGGTGCCATGTTTCATGTTCCGCACGGGCTTAGTAATGCGATGCTGTTGCGGGAATGCATGGTATTTGCGATGCAGGATCATTATGAACGGTTTGCGGATATCGCACGGGCAATCGGCGCTGCAAATAATGCTGAGAGTGATACATCTGCAGCAGAAAAATTAATCGATGTGATAGATACATTACGCCGGTCATGTGAGATACCGACGCTGTGTTCATATGGGATTTCAGAGGAGGTATACATGGCGGTGGTTAATAAAATGGCAAATGATGCAATTGCTTCAGGAAGTCCGGGAAACACAAGACGAGAGGTAACTGTTGCAGACTGTAGTTCACTTTATATAAGGGCTTATCGGAAAAACTGAAATCCGGATGTTGTGCTCAAGCACAATACAAATTGTGTTAAAAAACATAGATAATTTTGTTTCCCGAAATTAAAATGGCAACATAATAAATGATGAAGGACACAGCAAAGGCGCTAGGAAGACTTTTGCTGTGTCTTTTTTGTTAGGAGGGACCTTTATGGCAGAGGAAAGAGAAGTGCAGATTGCTGTAAAAGATTTAAATGTGACATTTAAGGATAATGAGGGAAATGACGTAAAGGCACTTACCGGAATTAATTTGGATATTCATAAGGGAGAATTTATTTCTTTACTTGGTCCGTCCGGATGCGGAAAGACAACATTACTTCGATGCATTGCGGATTTGCAGGAGCCAACTGACGGAACCGTTCGAATCGATGGTATGACACCAAAGGAAATTCGTCTGCAACAGAAATTTGGATTCGTATTTCAGCAACCGGTTTTGTTTGACTGGAGAACGGTTAAGAAAAATGTAGAGCTTCCGCTTGAGATTATGTATTGTGACAAAGCGGAACGGTCAAAACGAGCCGATGAAATGCTTGAGATGGTAGGACTTTCAGAGTTTCGCAAGCATTTTCCGAAACAGCTGTCAGGTGGTATGCAGCAGAGAGTAAATATCGCAAGAGCTTTCGCATTGAGACCTGAGATTTTGCTTATGGACGAGCCGTTTTCGGCATTGGATGAGTTTACAAAGGAAAAACTGCACGAGGATTTGCTTCGTATATGGAGACAGACAAACAAAACGGTTATTTTCGTAACACACAATATTCAGGAGGCAGTATTTTTATCAGACAGAATTTGTGTATTATCTCCACATCCCGGCAGGCTGTCAGCAATTGTTGATGTGGATATTCCAAGACCAAGAAGACTTGAGGTTAAGGATACACAGCATTTCAATGAACTTGTAGTGAAGGTTCGAAACAGCTTTGAGGGAGGAAGTGTTTAATATGAAAGTTTTTCGAAAAAGAAACAAAGATTTTATATCGCTCATACTTTGGCTGCTCCTTCTCATAGCTGCATGGGAAATCGGAGCAAATATAGTCGAACACTCAAAGCGTTCGCCCGAAAATATATTACCGCATCTGGGGCAGATTGTCTCCGCTGTGTGTTCTTCTAAGCCGGTTGCCAATGGAGAAACGGCAATTGCAATTGTACTACACAGTGCGGGAAAGACATTGTTTCGGGCCTTGGCTGGATTTTTACTCGGAGCTGCTCTCGGATTCTTATTCGCATTGATTATGAAAATCTCGGGAACAGTTGAGAAGATCCTTTCCCCGTATCTGATGTTAATTCAGTTGATTCCGGTTTTGGGACTTGCGCCGATTGTTCTTGCAATCACCGGAGATATCAATCTGAGCAGAGTCGTCATTGCAGCGATCTTAAGCTTTTTCCCGGTCGCAGCGAACACGTTGGCTGGGTTTAAGGCCGTTGAAAAAGAAAAATATGATTTGATGTATACATATGCTGCGCCAAGAAGGGTGATATACACAAAGGTATTAATCCCATCTTCCGTTCCGTATTTCTTTACGGGGTTAAAGATTGCGGCACCAATCGCAATCACTGCATCCATTCTGGTAGATACCTTGCAGGGGGATGGCGGACTTGGATGTATGCTGTCGCAGTCGTTAAAGCACGCAATGTCAATCTACGTTTTTTGGATTATCGTATTTTTCAGTGCGTTTATCGGAATATTAAGCGGAAAGCTTATGGGTTGGATTGAGTCGCTTGTTTTACCGAATTTAAGAGCAGCAAGAAGAAGATAAGGAGGCGATTGGTATGGCTCAAAAAATTAAGAGAAAACAGTCATTACATCAGAGAATGAAAAACAATCAAAAATTTCAGGCAGTCATGACCGTCGTACTTCCGCTTATGTTTGGTGTGGTACTGATTGGATTATGGGAGGGTCAGGTATTACATACATGGTTTCATACAGATACATTTGCTTTACCGCTTCCGTCCCGAATCTGCACCATATTTGGTGATAACTTTGGAAAGATCATGAAAAATGTAAAGCCAACAATGACTGTTGCATTGATTGGACTTTTCATAGGAAGTGTTTTTGGATATTTTATCGCAGTGCTGGCAGCGTTATTTCCAAAGCTTGGAAAAGGAGGACTTAGTCTGATTGGAGCATTTGCTTCCATTCCGGTTGTCGCCCTGGCACCTGTTATGAATAACTGGACGAAGGATATTTCATCGGACGCCAGTATAAGAAGCATGGTTGCCAAAATCGTTGTTGTAACGCTCATTTCAGCTGCGAATATGTCACTGAATGCATATCGGGGACTGACAGAATTAAAGCCTTACGCAGAAGATTTGATGGCAACCTATGCGGCAAAAAAGTTAAAAACCTTTACAAAGCTCCGGCTTCCAAATTCTGTACCTTATATTTTTGTGGCACTTCGTGTGTCCGTACCCGCGAGTATCATGACAACCATTGTAAGTGAATATTTTGCAGAATACATTACAGGGGTCGGAAGACAGATTCGGGAGTGTATTGTTTTAGCACAGTATGCAACCGCATGGGCATACATTTTTATGGCATGCATTTTGGGAATTGTTATGTATGTAGTGCTTATGATTACACAAAGCATTCTATTGAGAAGATATCATTAGTCTTCTCATTTGAATAAACAATATGAAATGATGATAGGAGGAAACGATTATGAGAAAGAGAAAATGGATTCATTTATTAACTGTAGCAGCACTGTCAACAACTTTATTAGCAGGCTGCGGTTCAGACAAGGAGGAAACAAAAACTGCAGCACCTACACAGGCAGAGGCAACTGACGCAGGGGATACAACAAACTCAGGCGAAACGGCGACACCGATGTCAAAGGAGGAGGTTCTTAAGAAGGCTGCAACCGAAGGTAAGGTTGGTAACTGGGGACTTGGAAATGAGTACGAAATTCTGGCTTTGCTCGCAAAGTATAATTTGCCAACAGAATATTTAAGTCAGGATTTCACGATGGATGGCTTTGATGATGATTCTGTAACATTGGCATCTGCAATGACCTATAATGAGCTGGGATTGACAAAAAATTCCTATGAGGGTGGTTACGGATATGGTGATACCGTCGACATCATCGATATGAATGATGAGGGTGTCGCAATGCTAGAGGATAATATTTTCTGTACAAAGAAGTTCGCCGAAGAAAACCCAAATACGGTAGCCGCTTTCGTATATGCATCCCTGAAGGGTTGGGAATATGCATGTCAGAATCCGGAGGAAGCTGCTGAAATATGCTACAAGTACGGATCGTCTGTATCAGCGGATCATCAGTCATACATGGCATCAGAGGTGGCAAAGCTTGTTTATACAGATATGAACGGAGCAGCTGTTTCTGAAATCGGTAAGATGGATGATACAGCCATGCAGCAGACACTCGATATTGCAAAGACATACGTTACATTGGAGGATGCAACGGCGGCAGAGAAATTTAAGAGCTTAACACTGGATGATATCCGAGATACTTCATTCTATGATACAGCACTTGCATCTGACGGTAAGTTTGAGGTTGAAAAAAGTAAGGTATCGATTCAGCTGAAGTGGTTGCCGCAGGCACAGTTTATGGGTTACTTTGTAGCACTTGATAAGGGATATTATGAAGAAGTTGGTCTGGATGTTGAAATCATCTCCGGTGGTGGTGATATCTCAGAGACAACCGCTGTAAATAACGGAACCGTTGATTTCGGTGTTACATGGTTGACAAACCTTGCGGTCGCTGATGCCGGCGGTATGGATCTTGTTGAAATTGCTCAGATTTACCAGAGATCCGGTCTTGTACTCGTATACAAGCTGGATAACTTTTAAGTAATAGGTTTTTTGGTACCGACGGCTGCGAGAGGTGGCCGTCGGTTTATAAGAAATGAGGTGTCGGAAATGGATTTGTTGATTAAGGGCGGTACAGTTGTAACAGCGACCGAAAGCTATATTGCGGATGTCGCTATTGAGAATGGAAAAATCGTAGCAATCGGAAAGAATTTACCTTTGGATGCGGATGAAGTTGTCGACGCAAGCGGGAAGCTGGTTCTCCCGGGGGCAATTGATGCACATACACATATGGCAATGCCTTTTGGCGGAACGGTTTCTGCGGATAGTTATTACTCGGGAACACGTGCTGCTGTTTGCGGTGGTGTTACAACTATTTTTGATTATCCGGTCCAGCATAAGGGTGAAACAATTTTGGGACTCGTTAATTCAAAAAAGGAAGTGCTTGAGAAGGAGGCATGCTGCGATTATGCATTCCATTGTTGTATTACTGACTTGAATGAAGGCGCTATACTTGAGGAAATGAGCAAGGCGGTTGAGGAGGGAATCACGAGCTTTAAGTGTTTTCTTGTATATAAGAAAGAGGGAATGATGGTTGATGACGGGATGCTTGCAACACTTTTATTACGTGCAAAGGAATTGGGTGCATTGATCAACGTCCATGCCGAAAATCCGGATTTAATCGACCTTCGAACCGCACAATATTTGAAAGAGGGAAAAACATCTGCCTGGTATCATTACATGAGTCGTCCGGAGTTTGTTGAGGCGGAGGCAGATAAGAGAGTTGTACATTGGGCAAGTCATTTGAATACGCCTGTTTATATTGTACATATGGCAGATAAGGAAGGTATGGAGGCTTGTATCAAGGCAAAGGAAGAGGGAAATGAAATATATGTGGAAACTTGTCCACAGTATTTAGAGTTTACTTGCGATGTTTATAAGCGGGAGGATGGTAGAAATTTTGTATGTTCTCCTCCAATGAAAGGACAGGAAAGCCAGGATGCTTTATGGAAGGCACTTAAGGCTGGATTTATTGACACAGTAGCAACCGACCATTGTCCATTCCAGAGTTATGAGAAGGATTGGGGCAAGGACGACTTTACTAAGATTCCAAACGGTTGTGCAGGTGTTGAGAACTTGTATCCATACATGCTGGATGCGGCAAATGCGGGAAAGCTTCCGTTTGAGAAGGTTGTCGAGGTTTGTGCTACAAATGTCGCAAAAATATTTGGTTGTGAAAATAAGGGTGCGATTGCAGTCGGTAAGGATGCAGATATCGTAATATATGATAAGGAGAAGGATTTTACAATCAGCGTAGATAATATGCACTCGGATTATGATCATACGATCTGGGAAGGTAAGAAACTTCATGGCTATCCGGTTCAGACATACTTAAGAGGTAAGCTTGTGTATGATGATGGAAGCTACGTTGGTGTACCGGGTACAGGACAGTATGTAAAACGCAGTCCCCGTGCATAAATAAAAGGACAGGAAGTGGGTTATATGGCATATGAGGAAATTCGAATAAAAACAGAAGTCGGAAGGTGTTTATTATGTCATGATGCACCGTGTAACAATATGTGTCCGAAAAAGGTGAATCCGGGTAAAATTATTCAGTCGCTTCGATTTGAAAATCCGATTGGAGCTGCAAAGGAAAAAGGACCGGGAAATCCTTGTCTGACATGTGATGCACCATGTGTATCATTTTGTAACCGAGGGATTATTGACAAGGCAATTGATATTCCGTATGTCATGTCAAATATCGGAAATAAGACGGTGCCGAATGTCGATGTAGATCTTTCAACTGAATTTTGCAAAGTAACATGTGAGAACCCATTTTTTTTATCATCTTCGGTTGTTGGAAGTAATTATGAGATGGTGACAAAAGCTTTTGAAATGGGGTGGGCAGGCGTTGCATTCAAAACGGTCGGTTTCTTTATACCGGATGAGGTGTCACCGCGTTTTGCTGCGTTGGAAAAGGAGAATCAGCCATTTGTCGGCTTCAAAAATATCGAGCAGACGTCGGATCATTCTTTGGAAGAAAACCTTGGATTTCTAAAGGAATTAAAAAAGAATTATCCATCGAAGGTCCTGATTGGTTCCATTATGGGACAAAATGAAGAGGAGTGGACGAGACTGGCACAGCTGATGGAGCAGGCCGGTGTTGATATTATTGAGTGTAACTTTTCATGCCCACAGATGGTAGGGGAAGGACTTGGAAGTGATGTAGGAACCAACCTTGATTTGGTGGAGCGCTATACAAGAGCAACGAGAAGAGGTACGAAATTACCGATTCTTGCAAAGATGACGCCAAACATTACAGATATGGTGGAGCCTGCGGAGTGTGCAATTAAAGCCGGTGCAGATGGAATTGCAGCAATTAATACAATTAAAAGTATTATGAATGTGGATTTGGATGATTTTGTTTCTGAGCCAAAGGTGGACGGAAAATCAACAGTTGGTGGCTATTCCGGAAAGGCGGTTAAGCCGATTGCACTACGTTTTATCAATGATATGAAGCAGAATCCGATGCTTCGGAATGTACCAATCAGTGGGATGGGCGGAATTGAGACATGGAAGGATGCGGCCGAGTTTATGGCACTTGGCTGCGGAACGGTGCAGGTTACAACCGCCGTTATGCAATATGGTTATCGAATTATCGAGGATATGATTGACGGGATGAAAAATTACCTGAAAGAGAAAGGTATGGTGTCTGTTACGGAGCTTATCGGTATGGCAAATGCCAATATTACGGACGCAGAAAGCGTTAATCGGGCAACCATTGAGTACCCAAAGTTTGATCGAAGCAAATGTGTTACATGCGGAAGATGTTATTTGTCTTGTTATGATGGCGGTCATCAGGCACTACGGATGGATGAGGCAACGAAAACACCGATTCTGGATCCGGCGAAATGTGTTGGCTGTCAGCTTTGTAAGCTGATTTGTCCGGCCGGTGCAATTGGCGTCGGAGCCAGAGTCAAGAAATAGGAGGTAAGGATTATGTATACATGCAGTTTGGATAGAATGAAGGATAAAATTGAAACCTTTTCGAAGTTTGGTGATGCCGGACACGGTGGCATTACGCGATACTCGCTTTCACCGGAGGCAATTCTTGCCAGAAATGAATTTCTGAAAAGAATGAAAGCCATTGGAGCACAAATCGAGATTGATGATGTCGCAAACATATATGCGACGATTCCGGGTACAGATACTGATGCTAAAAGAATTGTAATGGGATCTCATTGTGATTCTGTAAAAAATGGTGGAAATTATGATGGCATTCTTGGAGTTATGTCAGCCATGGAGGTTTTGGAGACGGTTGTTGAACAAAAGATTCCGCATAAGCATCCATTAACAGCGATGATTTGGACAAATGAAGAGGGCTCTCTTTATCCGCCGGCAATGATGTGTTCGGGTATTGTATGTTATGACTATTTGCCGGAGGATATTCGAGTAAAGTTTAAGTATGAGGATATGATGAAATCGCAGAGTATTCTCGATGCAACCTGTACATTTGGAGATGCACTTGAAAAGTCGGGCTTCAAGGGCGACAAGAAATACAGACTTTCGCCGGAACGTTATCAGTATATGTTTGAAACTCACATTGAGCAGGGCCCGATTCTTGAGGATTCCGGAAATGACATTGGTGTCGTTGACTGTGTACTTGGTATGTTCAACTATCGATTAAAGTTTTACGGACAGACAACACATGCAGGTACATTCCCGATGCCAAAGAGAAAGGATGCATTTCTTGCAGCGTCGGAAGCACTTTGTTACTTGCATACAGAGATTGATAAGCTGGGTTATTCGGATCTTGTTTATACGACCGGAGAGGTTGTATGTCATCCGTGTGTACATACTTGTGTGCCTGATTTCTTTGATTTCTCGTTTGATGCCCGTCACGAGGATCCAAAGGTATTGGAACAGGTTTTGGCTATCGTAAAAAGCTGTGCAGATAAGACATGGGCAGGCTGCTCGTGCACAGTGGAAAAGGCATGGAACAGAGATACCGTTTATTGGGATAAAAAGCTTGTTGGTTATGTGAAGGCGGCAGCAGAGGAAGTCGGTGTATCGCATCAGTATATTCATTCCGGTGCAGGTCATGATGCTCAGTTTGCGGCATATATGCTACCGACCACAATGATTTTTGTTCAGTCAAAGGACGGACTTTCCCATTGTGAGCCGGAGTATTCTTCACCGGAGCATTGTACAGAGGGTGCAACGGTTATGTTAAATGCAGTTTTAATGGCTGATAATGATTAAGCGAAAAGAGGAATGCTTATGCATAATTATATTATTACAATTGCAAGAGGCTTTGGAAGTGGGGGAAAGGACATTGCAACACGGCTTGGAAAAGAATTGGGAATCCCTTGCTACGAAAGGCAGATTCTTACAATGGCGTCTGATCAGAGTAATATAGATGAAAGCGTATTTGTTGAAACCGATGAAAAATTAAGAGGGAAAAGCATTGCAAACTGGTTGCGAAGAATTCCGGTAACCGGAGTTGTGGAACCGTCGAGCAGTAATTTTGTATCGGATGTCAATGTATTTAATATTCAGGCAGATATTATACGTAATCTGGCAGAAACCGAAAGCTGTATTATTGTCGGAAAATGTGCAGATGATATTTTGCGCAATTACAACAATGTCATCAGTGTGTACATTGAAGCACCCCGTGCTGCATGTGTGAAGTCGATTATGGAGAAGCTCCACGTATCGGAAAAGCGTGCAAACCGTCTGATTTACGAAACGGACAAATATCGTGCAAAGTATTATAGCTATTATACGTCCGGTAAGGATTGGACGAATCCGATTAATTATGATCTGGTGCTTAACAGTGACCGAATCGGACGGGAAAATTGTGTGAAGCTTATTAAGGAATATGTAAAAATAAAGTTTAATATTTAGTATTTGTGACAGCCCCTGGAAAAAGTCATCGTGTGGTATGCCGGAAGTATCAGGCATAATCCTGCGGTGGCTTTTTTATTTTATAGGATGATGCCAGGTTCGAATAGACTCTCTTAAGCGTGGTATTACTTGTAAATCAAATCAAAATATAGTAAAATTTTTATTAATTACTACTAAGAATACAAGAGAGGAGAATCGGCATGAAAGAGAATCATAATACACTGACCATCAAGAACAAGCTTGTCAATGAGTTTGGCAGAAAATTTCTGATTACAACAGCATTAATCGCGTTTGTTGTAGGATTGATAGCATCTTATATGATAATCTGTCAGAACAACAAATTAAAAAATAAATCAGCGGATTCCGTCGTACAGGGGGCGACGGGGTGGTTTGAAGCGCAGATTAGCCGTGTAAATCTGATTGCTGAGACTCTTTCCTACGAGGATTATGTTGGTACAAGATTTTCAGAATCAGAAGCCTATCTTGCAGATTGTATTATGGAGAACGAAGCTGCGTATGCATATTATTTTGGGCTTCCTGACGACAGATGTGTATTTAGTGATGGATGGGAGGTCCCCGAGGATTACAGAGCGACGGAACGGGACTGGTATCCGGAGGCATATGAGAATCCGGACAAAACCTGTGTATCAGCTGCGTATGTTGATGCAGATACCGGACGTATCGTTATTACCATAGCTAAGGCAATTGTTCAAAATGGCAAGCCGGTCGGTGTCTTTGCGGCGGACTTTTTTGTCGACGATTTGATTGCCATGACAGAATCGTTATCATCTTCTACCTCGTTTGCGATTCTGGTTGATAAGGATGGCACGATCCTTACCCATAAGAAGGACAAATATGTTCCAACGGTTGATGCAGAAGGTGAAATGGTTGCAACGACTTATGATGAGATTCATATTCCAAAGAAGCTGATTGCACCATCATCAAGAACCAAAGCATTTTCCCGTTACATATATGTATCCGAATACATTGAAGAGGCAGGTATTACGGTTGTATTTGCAATCAGCTTTTTTAGCTATTACGGAGGACTCATTCTTTTCTATATCATTAGTATTGCACTAATTATTGTGATATTTACCTTGGTTCGTACAAAGATTCGTGAGATTATCACAGCTTCTCTTCAGCCTATGGAAGAATTATCACAGGTTACAGAGGATATGAAGAAGGGTAAGCTTGCCTATGAAGCTAATTATGCAAATCAAGATGAGGTAGGGATGTTGTGTAGAGCAATTGAGCAGTCCAATGCAACCATCCGGGAATACATTGAAGATATATCGAACAAGCTTGCCGATATGGCAGAGGGTGATTTGACGGTTGAGGTAACCGGAGATTACGCAGGAGATTTTGCTCCGCTAAAAGATTCAATCAACAATATCGTTTCTTCTATGAAGGAGGCAATCTCTGTTATTTCGCAGTCTTCGGATTCTGTTTTTGACTCGGCGCAAAATGTACAGCGAGGTGCGAACTCTTTGGCAGACGATGTAGAAAAGGTTACCCTTATCGTATCTGACATCGAGAACCAAATCTCCGATATGCAAAGTAGCTTTACGCAGAGTGCAGAGATTGTTAGTGCTGCGAGTAGACTTTCCAAAGATGCAAACAACTATCTTGAAGAATGTAACGATTCACTTGATAATCTTGTAGATGCAATGGATCAGGTGAGCGATAGGACAAGTGCGATTCTTACGATCATAGACATGATCAATGAGATTGCATCGCAGACGAATCTGCTTGCGTTAAATGCATCCATTGAAGCAGCACGGGCAGGTGAGGCAGGAAGAGGTTTTGCGGTTGTTGCAGACTCGGTAAGAAATCTCGCCGAGGAAACTACAACAGCAGCGGAGCGTACAACAGCACTGATTGCAGAAACAGAGAGTGCTGTTAAAAAGGGCAATCAGATGGTTGAAATCACATCCGAAAAGATGAAGCATGTAGCGGTTCTTACCAACGATATCAATGACCGGATTCAGAGTGTTTCCGCCTGTATTGAAGTTGAAAACGAATTTGTTGAGAATGTTAGGACTGCTATAGAAAGCATGGGTGAAATTTCAGAAAATACACAGGCGACATCGCAGGAGTGTGTTGCGTTGTCTGACGTGTTAAATGAGCAGGCAGATAATATGCAGAATGCGTTTAGGAAATTCAATTTCTAAGTCGTCAAGTTTGCATAATATGGCCGACAGATCAATCGGATTTGTCGGCTGTTGTTTTTGTTTCTATACAGCAGATCAAGCTCTCCGGAATGGATTCATTGAGCAGGATTGGAGATTACTGAACGGTAATAAGGATGGCGATATGGTGGGAAAGACAGCGAGGTAAGATGATATGGAGTGGAAAATAGCAGACAACAGGATGTTGTTTCAATTTGAGGGACGTATTTTGGAAAAAAATGACGTGTTTTATCTGGGGTATACCAACAGCTATATTCGTTTTTTTACAAAAGGAACCGATGTGGAGGCATACATTACAAGCAATATCACAGAGGAAGTAAATATGGCAGGCTTGTCTGTGTTTGTTGATGATGAAAAGGAACCGTCCAATAAAGTGGTTTTGGATAAGGCTACAGGGTGGTACAAGCTGGTATGTCTTCCGGATGACGGGGAACATTTGATTACGGTTGTGAAAGTCACGGAGGCCGCAATGAGCCATGCCGGCTTCGTCACAGTAAAAATAGAAGACGGTGAACTTTTGAAACGGTCTTTTCCCGTGCGACCGGAGCTTAAGCTGGAGTTTATCGGTGATTCCATAACCTGTGGGTACGGTGTGCTCGGAGAACCACTGAGCGAGTACACACTCAGGGAAGAAGATGGACTTTTAGGCTATGCGCAGATTGCAGCAGATATCGTAGGTGCGAGGGCTCGGTTCGTGTCGGCTTCGGGATATGGCGTATGTGTGGAATATACCGGTAACAGGGAGGGAAATATACCAAAGCTTTACCCGTATACAAACTGGTTCGTAGATTCTGAGGTAAAATACGATTTTTCGGAGTATATACCGGATGTTGTGATTATAAATCTTGGAACGAATGATTCCGGTCATATGCACAAAGAAGATATTCAGGAGCTTTTTGTAAATTCGTATGCGGCATTTCTGAAACGGATACGTACCGCTTATCCTTGTGCGGCAATATTATGCATATGCGGAACCTTGTGTGATACAATGTTTGGCTGGATCGATCAGGCAGTCGATATATGCAGAGAGGATAAAATAGAAGGAATCTATGTAAGGCGTTTGCCGTATCACAATGTGGAAAAGGATGGAATGGCATCACAGCATCCATCTTTGGTTACACATAGGAAGGACGGAGAACGTGTGGCAGCATATATAAGAGAAATATTGACTGGGGACGGAGGGACGTTCCTTTTGTCACGAGGAGTGTCCCTTGTTGGTGACAAAAATGCCATGAGCAGATGGTGGTATTGAGGGATAAAATAAGGTAATCTTATTTCATAACATACAAATTATTTTTGAAAAAATTTAAAGAAAGGTACGGTATGTATGAAACTGGATGAAAAACTTTTGTTATTGCGCAAAAAAAATGGATACTCCCAGGAACAGCTTGCAGACAAGCTTGAAGTAGCAAGACAAACAATAGGTAAATGGGAAAATGGACAAGCAATTCCGGAGATTGGAATGTTTATCAAATTAAGCGAATTGTATCATGTGACAATTGACAGACTGATAAAGGACGATGAATGTAACATTGCTCTTTTTACCGGTGATCATATAAAAGTCAAATCTCTTGTTCAGTTTTTGATTGAAGCAAAACAGCACAGCTATGCGGCACATGCAAAAGAAGTTGATCCATGTCGAACCGCTTCGCATGATCTTGCGTATGAATCCGGAAATTATAAATATTATGACAGCTATTTTGGTGGTCAGCAGTTTTCCGGCGAGGAAGTAATATGGCAGGAAGATCAACCTATATGGACCATGAATTACTGTGGACGTGTGCTTTCTATGGATTTTAGCGGTGATTTTTTAAAGGATGCACTTTTTCATGTTCAGGAAGATAAGCCGTACCGTGGTCCGTCATTCTACCAGAGTGGAGAGTATACATATCATTGTAAGGTGGATGGCGAATTTGTTTGGTTTCAAGGGTATGAAGAGATATTTTACAATGGCGAAAAGGTGTATGAGTGCTTCTTTCACGGAGGTATAGTAAAGTGATTGTAAGAGAGATTGCGGTGAAGGATTACTTAACAAAATCCAATTTGCCGGATGCCGACTTTGTTATAAATCCCTATGTTGGATGTACACACGCGTGTAAATATTGTTATGCATGCTTTATGAAACGGTTCACGGGACACGATGAAAACTGGGGAACATTTTTGGATGTAAAACGGTGCGATAAACCGATTAATCTTTCAAAAATAAAAGGGAAAAAGGTGTTTTTATCATCAGTAACGGATTGTTACAATGAATATGAAAAGAAGTATTGCGTCACGCAAGGTATTTTAAACCAGCTCACAGGGTGTGAGGCAGAGGTGTCAATTTCCACAAAATCGTCTCTTATTTTAAGAGATCTTGATATTCTAAAGCAAATCAGAAACCTGAAAGTATCAATGTCAATCAATACGCTTGATGAGTCATTTCGTGCAGATATGGATCATGCCGTTTCAATAAAAGAAAGACTGGAAACATTAAAGAATCTTTATGAGAATGGGATATATACAATTCTGTTCATGTCACCTATTTTCCCATGCATTACGGATTGGAAGGGCATAATTGAAACAAGCAGAGAGTATATTGATGAATATTGGTTTGAAAATCTGAACTTAAGGGGAAGTTACAAAACAGTAATTCTTGATTATGTGGCTCAAAAATATGCTGAATATATGGAGCAGTATAAAGAAATCTACATCGGAAAATGCGATGATTACTGGGATAATCTTGCGGACGAAATGAAGGAATATTGTGATAAGAATGGGATTCCTTCAATAAATTATTTTTATCACAGAAAATTAGTTGATAAAATGACAACATGTGCAAATAAAACAAAATGAAAGCTGTAAATCCGTGCGGACAAACAAGTACGGGACTGATGTAAAATTTGTAAATCTTGTTGATTTTCTATGACAGCGGTACAGAGGGACGCTCCTCGTGACAAAAGGAACGTCCCCAAAAAAATCTTGTAATAATTTGGCAGACATTGTACAATATAAAAATACGAATGATAAGGAGGCGTTACAATATGGATAAGTATTTTTGTAATCCTTGCGGTTATACTTATGACCCGGAGAAAGGTGATCCTGAGCATGGCATAGCACCGGGAACCGCATTTGAGGATTTACCTGATGATTGGGTATGCCCATTATGTGGTATCGATAAGAGCATGTTCCAGCGTTGTATTGAGAACTACAACTAAAAGAACAAAGCGTTCAAAGCGCTTTCTTACAAGAATAGGGTGTCGAATGGTTGTTGGCCTTTTGGCACCCTATTGTTATATCTCGATAAGGACAGAGGGACACTCCTTGTGACAAAAGCTACGTCCCTCATGTTCACATATTCACATATTCTTCAAGAGTCAGTCCTTCTTCCTTTAGTGTTTTCCGCATGTTTTCATATGCATGACAACTTACTTTGGCAGACTTTCTTGAAATGGAAAATAAAAATCCGTCCAATACTAACATAATAGTAACAAATATACAGAACTGACTGATATTATCAAAGTCATTAGTGATTCCTATTATTGCTATAGGCACAAGTGCTACTACGCTCAGAAGAATAGAATTGATAAAGCCCCTTTTTCTATAGCAATATTGCTCGTCACTTTTCTGGAGGAATTCTTCTTCTGTCATAGGCTCCTGGCCCTTCTTTTGACGCTTTTCGTTTTCGTTGATAAATTCTTTCAGTAAATCCTGGGGAAGTTCATGTTCAATGCTGGCAAATATGCCTGACATAAAAGATATGCGCTCCTGCTTTGGCTGTTTCACACTCCCATATTTCTTATAATTTCTGCCTGCTTGCACAATCATAAAGATAAGAATGTACAAACCGGGAATCAAAAGAGCTACGAAACGTGGTACACGAATTGCGTATCTGCCGGATATAATAATGGCTAATACTATAAAAACAACTAATACAATTGCAAAAAATACATTGTATACAGAAGGTTTTATCCTGTTATTTTTCTGCACGAATGGTCGGATTAAAATATATATGATTAGGTTTAAAACAATGCCGCAAGCTGCTCCAATCACAACGCTTCCAATATTACTAAATGTTGTGCCTTCCTCATTAGGAAATACCCAATCTACCACTCCAAATACTAACAAAATCCACGAAATACGGTATATCGCTTTCAAAAAATCAACAAAACGATCCTTTGTCTTATATTCGCTAAAGAAATTTTTACAAAACGCCTGTATGTCTGTTCCGACAACATCTGTTACAGGACGTCCTTCAGATTGTGCCATGAGCATGCTATCAAGCAATTCCATCATTAATTCGCTATCTGTATCAATCCCAATAAGATTTGTATTGCTATATAATGAAACTCTTGAAAAAGCTTCTTTGTATTCTCCATGTAATCTGTCTTCCAATAAAATATATCCTTGTTTCATTTTTAATTACCTCCTAATATTTCATCCGCGCTAGCGGTAACTCGCCGATAACTCTCTCGAAATGCTACTAAATATTCACGTCCGGTTTCTGTTACAGAATAGTATTTTCTTATCGGTCCAAGGGGGGACTTTTCTTTTCGGCAAGTTATATAGCCCTTTTTTTCAAGTCTGGTTAAGACCGGATACATCGTTCCTTCCCCAAGCTCCTCAAATCCATGCTCAGCTAACCTCTGTAATATTTCATAGCCATATGTTTCATTTTCGGCAATAATCGCCAACACACAACCTTCTAATATTCCTTTTAACAATTGCGTATCTTCCATTTTGTTTCATCACCTCTATATGAAGAACAGATAATTAAGTACTGTTTGCTACTTTGCAATGCAAAGTAGATTGAGATAATAATACCACTACTACTTTGTAATGTCAAGTAGTTTGTTGTAATGAGGGACGTAGCTTTTGTCACAAGGAGCGTCCCCGTGTTCCATGACAGAGGGACGCTCCTCGTGACAGAGGGTCGCTCCTTGTGACAAAAGCTACGTCCCCCCATAAAAATGTTTATGTTGTTCGTATATATACTTATATGTCACAATACTTATATGGGAGGGTATGCATATGGTTAATCGAAGGTTGAAAAAGGTAACTGCGGTATTTCTTGCGGTCTGCATGTCATTTTGCATGAGTGCCTGTGGGACGAAAGCCAATTATACAAAAGAAGCAGACACGCCCGGTTACAAGTCGGGTAATCTGTTAGATGGTATTTCGGCAGACCGTGCAGAGGAAATTGATATGGATGACAAATTTATAATGGCATCTACGGAATTTGCCATCCATCTTTTTAAAGAAAGTGCACTTTCGGAGGTTCGGAGTGGAAAAAATGTGATGATATCGCCGGAATCCATACAGCTTGCTCTTTCTATGACGGCAAATGGTGCAAATGGCAATACGCTTGCGCAGATGGAAAATGTACTATGCAATGGACTTACTCTTGATGAGTTGAATCGATATAATTTTTCACTTATGAATAAGCAGATGAATGAGGCGGAAGTAGAGATTGCGGTTGCTAATTCCTTGTGGATAAAAGATGCCGAAGGCAGCATTAAGGTAAAAGACAGTTTTCTTAAGGCAGATAAAACATATTATAATGCAGATGCGTTTTTGGAGCCCTTTGATGAGTCTACGATGGATGCAATTAATACATGGGTTTTTGATAACACAAATGGCATGGTTAGGGATATTCTTGATAGGATAGACGAGGATGCGATCATGTATCTGATAAATGCTATTGCCTTCGAGGGAGAATGGGAAGAACAATATAAGGATTTCCGGATCCACGAGAATACAGATTTTCACAATGCGGATGGAAGCATATCAAAGGTTAATATACTTAGAAGCGATGAATCCTATTACATGTATGATGAAAATTCCAAGGCATTTATAAAGCCTTATAAGGGTGGGCGGTATGGATTTATGGCGATTTTACCGAATGAAGGTGTAACAGTTGAGGATTATATTGTTGGGATGACAACAGAGAGCTTTATGTCGCTTTATAACAGCAGAAATTATGATGTGGATGTGTTGGCAGGTATTCCGGAGTTTAGCTATGACTATAATTATCTGGTAAATGATACACTTATTGCGCTTGGAATGTCAGATGCATTTGATGAGGAAAAAGCGGATTTTACGAACATGGGAGAAATACGCGATAACATATATATTAATCGCGTGCTTCATAAGACGCATATAGAAGTTGATCGAAATGGAACAAAGGCAGCTGCGGCAACGGTTGTAGAGATGGATAAAGAAACTTGTATGCAGAATACTCAAGTCGAAGAAATCGTATTAGACAGACCGTTTATATATGCCATAGTTGATATACAGACAGGTTTGCCAATATTTCTTGGTGTTGTAAATGATCTATAATACTCTACATGTTTCTTTGGAAGAGGGACAGAGGGACGCTCCTTGTGACAAAAGGAGCGTCCCCAAAATTACTGTAAGTCCTCTTCGAACATCTTAACCAAACCATCCAGCCACGCAGGCGTTTTATAACAGTCAAGAACGGTTCCGTTTTCTGAATCGCCGGTGTCTCTGTTACTGATTTCAATATATAGCTGCATATAATCGTTGTACATCGGATCCTGTTCGATGTGATTCACGGAGGTAGTAGAAGTTGCAGGAAAATGCTTTGCAATGTTAGCATTGAAATAATTTGCATATTCCTGATATCTTTCCTGTGTAAGCTCTACATAAACTACATCATCAGAATAAGATGTGGATTGAAAAAAACTATCCTCTATTCCTTTGACTGTGCCGTGCATTTTTTGAATCTTAATTTTGTCAGTTTCCGTTAAGTCGGTATAAACCCAGTATGAAACGATAGTTGCTGCTTCCCTGTCAATTACCTGAAGACTCAGTCCAAAATTTCCATTTATCTCTTGGACCTCTTTTTCCGCATCGGCAGGTCTTGTATCTTCCTTTTTGGTGCTTCCGGATGAATTGCTGCCTTTGTCATCCTTACTGCCACATGCACATAAACCAAGTACAAGTAAAACACTCATCAATAATGCAATCATTTTCTTTTTCATAATTTTGTTTCTCCTTTATCGTTTGAAATTATTTTAAAAACATGTGAATTATATCGTTCAAGTCGTTCGGCTGCACTTTTTACAGAATTTCAAATCGGTTAATATGATTCTGACAAACAATCAAAATTAATGATCTGGACCGGATAGATTGTTTCAGAGCTCGTTAGATACTGATTATATTCAATGCCATCCATTCCGTTTGGAAGTACGCCGGTGTCTTGGTATCTGGTGTTGATGTATCCGCCGGCTGTTTCTGTATAGTCGGCAATGTGAATATCAAATTGAAAAGGCGTTTCGGTTTGTATCATGTCATATATTAATGGGTCGGAATCCGTACTATATGGATCATCAGGGTCATCAAAATTCAAATCTGTGATGTAACCGTTTGTTCCGGCAAAAATACAAGAAGATGAAAGGTCGCTAACATATCCGCCGTAACAGTGAATTCGAATATCATGATCCGATTTGTTTTCAACATATAAGAAAGGTCTGGCCCACAGGGATTGATAGTTCTCATCGTATATCATATCAGTACCTATATATGTGATTTTTACTTGTTCATTGTCGACAAGAACCTGGTCTCTTGAGTCACTATTTTTTCTTTCATAATTTGGTGCCAATTCATCTTCATCATAGAAAAAAATATCTGTTATATTGCACGCAATCAGAAATTCTTCTGTATAGTCTTCGTTCATAGCATATACGCGATAGCCAACCTTCGCCCATGTGATAGGATTCCGATCAACCTTTAGATATTTCTGTTTGTCAGGATTTAAAATGTTATTGTTATTATTGATACATGAAATTTGTGTGGAGTGTGGATCAAGCATATAGGTGTCATTAGAATACATACAAGAGTCCATACTCTCATTATTTGCGGTGAAGAGATTCATGTCGACATAGACAATTTCGTCAGATTTGTTTTCCAAGGAAAGCTGTACGACACAATCCTCTCGATTCCAGAATTTTTCATTGATCGGAAGCATTGTTTCTTTTGGATCAGGAATATATCCCTTATCATAGATTTTATCAACGGTAACCGTCACATAATCATTATCAATAATTACCGCGTTTATATTTGTATACGGCTCGTTTTTTTCCTGTGTTTTATCATTTTTGGTTAAAAGCACAAGGCCGGTTGCACCGCCAACGACAACTGCAGCCGCAACAATACCTGTAACGATTTTTGCCTTTAGTGTATGAAAGAGCCCCTTGAATCCGATTTTTCCGGTTGCTTTTGCCACAGTGCTTGTTACGGCAGCTGTTGCTCCGGTCGTTGTGGATGCAGTGGTGGTGGCAGCAGAAGCCGCGGTACCTATAGCTTGTGCATCGATTCCCATTCCAATCGATGAGAAAATGCCACTTAATACATTTGGTATGACTAACTTTTCCGCTTCTGCAATAAAGATAGCTGTAAGAAGAGGAACTGCACCGGAAGAATATAGCTTAACGCCGCTTGTATTCTCATATTCCTGTACGGCACGTTTTATTTTTCCTCGTGCACTGGACAGCCGATAGGTTACGGTTCCCTCCGGACAGTTCATGCATGCTGCAATCTCTGATACGCTCATTTCGTCGTAATAATACAGAATGATTGTCTGATACTGTACGGCAGAGAGTTCCTCCTGCATAATTTCCAAAACTATTTTTCTTTTTTCGTTATTGGTTACATAGTTTTCAGGCAGGAAATTGTCATTTTCTTCTAACATTTCGGTTTCAAGAATATCTTCCCGAAACTCCTCTGGCATATTTTTTGCCAGAAAATCCCTGCATTTGTTGACCGCTATGCGATTTAACCATGCGGTAATGCGATCCGGGTTTTCCAGCTGATGCATATGTGTAAGGGCTGTGATATAGGTATCCTGCATGATATCCTGTGCATTTTGCTCGTTCTTGAGAAAACTCATACAAGTGTAATACACCTGTCGATAAGTAGCCTGATAGATTGCTTCGAAAGCCTGTTTGTCGCCGTTTATGACACGTGACACTGATTCCTTCATATGATTCATATTATGCATAATTGAAAACCATCCTTTATTCTTTTGTCTTTGATATACCTATTTTGCTTTTCATTATATAGACGGTATAAATTTTATTTTTATTGGGTTTTATTAAAATTTTTTTGAAGTAAATCTGCATTTTGGATAATTGGAGCAACCATAGAACTGATTGCCGGTGTTTGGACCTGATTTCGCAGTTCGGATAACAAGTGCATTGCCGCAGTTTGGGCAAATATGGTTATTTACTTGCTGTTTCTTCTCATGGATTGCTTGTATATGACGTATTTTCTCAACTGCAGATTTGTGTGCAAGCTGATCGATTTCGCCAAACAACAGTTTCATCTGCTCCTGCGATAATACATTTTTTCGATGATTGATATCTATTCCGATTTTTCGCGACAGTTCATCGTATTTGCAAACACAAACCTTGCTTGTATCGTAGTTTATGTCTTTGAATGTACAGTTTTCATGAAACACAATATACGAAAACATCGGTGCATCTGTTTTCAGATAATTCCGAAGGTATTCCATATGCATTTTGTTTTGCATAATCGGGTTGTAAAACTGATATTTATTAACCTTGCCTGCACCCGCATAATGCGTCACGGTCCAGCTTTTATTGATTTCAGAACCAAATATGTAACCGGTGTAATTCTTTGATTCAAACACATACACACCTGTTTCATGAACCATAACCGTATCAATTTCCGATGTTGTTCCGTCAGGCTTTGGCACATAGCAGTTTGAAACATAATAGTTGTATGGCGAAAATCCGCGCAATCGGGTAATAATCTTAAACTCACCAAACATACCTTTGTCAATTCCTGTCATCGGATTGTGAAAAATTATACTACCAATTGTTTTTTTATAATTCATAACATTCTCTATCTTTCATTGCTTAAAATGGTACTCACTTGTTCTCTCCGGTGGTGTCTGTGTGATTTAGAGGCTTTTTTAGTTCGAATTTGAGCTTTGGTACTTCGTCAACGTCCTCTTTCGTGTTGTTGGATTGATTGTTGATTGTATGCTGAGCTATCATGGCTGCTGTTTGAAGTTCTGACTTGGACTTTGTTATTTCCATATCGCGCATATCATTTTCATGTTGGTTTAAATTGAGTATATTACTTAAATCGCTTTTTGTATTGTCAAAAAAATCATCTTGAGACCCTTGCATGTACGAATCCAGTACAGGATCGTGGGTTATTGCTTTTTCTTTTTTGTTTGTAGTTTTTATCCGAAGTACGATTAGAAATCCGATAAAAAAAGCCGTTATAATCAAAAATGAAAGGTTAAACTTCATATGGAGTACCAAAATACGTCCATTCTCTGTAATTCCAAGTTTTATTATGTCGCCGACCTTCTTTGCAAATGGCTTATATACGGTGGCTGTTTGTGTTTCTCCGTTATATGTATATTCAACCTCCGCAGTTTGAGTAAGTCTTGTATGACGGTGCCTGCCGGTTCCACGTCTTTCTGAATAAGTAGATGTCGATTTGATTGTTGCATAGACAACCTCCCCATTACTTCTCTTAAACGCACGGATGTCCCTGCTGGCAATAAACGTGCTTAATCCGATATATACCGCCATGATAATGCACATCCGAATTAGTCCGGACTTGTTGTTCATATTCCTCATTTCTTGTATCCCCCTTGAATATAATTATTCGTTTGTTGTTTCACCTGGATTGTTATGAAACAATAATATATTTATTATATCATTTTTGGATTAATTATCCACAATTAATTCAAGTTGACAATTCGATTCTGAATGTAGAGAATAAAAAATGCACCTGGTCCAATAAGAGAGAAGTTTAAAGCTATTGACATCAGATCTTGTATGGTATATTATGCAAGTAAATACTTGCACAGAGAGAAAGAGCTATATGTATGATGAAACACAGTTAAAAATCATAGATGCGACTATGAATCTTATTATAAATAAGGGATATTCCGGCACAACGACTAAAAATATAGCCAGACAGGCGGGAGTCAATGAGTGTACTATTTTCAGAAAGTTCCAAGGAAAAAAGGAAATCGTATTGGCTGCCATGGAACTGCCAAAATGGAATCCGGGATTGTCCGAAGAAGATTTTTCCTGTTCGGAAAACCTTCGGGAAGACCTGATTTCTTTTTCGAAGATTTATCAGGACAAGGTTACACCGCAGATGGTAAAGATATCAATTGGACTCAGGTCGGCTGAACTTGAGGGTGTCACGATTTCTGGAATTATGAAGGTTCCTATGATTTTCAAAAAGATATTGACAAAATACTTTAGCGAAATGATTCAAAAAGGAAAGATGCGTGACTGTGATGTGGAGAGTATTTCGATACAGTTTATAGCCATGAATTTTGGGTTTGCATTTTTAAAGGCTTCTTTTGGCAATAATTTGGTTCGTGTATCGGAAAAGGAATATATTATCAGTTCAGTAGATACATTTATATCCGGAATAAAAATATAGCAACAGATATTAGCGTGCACAACGGCACGTTAATATTTTAACCCTTATGCAAGTGGATACTTGCATAAGGGTATATCATACAGGAGGAAAATGAAATGAAGGTAAGACGGATTAAGATTGACTTTCATGTAACGAAAGACATAAAAAGGTATGTATATGTATATCTGCTTGAGACACAAACGGATTGTTATATGATTGATACGGGTGTTTATGGAAGCGAAAAGATAATTGAAAAAGTACTTATGGAGGATGGTTACGATATAGGAAGTGTTAAAGCAATTTTGTTGACTCATGCACACCCTGATCATATTGGGACTGCCTGCTATTTCCGTGAAAGATACGGAGCCGCTGTCTATGCAGGTATAGGAGAGAAAGCATGGATAGAAGATATTGATTTACAATACAGAGAACGCCCTATACCGAATTTCTATAATATCGCGGGAAAGTCTTGTGTTGTGGATTATACGGTGAAGGACGGAGATAAGATAAATATATCTGATGATGTTGAGGTGCATGTAATCGGAACTCCGGGGCATTCAAAAGACGGGATGACATATTGTATAAATGATGTTGCCTTTATTGGAGATGCGGTTCCGGTAAAAGGTGATATACCTATCTTTACCGATTTAAAAAAGACAAAAAAATCTCTTGATAAAATAGAAAACCTGAAAGAGATAAATACATTTTATCCTGCGTGGGATAAAATGTATACAAGGAATGAAATGAAGGAAAAGATTCTGGATGCAAAAAATATAATACATCAGTTAGAGAAAATGGTGTTGTCTGAAGATAAAAGCATGGCACAATTCATCAACTCGAATCCTTTATTTCAAAGAACGATAACTTGTATTAAGGAGGAAATGAAAAAATGAGCTGTTTTTTATGGTTGATACCTATTTTGATATTGCTTCGCGGTACAACGCTCCGTATGTGTATTCTGTAGGGTTTGTTGCTGCATTTTCGCCACCATCCAATTCATATGTAATATTTGATTTTGTATAACCAACGGCCGTAAGTGTTATTGATTGAAGATAACCTCCGCTTACTGAATACAGGCTGGTAATTTTCCATTCTTTAAACTGTTCTGCAGGCATTTTGGTTCCAGCATAAGCCACGTCCGAATAACTCTCTACTGTAAATGATGCTTGCTTATCTTCAGCGCTGGCAGCTTCGGCAGACATAGCCGACAATGTTGAGCCATCAATATCACAATAAGATATGGAAAAACCGGATACTTTGCTTGAATTTGAATTAAACACCAGAGTATCCCCCGGCTGCACTGTATCTGTACCGAAGTTCGTAACATCATCCAATGTATACGTCTTCGCCTTCACTTCTGTAGGTGCAATCTGTACAAGCACAAATACAAAAGCAAGCAAAAAAGCCAGAAATCTTTTTTCCCTGATTTTGATTTTACTTCCCATATTTTCTCCTCCTTTAAATTTTGTTTATAATACACTCTGAGTTACGTTTCAAAAATCTTTAAATACTCGTTATTTTATAATTAAAGTTACTACAATTTTTGAGTAACCAAAATGGAATAACAGATTTCTTACTATATTGTCAAGAGTTTTTTTTGTATATTTTTCATTTTTCATTTTGAAAATGTCAGTTGAACGATACACCATTTTTGGAGGGACGTTCAACTAAAGGAGATTTCTTATGAAAAAATTACCAGTAATTTTATTATCACTATTACTTGTGAGCCTACTTATTCTTGGTGGACTTTTCTTTTTTACATATAAGCAGAAAGAAGCTGACACAAAGGCTGAAAATAAAACTTTACAGACCGACATTGCTTCTTTGCAGGAACAGTTGCAGCAAAAGGAAGATTTTATTTCCGGGCAAACAGATTATATCAATGAATTGACAACCCAACTTGCTGATTGTCAAACCACCATAAATGATGAAGACGAAGCGGAAGATGATGAAGACGATAATACTTCCAACTATGAAAAAAATATCCGGATCTTTATGCCGGAGCCACATACTCTGAAGATGGAACTGCTTCTGATTTGAAAGTCTATCTGACTTTTGATGACGGTCCTTCCGACTTAACTCCGGAAGTCCTGGACCTTCTAGATAAATACGATGCAAAAGTAACCTTTTTTGTTGTCTATACCGATGACGAAGAATACACTTCTTATCTGAAGGAAATTGTAGACCGTGGTCATACCATTGCGCTTCACTCTTATAGCCATGACTACAATAAAATCTACAAATCCGTGGATGCATTTTTAGAGGATTTTGAAAAGGTTTATAACTGGGTCTATGAAGAAACCGGTGTACGCCCTACTCTGTTTCGCTTCCCCGGTGGCAGCACCAAGGGCAAGAAATCTATCGTAAATGATATTATTGCTGAAATGGAGCGTCGAGGCTTTATTTACTATGATTGGAATGTCAGCTCCGGAGATGGTAGCAACCTCACTACCACAGAAAATATTCTGGAAAATGTCTGCACAAATGTAGGTAGCTTTGACCAACCGGTTGTGTTGATGCACGATGGTGTTGGAAAAAACGCAACCTTAAAGGATATTCCAATGCTCTTGGAAATCCTGGCAGAAGAAGGATATGAATTCTGCTTATTAGATAAAAACTTAAAACCTATACAATACAAACGAAAATAAATTTCAGCAGTTCAAAAATATTAGTTAGTCGCATAATTAATTATACCAAAAAATCGCTTAAACCTCATGGTCTAAGCGATTTTTTCTTTAAGGACTTTTGGATGCTCGTATAATTATTTTATGTTTTTTTCCTTTTTGCTGTAAATAAGTGTACCGAAGATTGCAAAGCCGGATATGCACAACATAGTGGTCCATAAAAACAAGTTGTTGTTGTCTCCTGTTTTTGGAGAATTTACATCGGGTGAAACTGCTGTTGTCGCGTCGGGTGAAACTGCTGTTGTCGCACCGGATGAAGTTGTTGCTGTCTCTTCAATGGTAAAGTCCGTGGTTGCAGAACCACTTGTGGAATTGATGCTGATGGTATGGTTTCCTGCTGACAGCGTTGAAAGATAATCAGCTTTGAGTTTTATAATCGTGCTACCCTCTTCTTTGACATAGTTTTTCTCATCAACAACCTGACCGTCAATGGTGACGCTGATAAATTCTGAAAGTGGTGCATTTGAGGTAAATACAAGTTCATTTGCGGAACCCTGTGTCCACTTTTCATTTTGTCCCCCAGTAATGGACGGTGTCGAAGCCGTTACTGTTCTCACATAGCCGCAGACATTACAGGTTGTATCTGCATCGTTATCATAGGAATGCGCTGCAGAATCCGCTTTTTCGCCGCAGGCACATTCCCGCCAATGATTTGTTTCATCTTTCTGCCAGTCGCCATAGCTGTGTGTGTGCTGTGGTTGTACTGTTCTCACATAGCCGCAGACATTACAGGTTGTATCTGCATCGTTATCATAGGAATGCGCTGCAGAATCCGCTTTTTCGCCGCAGGCACATTCCCGCCAATGATTCGTTTCATCTTTCTGCCAGTCGCCATAGCTGTGTGTGTGCTGTGGTTTTTCTTTGTATTCCACATATAATTGTGTGAAAGCGTTACCGCTATATACTACTAGTGTTACCGGGAAGGTGACGGTGGTTTCGTTATAGGATATCGCCGTGACACCATCTATAGTTCTTGCCGTTGCGCCATCGTAGCCACTAGGCAGGGGGATGGTTATCTCACCACTTATGCTGTCACCCGTAGGACTGTCACCCGTAGGATTAGTAAACTGAAGTGAAATGTTGCATTCCACAAGTATGTCAAAGCCTTCCTCTGGCGAATCATAAACATTAGGATTATAGTAATCAAGTTGCACACCATAATCGTTGTAGTCATCATGAAACGCTCCAAGATTGAATTCCGTACTTGATGTAAAGGTAGCCGTTACACCAGGACTTTCAACATAGCCGCCGCCTGCCTCTCCAATCGTGTAGACAGGAAGCTGTGCAGAACTGCCTGCTGCAAATACCGTTATTGGCATCAGTCCCATCAGCAGGCATAAGCTCATTACAATGGTAGCTGCCCGCTTTTTCCATTTTACATTTGATTTGTTTTTCATCATATTGTTCTCTTCTCCTTTGTCTGTAAATTTTTGCTCATTCATACTATTAGGAGTAGTGTGAATGTCAAATAGTGATTCCAATTTTACGCATTTTCTTTGCATTTTTGTAGGTCACAAGTGTGCCAAAGTGAAGAAAATCCCAAAAAAGAGTCGCTTGCGACTCTTTCGCGCCCGAGCGGTATGCGTCAGCATTTATTTCCTATAAAACAAAAAACACCGCCTTTACAGTGAAAGACGGTGTGCAGATTACAAATGGATGTTCTATTTATTAAAAGCGATGAAATTCTGAAACAAACCGATTCGGGATTTCGTATCTGTCTTTTCATAGATGGCGGCAATATATCTTTGCAATACACGGCGGGATATGTAAAGGCTGTCCGCAATTTGCTGAGTGCCGTCCTCGGTGGATATGAGTTTTTCAAAGACCTCAGATTCTCGCGGAGTAAAGCCGTAATGTTTAGCGTATGCTTGTATTACTTCCTCCCGGGTAAGAGGTGCGGATGCGTCGTCGGAAGTCTCCTTTGCTGATTCCTGTGGAAGTATGGAAAAACTAATGGATCGAAATAAAACCAGTAAGGTCATCACGGATAAAATACAACTTCCTGCAACCAGGGCGATGCTTCCAAATTGCTCAAACAGCCCTACTACAGGAATCGCCGTAAAAGCGGTGGTCAGACTTCGTATGACTCTGCCCATACTCGCCCACAACTCAGGCCGTTTCGTCCGGGGAGCCAGGTCAATAAAGGATATTGTTAAAAACATAACATAAAAACCGCTGTAAACATACATAAATGCCGTTGCCCAGAAAAAAGTACCCGAGGCAGACATAAGAGCTGTGGAAATAGTGGATATAAACAGGGTGCATACTGTTACGATTGACAGATATTTTCTATTCTTGATATCAGCAACAAATCCTGCAACGGGCAGACTAAGCGCATAGAACAGTCTTGCATAAGAGGAAACACTAAGGCTTCCTTCTGCGTGTTTGGCTACCACCACGCCATCTATCAATCCAATCACCAGTGACATTAGTATTGTCGCCATAATCAATATAGATACCTCTTTTTTATCCGTCTTGTTTTCGGAGGAGTAGGGAAGCGGATTTTCAAACATCCAATCCTTTGGCGGTTTTATAACAAAATACACCAAAACAGCGGCGCTAATGACTATGCTTGCGATAAAGGCGACGTTGGTTACAAAAAGATTTTGAACAACAAATTGCAGTAATACGGCGCAGCCCATCCCGATACCGATAAAACGCCCGGTGTAATCGCTCCCCGAAAAAGTCATGGAAACGCTATAATATATTTTTCCGCCAATATGTCCGTAAGAAAGAAGTGCTAAGAAGGAGCAGGGCAAAAACAGCACTTTTGAATTTATAGTCAATAAGGCGACAGAGGTTAAAATAGAAATCAGCCCTACAATGCAAATGATAACCTTTCGTTTTCGTTCACCGGCAAATAATCTCCGAAGCCATGAAAAGGAGAGAAAGCCAAGAGCCGTGCAGGCAATACCGACAGAATAAACGGTATTGACCCATTTAGCTCCGAACAGAATCTCAGCACGATCATTTACAGTAAATTCCGTAAGCTGAAATGCAAAAAAACAGAGAGAAAAACACAGCCCCTGTATCATCATTGGTTTGGTAGATTTATTCATAAACAAACTGTTTTTCATATTCTTCTCAATCAATAACTTCCACAACTTTTCGCAACCTGTCAGCATTGATATAACCCCTGTTACCCAAATACTACTCTATAATAACAATATTATAGTGCAAATGTTTTGCTTTTGCAAGTTAAGCACCCGCTTGAGTTTCCGTAAGTTGTAATCTGAAAATGAGTATAGCTTCCCAAAGTGCCAATCTGCCATTTTTTTGAAATGCTGAGAAAGGCAGTACTGTGAGAAATGGCACTTTAATAAGCCCCGCCGGAACCGGGCTCTGGGAGACATATTCTTTTATCTATCTAAACAGCCAGCTTAAGGCAGAGTATACTCAGCAGATGCCGTCGAAAGCGAAATGGAAGGAGAAAAACAACTGAATGATAAATAAAAATGTTATCAAATGTATATGGTAAAAACTATAGAATAGTTGATGGATTCAGTTGAACAATTGATGTATAAGCAAGGTGTTATTTATTAAAATGGATAATACCTTGTTTTTCTATTGAACATAAGAAACTCTTAAGGTGATATTCGGCCTAATCCCCGCATACACTGTACAAACAAGCTATAAGAGGTTTGTACAAGTGAGAGACTACATCGAACAACGCGCGTTAGAAATCGGAAACTATATCACCCGTGAGGGTGCCACAGTCAGGCAGGCGGCGAAAAAGTTTGGGATTTCTAAGTCAACCGTACATACGGTTGTAACAAAATGGAACGGTTGAATGGTAGGGTTGTTTGGGTTGTGGAGTAAGAGAAATAATGGCACAAAGTATTGGACATATTGTGAGTTATTTATCTGTTTTGAGATTAAATTATTGCACTTTGAACTGATTATTATTTAGCGTTTTTTGATTAATATATTCGAGCATTATTGATCGTATTTTTTCGGTGTACTCTCTGCTCAATTTTTTGTCTCTATTATTCATGTTGGCTTGACCAAATAACATCTCTGTGAGTGTTGTAAGTAATTGGACGTCTGATATATTAATAATATTAACATTTTTAGAAGTCTTCATAATTTCTGATTTTAATACACATCCACGATAAAAATGATCTTCTAGGATATTTTCGGAATCTAAAGCAATCATGGATCTTGATAATGCAGTCAAAGCTCTTGAAGGAATAACTTCAGAATCTGATATTAGTTGTACTGATATATGTGAAGAATCAATTAACTCACCTATTTTAAAACATCTTCCTTTTCTCAATGCATTTGTTCTTGCGTTTGCTTCATCTGCAGATCTTTTCATCATATCAATTATTTTATCATTAAGAGTAGAATTGTCAGAAAGACTGACAGATAACTTATATTCAAACATATAATAACCTCTCTTTCACCTTTTTTATATAATATCACAAACTAAATTATTTTGCAATAAAATCCTGAATAAGTACATAACGAATTTAACTATTGACATAAACAAAGAGCTGCGTTAAAATGCAATAAAGACAAAAATGAACCTATTGCAAAGAGAAATGGGATACCACTACAGCGTACAAGTAAAGAATGTATGGATTACTTACAGTTCTTGAGATTGCAGTTGCACGAGGATATGTAATCTAGACAAAATTATATAACAATAAATGACAAAGGAGCGTTAAGAATGGAAATTAAAATTGTCGAAACATCATTAAATTTAAGAGTAGAGAAAAAATTAGGAAGAGTGAATAGTGATTATCTTTTACCAAAGGAGGTGGCAGAGGAACAACTAAAATTAGGAGCAGATGTGTATTGTAATGTTGAATATATGGAGTGCAATGATGCTAAATACATGGAAATATTTGATATAGCTGGGTATGTTCCGTATAAAGGGTTGGATACATTAAATCAGAGAGGCATTATGTGCATGGTTAGGAAGGAATATCCGGTAAAGGTAATAAATATGTTTGAAGATCCACATATGTTACACATTCAAGTAGAGAAAGAGGGTAAAACAATTGATATTGTCACAGTCAGAATATTGATTTCTGGTAGTAATGATGCGGATTATATTGATAGAAAGGTACAGTGGAATAAGATATTGGATTACTTAGATTATATTGAAAACAAGGAAAATCTATGCATAACAGGAGATTTTAACCATGGAGTGATTAGCGAAAGATATAGGAGCGATCAGGCTCGTAGATTTTTTAATTATCAGATGTTTGTAGAATCGCTTGAGGAGAAAGATATCAAGGTGGCACCTATTGAGGGAATGAGTTATAGAGGATATATGAAGATTGATCATCTGTGCGCTTCAGACAAATTGATGGTGTTAGAAGCGGAGTATCTGGATGTATTTGGAGAGCACAGGATAATAGGGGTGCCAGACCATAGTCTGATAGTGGCACGTGTAGCGGCTTGATGGTGATAATATGATAATTGGAGTAGATTTTGACGGAACATTATGTCACGCTAAGTGGCCAGATGTAGGGGAACCTAATTGGAAATTAATGGATAAATTACTGAGACTTCAAAGAAGAGGAAATAAGATTATTTTATGGACATGCAGGGAGGGGGAAGCATTACACAAAGCAATAGAATGATGTAAAGGATTCGATTAATGACAATCTGTCGGAAATAAAGGAAATGTATGGCAATAATTCTAGAAAAATCAGTTGTGACATTTATATTGATGATAGAAGCTGTATTCCTAAATGGGAATAGAAATTAAAAGAGTAACACTACTGGTGTATGGATTTTGATATTTGCAAACAGTGTATCAAAAAAATTTCAAGTATAATAAAAGGAGGTCCCATGGATATAAAATACATAGGAAGAAATATAGAAAAATTACGTTTTTCTAGAGGGTTATCCCAAGGGGACCTGGGAAAAGAAATAGGTCTAACGCCAATCGCTATATCGAATATTGAAAATGCTAAAAGTTATCCTTCTGTTGATACATTAATAAGATTTGCGGTTTTCTTCTCTGTGACAGTGGATTATTTATTGACAGATAAGGATGTTAAGCAATTAGAAGACCTACAAATTAAATCAAAGTTGCTTACCACGGAAATGTTTTTAAAATCAGGCAAGCCTCAAAAGAGTTTATATGAAATAGATAATAAAGAATATTTCTTTGAGGAAATACAAAATGAAATTACTTATAGGGTATCAGAAGTTGATAAATGATATTGCATAAATCGAGGAGGTGGATTCTGGAATGAAGAGCGCAACAAAGGAAAAACTAAGAAAGATTCTTATGAAAAATGCCAGACTATTTAACATGAAGATTAAAACCAAAAAAGACGGATATTTTTTGAATGAGGACTTTCACTTATTTACACTGATAGAGAATGAAATATTTAGCTGGGAATTACAAATGACGATTGACTTTGCTACAGAAGGGCGAATTCATTTGATGATGTTCTTGCATCCAGTTATAATTACAACGATAACAAAGCCTGCGTATATCAAGTTTGCAAATGCAGCAAATCTATATTTGTCATCGGCGATGGGGAGATTTTGGGTGAATGATGATGACTTTTGTTATGAAGCTTCCCTTCCAGAATTCCTGCTGGAATATGAGAAGGAATTGGAAGACCAGTTATTTGATAAGCCATTTGCTCATTTTAGAGATTGTTTATCACCGCTTATGAAAATGAAAAACGGAGAATGGAACGCAGAATATGCAATAAAATACCTTACGGAGTTAAGGGAAAATGGCTATGTTGACAATCAAGAATATAATCTTTGGTAGTTTATCAGGAGGTGTTGTGGTTTGAATTTTAGGTACGAGCATCTGAATAAAGAATTATTTTCTAAGGTGGTTGCTCTAATGGGAAATTATGAAGAATCATTTGATATAGGGAGGTTATTGTATGTTTGAATTAATACCATCTCAATATATAAGTGGGATATTTGAAAAATTAGATTTTAATCCTACTGATTTTAATAAAGCCACCATAATATGGAATATGTATGGTAAGATGTATGATGAAAAATTACTGGCGTTGAAGGAACTTGCAGAATGTACCACGATGTTGTTCTCAAAAATCAGATTTTTCAACGTATAGAATATGAAAACAAAAAATGGAAGTGATGCGAAATAATAACGGTCAATATGTTTATGTAGTGCTAGATGAGGATGGTTATTCCTGCGGATTTTTCCTTGACTACGAGATGGCATATAGATATGGTATAGATAGAGTCAATCGCAATGAGGAAAAAGATTTTCAGATAGATAAGCAACGCGTTATCACGGATGAAAAAGATCTTATGGTAAAAAGCCCAGGCAGAATAAATTGGAATTACTTTCCTGAGGCTAAAGGAATTCAGACACAAGAGTACAATGGTGATGCGGTAGCATCCGTGTACTATTCGGCGGATGGTACTATACAAGTAATTTGGTCGAATGAAATGTCTGAAAATGATGAGGATATTGTAGATTCATACAGAAGTGAACGGTTTGAGTATCAATTCATAAAAATCCCGTTTGAAGGAGAGGTGGGATTGCAAGTGCGCGATATCCGAGATGGCTCTATAGGTGTGTTGATGCAGGATACGGAGAGTTGGAGCAGATATTTAAGTGATATATCAGAAAAAAATTTATATGTAGATTATTCTGATGTTCAGGTTGAGGTTGTTTTTTTGACATCACAAGGACTATGGAACCATGAACACATTAACCCAATTTACTTGGAGTTGGATCACTATATTTGTGAAAACGAAAATGCTGAGTCAATGGCAAAAGCAAGAGCAATGGAATGTTTTTCGGAGTATTGGTTAAGAAAAGCAAAAAATCCGAATAATCTGAATACATATGCAAAGCGTGTTATAGAGAGTTCAAGGGAATATAGGGATATTTGCACCGAAGAACAGATGCTGAAGGAAAAAAAGAAATGTGGAATCGTTGATAGAGCTAAAGCGGTAGAAGAGCTAATCTGCTAATACGTGAAGAAAGATGCAGAGAATAAATACATACCGGAGGACAAATATTTCAGAGATGTAAGTAGGGAAGAATTAGAGAGGTGAGATATGGTGAAATTATCGTTTGTAAGTGGAGCGACAGCAACTAGTAAAACTTATTATATTGACCATCATTTTACGGATGAAATGTCGGTTGTGTTGAATATCTATGATGGGTTCGCGGTAACCATGATCAGCTGTTGGCAGATTATATATATCAGTATTTTGAAGTATCTGAGAAGAAAAGAGGAAGCCTACAATCGTATGGTATAACCCTTTTGATTTGATGAACGAAAGGCTTACTGAGGTTGATATGCTGAATATTGCAGAAGAGTTAATGAAGCTCCCTTTGTAGGCCGAGATGGAGATCGGAAATCTGTATATGATGGATTTTGGTTGTGGGCTTCCTAATGGTCGACTAGCCTGTATGTGCCTTGAAACAGGTGAGAGATTCTACTCATAAGGATGCGATAGTTATAGTATGAGGCAAAGAGATTAATATAGCGGTAAGAAAAAGTAAAGCGAAAAATGAATTATAAATAAATAGAAACAATTTTGAGGAAATATGTGATGAAAATAAAGTATAAACCTGAAGAAAATGAAATATTCCATATTCATACTTTTAGATGTAAACACGCTGAACAGGTACGTGATGAAGCATATGTTACTAAAGCAATAGAGTTAGGAGCTAAAAGAATTGTCTTTACGGATCATGCTCCTTTTCCTGGAGATATCTTTAAAAACAGAATGTCTATTGGAGAACTGCCTGAATACATACATACTGTAAATGAAATAAGAGAAAAATATATTAATAAGATTGAGATACTTTGTGGTCTAGAGGTCGAATATCTCCCAAGTTATGATAGCTATATTGGTGAACTTAGTAATATGTCAGGTATTGATGTTATGGTTCTTGGACAACACTTTTATGAACATGAGCAAGGAGTATATAGTTTTGCAGATGATGATAAATCAATGGAATATACAGGTTGCTTTAAAGCAATGATTGAAGGGATAAAAACAAATTATTTTGATGTAGTCGCTCATCCTGATAGAGCATTCAGAAGAAGAAAGAAGATAGATTCAGAGGAAAAGGAAATTATTAAGGAATTTGTTGAGGAAGTTATTGCAAATAAAGAAATATATTTGGAAAAGAACTATACTTCTATGCGACGAAAGAATCAATATAAAGAAGATTTCTGGGAGATGATTCCAAATCAAATAGGGATATTATATGGTTATGATGCCCACTCGATAGATGAAATGGAAGAAATCTGGAATAAAGTTTACAGAAAGGAAAACTAATGTCAACATATGTAATTGGTGATATCCATGGGGAATACGAACAGCTAATAACACTTATAAAAAAAATGAAGTTTAACGAGGAAGATTATTTATATGTTCTTGGAGATGTTGTCGATAGGGGCAAACATCCAATCAAGGCATTGCAATATCTCATGACTTTAAAAAACTGTAGATGTCTGATAGGTAATCATGAGATTATGGCCATGAAATGCTTAAAATTACTAAAAAATGAAATAACCGAAGATTTTATTAGTTCATTGAAGGAAAAAGACATGCTATATTTGCCTGATTGGATGCGTAACGGAGCGAAATCCACAATGGATGAGTTTCAAAGTCTAACAAAAGAAGAGCAAGATGATATTTTGGATTTTATAGGTGATTTTGAAACGTATGCAGAAATCACTGTAAATGGGCAGGAGTATATTTTGGTTCATGCCGGTTTGGGTGATAACTTCTGTTATTTAACACCGATGGAGGATTATTCACTTGATGAATTGGTTTGGCATCGACCAGATTATGATATTCCTTACTTTGAGGATAAGATAGTAATTACAGGTCACACGCCAACACAGCATATATCTTGTAATCCAAAACCCGGATACATATTTAAAGGAAATAATCATATTGCGATTGATTGCTGTGCATGTTCTCATAAAGGGAGACTGGCAGGAATATGCTTAGAGACGGGAGAAGAGTTCTATTCTCGAGATTAGACATTTTAAAGTATAGATACAGCTTTCTTGCAGTAAAAAAGTATTATCAAATGACGTTTATTCTATAGATAAAACTTTTTTGAAGAAGGATATACTGATAGCTCAAGACAGGTCTTATGTACTTATAAATATGATTATGATAATGATAACGGATCTGAATATGAAGTTGAAATATTTGATAGGAGCAAATGGAAATGGAATTTGACGATAGAAGACATATAATTATAGAGGATTTAACTGAGGATTTATTTAACAAGGTCATAGCATATTATTTTAGCAAAAGTGATGCAATCGGCCCCGGGTGTGTCATAATGATTACAGAAGACGCAGAAGAGGTGCAATTATCAGGTAAGGAACTTAATAATCTAAATTATTATACTGAATGGAGCAAACTGTTTCCGGTACTTAGGTACTTTACATATGATGGTTACACAGTGGATTTCTCCAAGGAGGTTAAGCATTGGAAGTGTGTAAAGAGCGAGTGCGGCGTTCCGATTATAATACGAAAATCAATCTTTGAAGAAATATCAAAGAAATTAAATGATTCGGAACTTTGGATTGATAAATGGGATGATATTCTTATCGATTATGCGAAGAAACATACGGTTAACGAAAAAACAGTAATGGTTTTATCTGTAATACATCCTTTTGATACGGTTGAAGTGCTAGGGGTATTTGATGATAAGGACGCTTTGATAAGAGAATGTACTACGATTATCGAAAAAGAAAAAACACTGATTGATGATATTTCCAATCTTCGTATTTTTGAATGTCCTTTGAATAAGATGATAGGAGTGTTTTATCCGGATGATTATGATAATCCCAATAGTGTTGGATCATTTATGGAGAAACAAGACGATATAAGTGAGGTGATACTTGAGGAGTTGCTAAGAAAAAAGGAATAGTAATTTGTGAGGAAGAATAATGATAGGGTCTTAGGGCATTACCCTGGCAAGTATTGCTTTTGATGAACGAAGTGATATACAAAGTGCGTGTCTTGCTAAGTCGAAGAATTAGCAAGACAGTTTAAAACGGCCATTTTATGACTAATTCGGATAAAAGGGATAATTCGGATAAAAAGGATAATTCGGATAATTTTACTATTTCGTCGACCAAAAGGGATAATATAGGTATATCAGGTACGTGAGGTATGGCAGGTATATAAGGTACGAAAAACAATTGAATATTAGTTTTTAGCGGTTTATCGTTAAGATGCAAAGAAGGGTTTCAAGAAGTTAATGTATTTCTTGAAGCTCTTTTTTTTACAAAAAATGATAGGTATAACGTTAAGTTAATTCTCATAGTATGGGAAAAAGGACATGCAGGAGAAGGAGGTGGAATTCCGCTTGAAAGATGAATATTCTTGTGCGATGAAATCGCACTTCCGGAAATCTGGAAATCAGATG
>JAUNJN010000046.1 GCA_030533235.1 Eubacteriales bacterium | reverse complement strand
TATTTGCTATGCCCTTTATTTCTTGGTTGTCTTCTACTTATTTGTTTCAAACTTAATCTCCTCCATATTTCTATAATATTATTAATTTATCATACATGCCAAGACTTTTCCAACCTCAACATATTTTTTTCATCTTTATAATTATATATGACTTTATCCATACTTTTTTTAACCATAAAAATACCAAGTCCGCCAATCTTGCGCTCGTCAGCGGACAAAGTAATATCCGGATCCTCTTTTTCAAGCGGGTTGAACGGTTTTCCGGAATCAATAATTTCAATCACAACCATACCGTCCGTATCCGTATGCTGTGTTTCCAAATAGATTGTACAGCTTCCGTTCGTCTCCTCATACGCATAGCTCGCAACATTGACATACAATTCCTCTATACACAGAACAACCTGCATCGTAATCTTCATCGGGCAGGATGTCATACCGAGCGATGCCTCCACGAACCCAACAACTTCATCCAGATGCGAAAGCGTCGCATCAACTGTCAGTTCTTTCTTCTGTTTTTCCATATAGCCCCCTTAATCGTTATAAGCAGCTGATAAACTCCAATGATTTTCTTATATTCTCCGTTTTCCGTGTCTCAATCAACACCGATGCATTCGGAAAATATGTTTGATAGTAATCCGAAAAACGACACCAATCAATGTTTCCTTCTCCAAGTGACAAATGTAAATCCGATTTGAAATCATTATCATTGATATGTAAATGTCTCACATACGGAGCAAGCCCCTTTACCCAACCGTCAATATTATTTGCATCTCCAAATACATGCGCATGCGCGTAATCCAGACAAACACCAAAACGCTCATTGGGACCTAATCGCTTAGCCAGCTCGGCAAGCAATGTCCAGTCGGTATCATACATATTCTCCATATAGATGTTTAGATCCGGATATTTTTCAAGCTTTGCGGACCAGTATTCGTAATTGCGCAAAACAAAGCCCTCGCGATAGCTTTCCAGATTGAAATTCGGAATATAGTTTGTATGAAAAACGACTGCCTTTGCACCAAGCTCCTCTGCAATACTTAAGCTCTGTTCGACTCTGTAATCGGACACCTCCCGTATCATCGCATCCTCAGAAAAGACCGTGACATCGAAAAAAGCGCCATGACTGGTGCAATACTTTGGACGTCCGTTTAGATTCTTGTAAAAATCAATTGTCTCTCTTAATATCGCCTTATCGTCAAGCACCGCCGGAAGAAAGAAATCATTATACTCAAATCCGCAATGATATGCTTCACAAAGACGCATACTCTCATCGATATGGGCTTTGTCAGGTATTATCAGAATATTATTTAGCTTCAAATCATTCACCCTCATTATCACGTTTCACGGACACAACCGAATATACAAATACGCCCTTACTCTTTCCCTTTAACGGAATTTCGCCAACTTCTTCTACCTCTACGCGATCCTTTACACGCTCGTAGACCGTGTCGCTGATTAAGACCTGCCCTTTTTTCGCATTTGCCTCAAGTCGTGCCGCAGTATTGACAGTATCACCGATTGCCGTGAAATCCATACGGAATTCACACCCTACGTTGCCGACAACCGCCGGTCCGCAGTTGACCCCAACACCAAACCCAATCGTACGACCATATTGCTTCATCAGAGAATCCTCAAGTGCTGCACCTCCCGCCACGATATCCATGGCAGCACAAACAGCACGAAACTCATAATCATCCAAATCAAACGGCGAATTAAATACCGCCATCGTCGCATCACCGACAAACTTGTCGAGCGTTCCGCGATTCTTAAAAATTGCATTGGTCGTAAGATTTAGATACTGATTTAATATCTCAACTACCTGCTCCGGCTGTAACACCTCGGACATCGTTGTAAACCCTCTGATATCAACAAAAAGCACTGCGATGTCGCGATTTTCTCCACCAAGTTCAATTTTGAAATCTCCCTTTTTCGAGATTTCCTCCACGACCTCCGGTGCCACATATTTTTTGAAGGCGTTTACGACCTTCTTTCGTTTGATTTTCTCACGAATATATCCGATTGCAAGACTGTATATATATGATCCTACGACAACAATCGGCAAATAAATCAGACTGATTGTCGTACCATTGTTATTAAGCGTTACACCTGCAAAAAGCTCGGCTCCGATGACAACAACAAGCAATATGGCGGACACCCACACCTTGCTTCTCTTAAAAATAAAATGAATGAGTGCTGCCAAAGCCGCAAAGATACATCCGAAAAGATATGGGTTTCCGGTTACCGCAAATCGCCCCTGAATGAACGACTGCAGGATGTTGGCATGGATTTCCACTCCGTACATCTGAGCGCTTTTGCCATTCGGCACCTTGAAATTATCCTGCATACCGGTTGCATACGCCCCGACAATTACAATGCTGTTTTTCAGCGCACGACAGTCAATTCTTCCTTCCAAAATATCTATCATGGAAATGCACTCATAATCAAACGGTTTTCCCGAGTAGTTAATCAAGGTTCGTCCGTATTTGTCCGTTTTAATTGAATTTGGGGCAATTCCCTGTTGTTCACAATACCTCTCATAAATCATCTTGGAGAAGCTGTTATAGCTTTGTCCCTCATATGTTTCCTCCGCAATAATACGCCGAACCTTTCCGTCGGAGTCCTGTGCCACATTTGCATAACCGACATCAACAACATCCAAAAGCTCCTCATATGGATACACCACGGCATCAATCGGATATGTGCGCAAACCATTCTCAAGAACCTCGTATTTCTCACTGTAAATAAACTGTGATGCGACAACCACATTACCACTTTCCAAAGCCTTGTTTGCAAATGCCATATCCCCGGCTTCATCAACATGACCTGAAAAGATAATATCAAACGCTATCACTGCCGGTTTGGCATCCTCATTCGCATTCAAAGTATCAATCAAGTCCGCATACTGCTGTCTCGACCATGTCTGAATCGGTCCTAACACGTCAAGCGTGCGCTCATCGATGGCAATAATCTTAATCCGGTTGTCAATTCCTCTTGGCTTTTGATAGAGCGAATCCTTGAGCATATAGTCTACTGAATAGAACAAATTTGTTATTGTCAGGAAAAATACAAGAGCTACTACAAGCAGACTTTCCAATAAATCTCTCAATAGCTTTTTCTTTTCCATAGTCCCTCCGAAATCGTAGTCATACCATCCAATCTACTTTCTGCTAATATATACCATCGTAATATCATCCGCCTGCATCGCACCATCCGCAAATGCGTCTACTTCGTCATACATCGCCTGCACAAATCCGTCCACATCATTCGCCTTTTCCTTATGACGATTAAGCATATCGCAAAGATACGCATCACCAAGCAGCTGTTGCGAAGGATTCAATGCCTCCGTCACACCATCCGTATATAAGTACATACAATCTCCCTGATTAAGCATAACATGCTGTTCCCGATATGGAATATCTTCCATCATGCCAAGCACAAGGTTCGCCTTAGCCTGTATCATAGAAAATTCACCATTCCCTTTTTGGATAAACGGAAGATTATGTCCTGCATTTACAAAGGTCACATCGCCTGAAGCAATATCCAATACGCATATAAACGCCGTTACAAACATTCCCTCTTCATTCTTATAGCAAAGGTTATTGTTGGCGCGGCAAAAAACCTCCGCAAGCGGAAGTCCCAGTGTCGCATAATTTCTTATGTGAATCTTCGCCATACTCATAAACAATGCTGCCGGGACACCCTTCCCGGATACATCTGCAATCAGATAGCAAAGATGCGTGTCATCAATCATAAAAACATCATAAAAATCACCGCCCACTTCCTTTGCCGGGCGCATTGCTGCAGTCAGCATCACATGATCCAGTTTGTTAAACTCCGTGAAATCATTTTCCAGGCAGCCTGCCTGGATTCTTGTTGCAACCTCAAGCTCCGACTTGATACGTTGCTGCTCCGTCACCAATTTGGTTGTCTTCGTGTACAGCATATTCATAAATGTGCCGTATATTTTTCTGTTTTGTGCTGCTATGTCCTCAAACAACGATTTCGAGATATTGGCGCATCGCACATCTCCCTGCGCGCGCACAGTTGCCCCTCGCCTATCGTTGTTAATCAGTCCAAGCTCACCGATGAAATCGCCCGATCCAAGTGTGTTAATCAGCCTTTCATCCTTGTCGAGCACCTGCGTCACACCATCTAAGATGATATACATACCATCCTCCGATTCTGCACCGATTGTCACAATATCCTGCCCGGACGGTATGGTAATCTCAGTCATAGCTTCGAGTAACAGTCTGACACCTTCCTGCAATTCTCCCGTTTCGTTAATTTTAAAGAATTCGCGAATCGTCGGCAAAGTTCTTAGATATTCAGCATTCATGTCGGACCTCCTCACACTTATTTCCAATGAATCTCTGTGTCTTCCGTAATCGGAGTCGAAAAGTCAAAATCCCAGCCACCGGATAACGCCGGATTTAAAGTCGGCACTTGCGCATATGCTCCGTTCTCCACAGTCTGTGTTCCAAACACACTTCCATTATACATAAATGTGACCGTGTACGGACCTTTCTCTAAAAGTGCTTTGAGTTCATCTGTAGTAAGCGACAGTTCGGTTCCGTTCTCCGAAATCTCAATCAGGTTAATCAACACATCCTCCGGAATAATTGAATAATCGATATCCTCAACACCTGTCAGATAATCTGTCGTCTCTGCATCCTCATATATTATAATCTGTTTACCCTTTTCAATTGATACCTCCTCATCTGCTATCGTACCATCCGGATAACATAATCTGGTTGTAACCGTTCCTTCGAAAACTGCAACTACCGTATATGTGATTCCGTCTTCGCCAAGATATGTACAAACTCGATAGGTCGTACCACGAACCGACATGGATGAGTTCGGTGTATTTATTTCGTACGATGCATCTGCAGGAAGCTTGTTCTGCAGTTCATTTGTAATAGCGCCCTGCTCAAGCTCGATAGTTGTTTTACTGTTTACACCGTCTCCCGTTGCAACAAGCGAAAACCTCGTCTGTTCCTCAACGTACACATACTTATCCTCATCCAGCTTTAAGGTCATCATACCTTCATTCTGAAACACCTCATCTCCGGATTCGAGCACCATATTTTGATAAGCATCAATATCGCCGATTTCCGCTCTGCTTATCGTCGCCCTGCCATCCAGGTCAAATACTTTAATTAATCGATATGCTTCCTTTTTATTGCGGGTAAACACAACAATCAGACATACAGCTATAATCGCTACAACCGCAACAATACTAATAACTATCCATTTTTTCTTTCCGTTTTTCTCCATACCCTTCTGCTCCTATACTGCAATATTATCAAAGCCATCGTTAATCAATCTCTGTAAACGAATACTCTCCATCCTTGCTTACATAGAATGTAACATTTCCTGCGTAGGATGTCCCATCCCCCTCTACCTGCCAGGTTCCACCACCCAGCTTGTAGGAAAGGTCCGCAGAAAGTCTTACTTTGGAACCTGACGGAATTGTACGATTCTTCATCCAGTCCGCTGCGACTACAACCGTTATCTTACTGACATTTCCCGCTGCATCAATACAGGTAATCTCATATGTTTCCTGTCCATAATTAGATGACAGCGTAAGTATCGCCTTGTTATTTTGCACTTCTACTATTTTCCAGTTCACAAGAACCTGTTCAAGATCATTATCCTCAACTGTAAGTTCAATTTGTTCGCCATACTTTGTCTCCCCGTCAACCGCATTAATGCTTGGGGCATCTTTATCTATTTTGATGGTCGGAACAAAAATGCCGGCTGTCTTTTCTCCGGTAGCAATCTTCTTGAGATAAACATTCATCACATCCGTAGTTTTGCTGACTGTCAACGTCTGTTTGTATGTACCATCCAATGTGTTTGCAATTAAATAGCCTTGTGCCGGCGTAATTGTCACATCCGACGTATAGTAACTGTTTTTGCCCTGTGTTCCGCTAACGTTGTATGGATTTTCCGGCGTCGGCAAATATTTAATCTGAAAATCCGATGTTACTACTACCGCTTCATATTCATCGGTCTGCGCAAAGGTTGCACATATCATATATTCTCCGACCTCTGTCGGTTTGACAGCTGTATATGTCGAATCCTCTGCTCCCTTTACCTTGTATTTGCAGGTCACATTGTTTGTTCCGTTTGTAGCAGACGCCACAACAGGGGTGATTGTTCCTCCATAATATACATCTGATATTGTGATCGAACCGCTTCCCATCTTCCGAAGAATTGAAAAATTGTCAGTTGCCGTCACCTGATTATATTCTGCTGTCTGTGCAAAGATCGCCTGCACCGTATATTCTCCTGCTGCAGTTGGCTTTGTTTCCGTATATGTTGAATCCTCTGCTCCCTTTACCTTGTATTTGTAGGTCACATTATTTGTTCCGTTTGTAGCAGATGTTACAACAGGGGTGATTGTTCCACCATAATATATGTCAGCAACGGTTACCGTTGCTTCACCATTTTTTCTGTTAACCTTCATGGTAACCGGAATACTGTCCGTAGACACAAGGATATCGCCTGCCATAATGGATACACTATCACCCAAGGCTTCTCCAACGTCCGTCCATTGCTCCAGACTTAAATCGTCAGAGTAATCCCCTACTGCATTTCCCTCTTTTGCCTTTACACTAAGCGTTATATCAGAGCCGCTTGATAAAGCAATGACATTCCCTTCTGACAATTTGCCTGTTCCGTTATATACCTCCACAAACGAAGGTATTTCGGTGATCCTGAATTTCATATCGCACATGCCCGGATTGACTATTGCAAATGATTGAGCGGTTGTTGTAATATCCTCTGCTCCGTATGCTACTTCCAAATCCGGAATTACAATGGATGTCTTTGATATCGTCAGATTGTACATATCCGTCATGGTATTTCCTTCAAATTTGGATGCAGGAAGACGATAATTATCATCTCCGTACCGAACATACCAACCGTCATATATAGAATTTTTTGTAATGGTTGTACTATCTGTTACTCCGATATTTAATTTCGATTGAATCGGGCTTGTTCCTGACAACACAAGAGAATTTAAGATTTTCAATACCCCGGATAATTCACTGTTATCCAACGAATCCGTGTCAATCACTGCAGTACCTGCTTTTGCTCCGTCCTCCACATTGATTTTTACAAAAAATCCATCATTAAGCTTCGGGCAATTCAATGTTTCGATGCTGCTGTTTGCTCCCATTTTAATTCCGCACGAACCCGCGTCTGCAGGCAGCGAGCAACTTCCTACCGATCCGTAATTTTCGAAGGTACAAAAAATCACACTGACAGCATTCATATACCCATAATTCTTAATTCCATACGAATAATTGAAGTAAACGTCTCCGTTAATTGTTCCGTAGTTTTCGAGCGTTACATTCGTTCCCGAATAAACATCTCCCTCTATAATACCGGATTCATAATTTGTTAAAACCCCAATAGTCATATACAAGGTATCTCCGAGCATATCTCCGCGAATAATACCGCTGTTATCAATCGTACCGTTATTTCCGATAATACGATCGACGATTCCGCCTTCTTGTATTGTAAGCGTTCCTCCATCTACAGTGATTTTTCCCGAAACGCTGCCTCCGTCTGCAATGATCAGTTCACAACCGTAAGGAATAACATAATCATAGGTTGATGCATCGGAAACTGTCAGTTGTTCAGACCCTGCACTATCAAGTGTAATTGTATTATCGACCATTGTGTAAGCCGAAACGTGATTGCTTGGTACACCAATTCCAAACGCAAGAACAATCACAACCAACATTGCTACCTTCTTTTTTATTTTCTCTCTCATCAATGTTCCTCCTTTTGCCTCTCTATCACTGCTACTTTCATTGCAAAATACCATAAATTATTCTATCCATTGTATCTTTTTTTGTATCCGGAATCAACGAAAACGTGATAAAACGACATTCAAACGCGACAAACAGCAGTCAGAGCAGATAATCTGACAAGTTGCCGAAATAAAGCATAAGTGCCTTTGCAGCGTCATTGCTATTTTGCGTAAGCGTTATTTCCGAACAATCAAACAGCATACATCCGCAATGACCCTGAAAAGTCGGAAAACAAATCACCTTAAGATATGTATCGATTTCCGGACTATAATCAATAATTTCGAGTGTCTCTCCAAAATTAACCGCCCTCTCATAGCTTCGAAGCCACTTGGAATCCATATTGGAAAACAAACTCCCAAACGAACTTCCGATTAGTCGCTCCAGCGGAAGCTTTTCCAGCTTAGCAAGTGCCGGATTCCCATAACGGAAAATCCAGTCCACCGCGTGCCTTTCTTCGTCAAACACCATCTCGATATCCGTAAACGCAAAAGGCAGGTTTTCGAAGCTGCTGTAATATCTCCGGTATTCCTCCTCTGTCGCAGGAACACCTTCTTCCGTAAAACCTGCAATCATGCGCTTTTGTTTCTCATGAAACTGACCGATGATTTCTTTTTTCTTTCGTATCGTATATATAAGCGTCTCACCATTGATTAAGTTTATATTGTCCGTAATCTCATGTATCGCCATCACAGAAACCATACAACCCCGATGTACTCTGATGAAGCTGTCGCCCAATTGATTCGCAAGCTCTCCAAGCGTCAGCCTCGTATTATAGACCTTCCCTCCGGAAACATGTATCTCCACATGATTCCCTGTCTTTTGCACATAAAGGATCGTGCTGGTTCCAAGAACTATTTTCTTTTTATCTGAAAAAATTGTAATGTGTTTTGAATTCTGCATTTTTATCATCCAGTCCGTACTCTCTTCTTTGAAACCTGTAAGCAGCATCTTATTTCAGTTTATCCGCAAAGGCTTGTGCATCCTCCAGCGAATCAAAATTATTAATCCACGTTATCCCATCTACTACCGGAACATTTATCGTCGGTTCCAGTATGACTTCGCCATCACAGACAATAGTAATTTTTTTTCCGATATTGGACGCTGTTTCCTCCGCAAAAATTCCGGTTCCCTTTTCCGTAAACTGTAGCTGAACAACATATTCTCTCACAAAATTAGAATCCGATACGAATGCTTCCGCCACCTTGATATCTTCTTTTGTTAAAATGACTTTTTCATTTTCCGTACCATAATCCAGAACAAATTCAAGGGTGTGTTCCTTGCCGTCCAAAACATCCTGTCCTTCATCATCGGTTATTCCCTCCGCTGCATCCCCGGTTGTTTCCGCATAGATCGGAAGTAGCTCAAAGTTGTAGAAATACCATTGTCCGCCAACTTCAATTGCATAATATTCGAAATCAACATCCGCCGTTTCCTGTTCACACTCATACGTAATAATCAGTGATATGTGCACGCCTGCCTGAACCTTTTCTTTAAGTCCTAAATATGCGAATTCCTTATTAACGATATCAAGCTCCTCCTGCTTCAAATCCGTAGTTACGCTCAGCTTCTGCTTGATATTTTTAACATTTCCATGTTCGTATGTAACTTTATCGTTTAAAAACTTATAATAATCCGTCACATTGGACTTCATACTTGGAACGCCTTCTTCCTTTGCTACCGCATCCAAATATGGTTCATACATGAGCGCATACAAGGTATCGTAATCCTGCTCCTTGAACGCTTTAAAATATTCCTTTTCAAAATCCGTTCCGGACTTTATTTCACGATGGGAATTGTTCGGTTTCTTCGTGCATACAATCACGATTACAACTGCTATTACTACAAGTGTTAAAATCGCGAATATAGCTATAAATCTTTTTTTTATTGCTGACATTATGGCTCCTTTCCGATTCTAAAACACTTTCATCAGCTCATCAATATCTTTTTTAATAAGCGGCGACATACTGTCCTTATATTTTTGAACATCTATCTTATTAACAGCATCAATAATCATTTCTTCCATCTCCGGCCTATACAATGCTACCTCGTGCAATGCCGAAAGACACTGTCTTACCACAGTAGGCTTTGAGTCATAAAGCAGGGCACTCATTCGATCGAAAACATCTGCTATCTGACCTTCTTCCGCCCATCTCGCCTGATTACAAATCAAAATAAATCCTCTGGTTCTCACATAGGAACTCTTATCCTCAAGCATATCAGCGAATTGCGGAATCATAGGAAGATACTTGTCAGATTCAGCCGACTCTGCTCCAAGTAATTTAGAATACTCATATGCAGCTTTATCATCCTTATCTTGTAATTTTGAAATTATCTCATTCATTTCTTTACCCCCGTTACAATTTACATATCGGATTTCATAAGAATAACCGGTACTATAGGCTACACACCATAATATACTCTTCTTCGTTTTCATAAACAATCTCGAAGCCAACATTTTTATACATCTTCACTGCGTAATTTGCTTTTTGTACTGACAGAGAAGCTTTCTGAAATCCTCTGCCTTTTAATTCCGTCAACATCTGTCTCATCATTGCTGTTCCAATCCCAAGACCTCGGTATTCTTTATATAACGATATCGCCAAAGACGGAACACCATCTTCAACATGTCCATAGTCATTCATAATACGAACCCAGACAGCACCGACTATCTTTTCTTCCACTTCGGCAACAAAACAAATATCGCCTTCCTGCTTACCGAAATCCTGCACATAAACCTGTAAATCAGGTGCACAAATAATATCTTTCGGCGGTGCTTCTACACCCTTCGGAATAAAAATTGCTTCATATAAAAAATCATCCAGGAAACAATACTCATTATCCTTTATTTGTCTAATATTAATATTCATATTCTTCCACCAATCAATTTACATTACTGATCAGATGTCATTCCTTGTATCCACAGCATAGTTACATCATTCGTTTTTTTGACAGATGAACGACTGACTCCGCGGTTCGCTGTTTCCTCTCTGTCTTCGCACTTTGTGCTCGCCAATCGTGGACAGCTATCGCATGGTCAGTCGTAATCAACTCTCACTTCGTTTACACTCGTGACAGATGAACGACTGACTCAACGGTACTTTCGTTGTCCCAATCCAATTCGTATATCTCTTTTCCATTGAAAAATACTGGGAATCGGAACTTGAGACTACGAAGTATCCTTCCGTCTGGCTGCGCTTCCTCGTAAATATTAACATCTGCAAGGAAGCTCTTCATAAATGTCTTTTTCTCCATATCCGTAAATCTATCATAGAGCTTATCAAAGAATAATAAGAACTGATACACGTTTTCACCGGATATCTTTTCCTGCTTAATATTATACAGTCTTGTCTCTACAGCTTCAATGGAAGTTTCAATTTCCTCTATCTCATCATAAAGCTTGTCCAGACGCACTTGCATATCCTCATACTTCTTGTCATAATGCTTGTCCGATACGGATAAGTTATCCATTTGATTTGCCAGTTTGTTCTTGGCTCCGGTTACTTGCTTTAATCTCTCCTGTAATCCCTCATGCTCTCTATCCAGTTCATTCGTATCAATGCTGTTACCGATGTGCTTCTGAATCTCTGTCTTGAATTTCTCATTATTGACAAGCTTGCGAATAACTTCTTCCACCGCCGCATTGATTTTATCCTCACTCCACTGTTTACGGTAAGTACATTTATGACCGTTTACAAAGGTTCTGTGCTTGCAGGCATAATAAAAATAATCTTTATAATAACCACCATCCGGATGCTTCTTGCGATTGACATTACCATACATACCACTTCCACATATCGGACATTTAATGATACCGGATAAAATATGCTCGTGATCCAAGCTGTGGGTTTTGATGTTGGCAACACCTGTTTCCTGTCTCTTTTTATGCACCTGATTCCACAATTCTTCCGAAACAATCGCTTCGTGGATACCGTCGTTAAGCATATACTTGTCCTGCTTCACAATGTGGTACTCATTCCTTGTGCCTGGAATCTTCTCATTCTTTCTTCTGCCAAATGCCAATTTCCCGCAGTATACAGGATTATCTAAAACACCTTTTACAAAGGATGTAGAAAATCCTTCAATGGTATTATTCTGGCGAAGCTTTTTCTTGTATCCGCTGTTGTTAAGGAATGTGGCAATCGCGGCAATTCCCATAGTGGTATTGGCAAACTTATCGTAAATAATTCGAATAATCTCTGCCTCATCCTCAGCTATGTGCAACTCGCCATTGATAAGCTGATAACCATAAGGTGCAAAACCACCGTTCCACTTACCCTCTCTTGCTTTTTGCTTTCGACCTTCCATGGTCTGCACTAATATATTCTCTCGTTCAATTTCTGCCACCGCAGATAACACAGAAATCATAAGCTTTCCTGCGTCCTTGGAACTGTCGATACCATCTTCCACACAGATAAGATTAACACCAAAATCCTGCATTCTCTGAAGGGATGATAATACGTCCGCTGCGTTTCGCCCAAAGCGGGATAACTTGAATACGAGTACGAAATCCACGTTGTCTTTACCTGTTTCAATGTCCTGAAGCATTTGCTGAAACTGTGGTCTTCCTTCCACACTTTTACCAGATTTACCTTCGTCAGAGTATTCGCCTGCGATAATCATATCCTGGTAATCAGCGTATTTATGCAATTTATCCTTTTGCGCGTCTAAGCTGTAGCCATCTACCTGCATGGAGGTGGATACACGGGTGTAGATGTAGCATCTCAGTTGTTTTTTCATATAGTTATCAGTCTCCTTCAGCTTCTGTTGTAGTACCAAGCGCAATCTCTAACAGTTCTGCCACCACCTGATGATTTTTAATACGCATCAAATTATCCCAAACATCTACCTTTCCGAGTAGATTCATACCTCCGTGCCATACCAATTCATCATCTATAGCAGCAAATCTTTCTTCAACTTCTGCCTTTGTCACTACATTTATTCCTACTTGTTTCATCTCGTTTATCAAGCCATAACATACATCTGCACTGCCATAAACCACTTCCTCCGGATCTGTAGTAATAACTGTTACACTTACACCTTTTTCCTGACGGTCTTTGACCAATATTAATAATCTGTCAATCTTGTCCTGTCGTATGTCCGGACTGGAAATTACAATTGATTTTTCTGCTTCCACAATATCCTGCTCGAATTTTTCCGTGTAATTACCGGAATCATATATCGCATTAATTATCTGCTTAGAATGCACATCTCCTGTCCATATAGAAAATCCGGTCTTCTTGTATGTCCTAAGCCTTTTAGAATACATTTTATTAAAGTATCTCACATGTGGGTCAATGTAATCATACACATAAACAGCTTCTTTTCCCTCGTAATCTCGATTCAATCTCCCCACATACTGTTCCAGACGCCCTTCAAAAGATACCGGTGCTGCAAGCATCAACACATCAAGTCTTGGAAAATCAAAACCTTCTCCTATCTTCTGACCGGTTGCAACCAAAATGAGAGATTCATTTTTAGGAACCTGCTTCAATCTAACTCGTATATCCGCATTTTCTTTATCCGTATTATCTCCGTACAAAAGGAATACATGATCAGCTTCTTCTTGCAGAGTGTCATATAAAAGCTTTGCATGTTCCTTAAACCTCGTCAAAATGACCGGAGTCTGCTTCATCACAATACATGCTATCACATCATTTACAATCATCTCATTACGCACTTTATTGGCACTAATCAGACTGTATGCTTTATTGATATCATCCTTGCTGTCAGCAGTATCCACAACTCTTGTATACCTCGGAACAAAATAATGTCCTATTCCCTGCTCCTGTGCTCTTTCCAAGGCTGTAAATCTGTGCCGAAGTGGTCCTAGCAGCATATAAATAATTTTATCTAAGCTGTCTCCACGCTTTGGTGTCGCAGAAACTCCATAAACATATTTTGCATTGATTTTCTGCAACAATTCCATAGATGTATTGGATGCCGCATGGTGACATTCATCCATAATTACCATTCCGTATGAATTAATTAAATCATTAAATTTACCCTTACTGTACATAGACCCCACCATTGCGACATCTACAATACCCGTCAGAGTATTTTTACTGCCATGCAGAACCCCTATAACACTATCCCTCTTTTTCTTCCTGCCCGTTTTCGTCTCATATTCCGGTGGCTCTTCTTTGATATCCAAAAATTTATTCAGTTCATCAACCCACTGGTTAAGCAAATCCTTACTTTGTAACAAAATAAGCGTGTTTACCTTACGTTCCGCAATCAGATAACTGCACACAACCGTTTTACCGAATGCCGTTGCCGCACTTAATACACCATCTGAATAAGTCAATAACTTCTCTGCCGCCAACTCCTGCTGTGTTCGTAAATCACCTTTAAAAGAAACTCTGATTGGTCGACCTTTTTCCCTTTGATCAGATATATCAACAGCAATTCCGGACTTTTTGCATTCTTCTATAATTTGTTCCTTCAGTCCTCTTGGAATCTGTATGTATCCATCTACATCCTTTCCCAAATATACAGCGCTAAAATTGTAATAATTAGAATATCCCAGTCTCTTATTCTTATAAAATTCCGGATTGTCAAAGGCTGCCAGACTTCGAATCTGATTCTGTATTCTTGGCATAAGATTTAGCGTATCAATATAAACACCATTACTTAACACCATATGAAGTTTGCCAACAACATCTGCCTTAACAAACTCACACTTCTTTTTCCATGGCTTTGGTCTATTATTCATATCAGTACCAGCTATCATCCCTCGATTTTCTGCCAGTTCTGCCTGCCACTTTGCCATATATTTTTCAATATCTTCTATACCCAGCTTATCTGTTTTATTGAGCAAAACATCCCACTGATTTGGGTACGCATTCCAATTTGCATCCACAAAGGCACTGTTACCATTTTTAAGAGCCTGTCCCTGCAAAGGCAAAGCAATCAGATTACCAATGCTACTTGCCACATCCTGTGAAGGATACATTCTGTCATAATAATGGAACGATTTCAGATTAATTGATGCAGAACCTTTGTCTAATAAAAGAAATCCAAAATTTCTGGCTATAGAAGCTGGTATAGCTTTCTTAAAGAAAATCCATACATGAGCGCCTTTACCGGAACGAGAACGCTCCACCAATGGCTTAATACCATTTATCTCACACATTTTTCTAAGGGCATCCACTTCTTTATGCCATTCATTATCTGTATTGGCAAAATCTGTCGCCTCTGCGCCCTTTTCATGGTTATCAAAATCAAACACAATAAATCTGCACATTCCATTCGGCAATAATGGATATACTCCGATTACATCCGAACCATCTTCTTTATAGCCCAATAAATGAGCAATTATTTTCTTAACATCCAGTTTTGTCCATTTTGTATTTTCACACTCATCACAAAACATCTTTTCGCCTCGTTGTTTCGGACATAGCCTATCATTCCAACGATTTTCGCATTGTGGAAAATAACCTCCGTTTTTACCTCGCTTGGCAAAAACATCCTCTCGTCCCCAAAACATAGAAAAGAAGTGCGTCGCCATCTCCTCTGTTATAAATGGCGGATTAACAATACGTTCTCCCTGGTCAGGATCATACTCTTCCACATTATCTATAGTTTCTTCAAATGGAGTGACTTCATCAAATGGAATATTTTCTTTTTTCAGTTTTTCTTTTAGCAATCTGTTTTCATATTCGAGAAGTCTGACAAGCTTCCTCAAAGACTCTGCATCATATGCCTCTATATTCATAAATATCACCTGCAATTCATATATGTGTATGCGCACCGTTTACCTATGCAAAAGAAAATCAACACTTTTTCTTAATTCATCACTAAACCCGTCCAAATCAGCAGTTGTTATCACACCACTATTAATCAGTGCCACAATATCGAAAATCATATTTCCTTTACTTAATTCAAGCATAACTCCCGGATGTTTCTTGTCCTTCTTTATTCGCTCTTCCAGCTCCCAGAACTTATCCGAGGCATTTCCGTTTCCATTCAACATATCAATATATTCTTCCACTAAGCGTTCCATATAATTTTCCTGCCATTCAGCAATGCATGCTCTGAATAATTTCCAATCGCTCTTTGAAATTTCCATGTAAACCTCCAATCAATGCTACTGTTTTCACAAGCTCTTCTATTGTCCCAACAAAATTATACCTCCGTTCCAACTATAATTCAATAAAAAAATAGACAGCCATAACTCTGACTGTCTACCCGCTAATGAGATATTTGGATTAAGGCATTACCCTTGCCTCTCTACGGCCATTATTTCTCTGTTAATTTCTCAATTATTTTCATAACATCCGGTTGAGTAGGTGTAAATTTAACACCTCTCTTTAACATACCCATCACTTTTCTTGCCTTTTGCTCAATTTCCTTTACAGTATGCTCACTGGTTAACATCAAATGATTTCCTGCAATCGTATATTCCCGTTCAATATATTCATCTGTAATCGGAAACATATCCTGGATCAAAAAAGCACTTTCTCTATCATCATCCAACTTCACAATATGTATAATATCACAAGGTTTTCCAGCTTTTTTCTTATTTTCAACAATTTTTTTGTACTTATCTATTCTGCTTGATAACGGAATCATCCAATACAAACCGGAAACCAAATCCTCAAAGCAATAATAATGAGGTCTATTACCCTCTTTATTCCCTTTAAGATATGGTTCATTCATATCCACAAAAAAGGAATCTTTAATAATATAAAATCCTGTTTTCTTCATGTGCATCCACCCTTTGGTAAAAAAATCCTCCACCAGAGCTGGTGGAGGACAATACTTTCGACCCAACCATTTATATACCGCATATTGGTCAG